>NZ_JBSAXC010000100.1:0-290 GCF_053427725.1 Burkholderia sp. PU8-34
TCGACCAACGCGTTCATCAACACCGGCGACGGCCTCGGCATGGCGGCCCGCGCGGGCATCGCGCTGCAGGACATGGAGTTCTGGCAGTTCCACCCGACCGGCGTGGCCGGCGCGGGCGTGCTGATCACGGAAGGCGTGCGCGGCGAGGGCGGCATCCTGCGCAACTCGGACGGCGAGCGCTTCATGGAGCGCTACGCGCCGACGCTGAAGGACCTGGCGCCGCGTGACTTCGTGTCGCGCTCGATGGACCAGGAAATCAAGGAAGGCCGCGGCGTGGGCCCGAACAAGGA
>NZ_JBSAXC010000101.1:0-288 GCF_053427725.1 Burkholderia sp. PU8-34
GACGCCCAGCCTTCGTACGAGAAGTCGTGCGCGCCGAAGAACAGCACCAGCAGGATGATCGTGTAGACGGCCATGATCGTGGCCGTGACGCGCTGCGCGAGCCAGTCGCGCAGGCCGTAGTGTGCGCCGACGACGAGGCGCTTCGAGCCGATTCGGTTGTTGGCTGCCATTTGCTTAGAATGCTCCGAACAGTTTGAGGGCCATCGCGATCGTCAGGGCGATCGACACGACGAACACGACGACCGCCGTGTTCTTGCCGCTTTCCTTCGTGACCGCGTCGTGGTTGAC
>NZ_JBSAXC010000102.1:0-286 GCF_053427725.1 Burkholderia sp. PU8-34
CCATCTGCGCTGCGCCCGTGATCATGTTCTTCACATAGTCAGCGTGGCCCGGGCAGTCGACGTGTGCGTAGTGGCGGTTAGCCGTTTCGTACTCGACGTGCGCCGTGTTGATCGTGATGCCGCGCGCCTTTTCTTCCGGTGCCGCGTCGATCTGGTCGTATGCCTTCGCTTCGCCGCCGAACTTCTTCGTCAGCACGGTCGTGATCGCTGCCGTCAGCGTCGTCTTGCCGTGGTCAACGTGACCAATCGTACCAACGTTCACGTGCGGCTTGGTCCGCTCGAATTT
>NZ_JBSAXC010000103.1:0-274 GCF_053427725.1 Burkholderia sp. PU8-34
TGCGTCCGTGTCGTCCTTACCGGCCGCCACGTTCTTCAGCTGCACTGCCGTGCCCGCCTTGCCCAGCGTCACCTTGTTCTTCGACGCGCTGTCGTACACCACCGCCAGCGATTCACCCGTCTTCGAGTCGATCACTCCGCCGTCCGTCAGCGATTCCTTCAGGTTGCCGAGGCTTTCGTTCGTCGCATGCAGTTGCGCACCGTTGATCGCGTCCGTGCTCGTCGCACTGACGTCGCCCTTCGCCACCTTCGTGATCTTCGTGCCATTCGCACCA
>NZ_JBSAXC010000104.1:0-266 GCF_053427725.1 Burkholderia sp. PU8-34
GTCGGTGCGGGGCGCGTATTGGTGAACGTGCCGGCCGCGAGTTCGACATTGCCTTGAGCTTCGATCGTGGATTGGTCGTTCAGCACGTCTTGGGTGCGATTGGCGAGCAATCCGTTGGCGTCCCGCTGACCGTCTGCGGCGATATTGATGTCGCCGACACTGTATAGGCTCGCGCCGCCCGTGTTCGACAGTTGAATCGTCGCGTAGAGATTCAACTGATTGGCGGCAGCGATGACGGCAGCGGATCCGGTGTTAGTGATCGTATT
>NZ_JBSAXC010000105.1:0-264 GCF_053427725.1 Burkholderia sp. PU8-34
CTAAAGATCTTCTTTTCGCAAGATGCAAGGCGTTTGGCGCTTGGCAATTTCTGACGATTGCCCTGTAGTTTTCTGACGGTGTGGTTGCTATCGTTCGTCATTCTGAAAGAAACGCCGGTAAGAACGATGAACAACAAGACCTACCGTCTGGTGTATTCCAGACTCCGGGGAATGGTGGTGGCGGTCGAAGAGACGGCGACTGCCGCGGGGAAAACGGCATCCGGCGAGGGCCGTGCCGGCCGCCGTGCGATCGGCGGTTCGGGT
>NZ_JBSAXC010000106.1:0-255 GCF_053427725.1 Burkholderia sp. PU8-34
GGCGGCATGAGCATCGCGCTCGCCGCGATGTCGGACCTGTTCATCAAGGGCGCGCAGGCGGCGAACATCCCGATGGACGTGCTGCACCGGGTCGTCGCGATGGCGAGCGGCGGCATGGACACGCTGCCGCACAACGGCGCGGTGATCACGCTGCTCGCGGTGACGGGCCTCACGCACCGCGAATCGTATCGCGACATCTTCGCCGTCACCGTCATCAAGACGCTCGCGGTGTTCTTCGTGATCGCGACGTTCTAC
>NZ_JBSAXC010000107.1:0-249 GCF_053427725.1 Burkholderia sp. PU8-34
GGCCGTGTGGATCACGAGGCCCGGCTTGTGCTTGGCCGGGTCGATTTCCCACAGCTCCTTGATGCCGATCCCGTACGCCTGCGGATCGGCGTTCGCATCCAGCTTGTACTTCGCGATCAGCTGGCGGCCGAGATGGCCGCGGCAGCCTTCGGCGAACAGCGTGTACTTCGCGTGCAGCTCCATGCCGAGCTGGAAGTTCTCGGTCGGCTCGCCGTCCTTGCCGACCCCCATGTTGCCGGTTGCGACGCC
>NZ_JBSAXC010000108.1:0-224 GCF_053427725.1 Burkholderia sp. PU8-34
CGGACGGCGGGGTGATCGACTCGAAGACGGGCGAATCGCTGGCGGTGGTGTACGACAGCGCGTCGAAGAACAAGGTGACGCTGGGCAAGGCGGGCACGGCAGTGCAACTGAAGAACGTGGCGGCCGGCAAGGACGACACGGACGCCGTGAACGTGGCGCAGCTGAAGGACGTTGGCCTGGTCGGCAAGGATGAGTCGGGCAATCTGACGTCGCTGGCGGTGGCC
>NZ_JBSAXC010000109.1:0-221 GCF_053427725.1 Burkholderia sp. PU8-34
GCTTCCTTGAAGCCCGGCGTCGCGGTCACGACGCCATCCTTCCAGCTGCTCGGGTTGCGGTCGCCTTCGACGTTCAGCGGCGCCAGCACTTCGCCGCAGAATTTCGCGGATTCGTCGAGCACGGCCTGCGCGGTGTCGACGCCCGCGTCCTCGAAGCCCGGCAGCTTCGCGATGTCGTCGATGCCGGCGAGTTCCTTCAGCACGAACAGCATGTCCTTGAC
>NZ_JBSAXC010000011.1:0-214576 GCF_053427725.1 Burkholderia sp. PU8-34
GAATTTCAGAATAGGCGGCGGATGTGCGGCGAGCGAATGGCTGAAATGTCTGGACGGATGAACGGGCGCGGCGTCCAATGACGCGATGCATGAAATGGCGCAACCGTCGCCAATGGCGGATGCCGAGGCTAGCCGCAGACACGTGAGAAGGCGCACCGGTCTTGCGTGCGGCGGGGGAAAGTCAGCCGCTGCAGTTGAAGAAGCGTCTATTGCTCGCGTACTGTCTCCGCCAGTCACCGAGGGCGACACCGGTTCCCGGTCCTCACGTTGCCGGTGGACCGCCACTCGCCACGTCGGTCGGTCACGCCTTCGCCCCTTCGAGCACCGCGAGATGCATTTCGCGCCGTTCGACAAAGCCCAGCGTCCGGTAGAGCGCGATGGCCCCGTGGTTCGACGTGAGAACGTGCAGGAAGGGTGTCTCGGCCCGCGCGCGGATGGCTGCGATCAGCAGCCGCATCAGGCCGGCCGCGTGACCTTGCCCCCGAAACGCGGCATCCACGCAGACCGCACTGATTTCGGTATATCCGTCCAGCCTCATGCGCTCGCCCGCCATTGCCGCCAGCCTGCCCTGGCTGCGCACGCCGAGATAGTCGCCGAGTTCGATGGTGCGCGGGCCAAAGGGGCCCGGCTGCGCTGCGGCCGTCAGGGCGACCATTTCCGGCACGTCGCCCTCGGCGAGCCTGACGTGCTCCCATGCGCTCGCAGGGTCGAGTTGGCCTTGCCAGGTCATCTGAAGCAGCGTCGCACGCCTGATGACGGAGAACCCGGCCGGTGGCATCAGTTCGGTCGGCGTGACCAAGGCAACCGGACCCTGCGCGTCGATCAATCCGCGCAGCGCTTCGAAGGATGCCGGACTGGCATCGGCGATCGCCGCAAAAGGCGCGATGGCCGCCGGAAACCGCAGCGCGCGCTCATCCCCGAGCGCAAAGCGGCGCTGCTTGCTGGTGAGCGCGTTCCATACGACTTTGTCGAGGGGATGCTCGCTGCTCGTATCGTTCATTGCTGCTGCTTCAGACATCGATTGCTCCTGCATCGAGGGTTTTCCGTCACGCGCCGTCGGCGTCGCGGCGTTGCACGTCAGCGAATCCGCTTGCCCCGCGCGCTTACTCGCCGATCAGATGCAGCACGATATCGCGTCGATGCGCAGCGCGGCGATGCTCGAACAGATAAATGCCTTGCCACGTACCGAGCACCATGCGCCCGTGCTCGACGGGAATCGACAACTGTACCTGCGTGAGCGCCGTGCGCAGATGCGCGGGCATGTCGTCGGGGCCCTCGGTGTCGTGCTCGTAGCGCGATGCGTCCTCGGGCGCGAGTTCCGCAAAGTAGCGCTCGAGGTCGCGCTGCACCGACGGATCCGCGTTCTCCTGGATCAGCAGCGAAGCGGATGTGTGGCGGCAGAACACGGTGAGCAGGCCGGTGCGGATGGCTTGCTGTTCGACGAACGCGCGCACTTGCGACGTGAACTCGACGAGGCCGCAACTGCGCGCTTCGACGGCGATGTGTTGAATAGCCTGTTTCATGATCATTGCGGGTCGCCGCGCTCATGCGAGCGCGGCGAAGCCTTCTGTTTCGATCTGCGTGGCGTTGGCGGGGCGAACGACGCGCGCGACTTCGACGCCGTCGCGCAGGAACACCAGGGTCGGCCAGAGTTTGACCTTGAACGAGCGGCCGAGCGGCCGGCCGGGACCGTCTTCGACTTTCAGGTGGCGAACGGCGGGGTGGGCGGAGAACGCATCGCGAATCGCGGGCTGCGCGCCTGAGCAGATACCGCACCAGTTGGTGCCGAACTCGATGACGGTCGCACCGGCGAGTGCGTCGACTTCCGCGCGGGTGGGCGCGTCGGCGGTGTAGGCTTGCGGAGCTTTCAATGTGACCCCATGTGCGTTGAAAAGTATGGCTGCATGGTTGGACATGTATTGGCCGTATTCGAGGCCTGCAGTCTTACTTTAGCGGAAAAGGGCATGGCGGCGTGGGGCGCCGTCCGGTTCGCGCCGCCGCAACCCGTGACCGACCGATCAGGCCTGCGACAAGCGTGCGCCTGACCCACATGGATCAGCATGTGTTCATCCGCCTTGCATGCATCACGGAAACCGCCAAGTAACCGACTGCGTACTCCGCGACTTCGGCCGGCAGATCGAAGCGCAGAGCCGGGTCGTCGACAGCGCCGAACGCCGTACCAGTCTTTCGAATCTGCGCTACCGCGCGGGCGTCGAAGGCCGGCTGGAATTGCTGGATTCGCAGCGGCAGCTGTATGCCGCGCGACAGGCGCTGCTGGACCTGCGGCGTGCCGAGTTCGGCAACGCAGTCGCGCTCTACAAGGCGCTGGGCGGTGGGCTGACGGAGACGGACGTTGCGCCGACGGCGGCGTCGGCGCCGCCGGACGCGCTCGCGACCGGGACGAGCGCAAGCCCGGCTGCGGAGGAGCCGCCCGCATCGTAACGCTTGCCGGCGGCCGGTTGAATCCGGTCGGGCCGGCAAGCGCGCGCCGCGGCTGTCTTGTGCCGAGGTGGCCGCCCGCAACCCGGTCATGATTCATCACTTGAATGCCGATCGATTCAGCAAATAAATTTCAAAAATGAGCGCGTGCTCGCTATGCTGGGCCATCTGATCTGGTGAGCACGCGATGGCTGAACTCTTTCTGGTACGGCACGGACAGGCGTCGTTCGGCACGGAGAACTACGACCGGCTCTCCGCGCCCGGCGAACAGCAAGCCGTCTGGCTTGGCGAATACTTCGCGCGGCAGGACATCACGTTCGACCGCGTGATCTGCGGCACGCTGAACCGGCATGCGCAGACGGTCGATGCGATCCTGCGCGGGATGGGCCGGACGGACGTCCGTTACGACCGGCATCCGGGCCTGAACGAATACGACTTCGAGGCGCTGTTCGCCGCGGCCGCCGGCGACTATCCGGAGCTCGCAAGGCTCGCGGCCGGCACGATGAAGGAGCACTTCCGCGCACTCAGGCAGGTGCTGCATCTCTGGTCGGAAGACCGGCTGAGCGGCGCCGTTCCCGAGACCTGGGCGCAGTTCCAGCAGCGCGTCGCCGACGCGCGTGCCGCGATCCGGCAAAGCGGCGCGCAGCGCGTGCTCGCGGTGAGCTCGGGCGGCCCGATCGCGGTCACCGTGCAGCAGGTGCTGGCGGCGCCCGCGTCGAGCGCGATCGCGCTGAATCTGCAGATCCGCAACAGCAGCATCTCGCAGTATTTCTTCAACGCCGACGCGTTCCATCTGGCGTCGTTCAACGGGATCCCGCATCTCGAGGATCCGGAACGGCGCGCATTCAGGACCTACGGCTGACCCACGACACGAAACGATCCGGACGATGACGAACACACCACAGCAACTCGATGTCGACAGGCTCACGCGCTATCTGGAAGACCACGTGCCCGGTTTCGAAGGGCCGGTCGACGCGGAGAAGTTTGCCGGCGGCCAGTCGAACCCGACTTTTCTGCTGCACGCGCGCAGCGGCCGCTACGTGCTGAGGCGGCAGCCGCCGGGCGAGCTGTTGAAATCCGCGCACGCGGTCGACCGCGAGTTCCGCGTGCTGAGTGCGCTGGCGGGGAGCGCGGTGCCGGTCGCACGGCCGTACCACCTGTGCGAAGACCGCGGCGTGATCGGCAGCCTGTTCTACGTGATGAGCTTCGAGGACGGGCGGATCTTCTGGAATCCCGCGCTGCCGGAACTGCCGAAGGAGGACCGCGCGACCTGCTACGACGCGGTGCTGCAGACGATGGCCGCGCTGCACGACGTCGACGTCGAGGCGGTCGGCCTTGCCGACTACGGCCGCCCCGGCAACTATTTCGAGCGGCAGATCGGCGTGTGGACGAAGCAGTACCGCGCGGCGGAAACCGGGCGGCTCGATGCGATGGAAACGCTGATCGACTGGCTGCCGAAGGCATGCCCGCCCGATGCCGCGCGGCCTGCGCTCGTGCATGGCGACTTCCGGCTCGACAACGTGATGTTCGAGCGCGACGGCTACCGCGTGAAGGCGGTGCTCGACTGGGAACTGTCGACGCTCGGCAATCCGCTCGCCGATCTCGCGTACTTCTGCATGTGCCTGCGGCTCCCGTCGGACGGCCATATCCCGGGCCTTGCGGGCATGGATCGCGCCGCGCTTGGCGTGCCGGACGAAGCGCAGATCGTCGCGCGCTATTGCGAGCTGCGCGGCATCGAACCGATCCGCGACTGGCATTTCTATCTCGCGTTCAGCTTCTTCCGGCTCGCCGCGATCGCGCAGGGCGTGAAGGCGCGCGCGCTGCAGGGCAATGCATCGAGCGCGGCGGCGCTGCGCGTCGGCGAAATGGCAGGACGCCTCGCCGAAGAGGCCGTGCGCGTGATCGACGCGCATCGCTGAACAAACTGAAGCGGCACGCACCGCATACACACACATGGAGGAGCGACACATGGCAACGAATCTGTTCGACCTGACCGGGAAGATTGCACTCGTGACCGGCGCGAGCCGCGGCATCGGCGAGGAGATCGCGAAGCTGCTCGCCGAGCAGGGCGCGCACGTGATCGTGTCGAGCCGCAAGCTCGCCGACTGCCAGGCGGTGGCCGACGAGATCGTCACCGCGGGCGGCCGGGCCGAGGCGCTGGCATGCCACGTCGGGCGGATGGAGGACATCGCCGCCGCGTTCGAGCAGATCCGCGGCAAGCACGGGCGTCTCGACATCCTCGTCAACAACGCGGCCGCGAATCCGTATTTCGGCCACATCCTGGACACCGATCTCGCGGCGTACGACAAGACCGTCGAAGTGAACATCCGCGGCTACTTCTTCATGTCGGTCGAAGCCGGCAGGATGATGCGCACGCAGGGCGGCGGCGTGATCGTCAACACCGCGTCGGTGAACGCGCTGCAGCCGGGCGACCGGCAGGGCATCTACTCGATCACGAAGGCCGCGGTCGTCAACATGACGAAGGCCTTCGCGAAGGAGTGCGGGCCGCTCGGCATCCGCGTGAACGCGCTGCTGCCGGGCCTCACGAAGACGAAGTTCGCGGGCGCGCTGTTCGCGGACGAGGCGATCTACGAAGCCTGGATGGCGAAGATCCCGCTGCGCCGTCACGCGGAGCCGCGCGAGATGGCCGGCACCGTGCTGTACCTCGTGTCGGATGCGTCGAGCTATACGAACGGCGAGTGCATCGTCGTCGACGGCGGCCTGACGATCTGAGTTCGCGATGAAGATCGACGGTTGCGCAGGCCGGGCCGTCACAAGTGCGTCGCGCAAGACTCGCCGATGAAGCGTCGCGGCGGGCCGGAGGAAGCCGTCGCGACGATGTCGATGTCATGCGCGATGGAAAACGCTTATCTGACCGGGCAGGCTGTCGTCGTCGACGGCGGCGTCCCGGTTCTCCGATCGAACGGAATTGAGGACACGATCATGGATTTTGGCTATACCCCGAAGGTGGAAGAACTCCGCGGCCGCGTGCGCGCATTCATGGACGAGCGGATCGTGCCGCGCATCCGCCAATGGCACGACGAAGTCCATGCGGGCCGCTATCCGGTGTCGTTCATGGAGGAGCTGAAGGCGCAGGCGAAGGAGGAGGGGCTGTGGAACCTGTTCCTGCCGCACCTGAAGGACGACGAGCCCGGCACGCGCCTCACGAACCTCGAGTACGCGCCGCTCGCCGAAATCATGGGGCGCGTCGCGTGGGCGTCGGAAGTGTTCAACTGCAACGCGCCGGACACGGGCAACATGGAGCTGCTGCACATGTTCGCGACGCCCGCGCAGCGCGAGCAGTGGCTGCAGCCGCTGCTGCGCGGCGAGATCCGCTCGGCGTTCGCGATGACGGAGCCCGACGTCGCGTCGTCGGATGCGACGAACATCACGACGCGCATCACGCGCGACGGCGGCGACTACGTGATCAACGGCCGCAAGTGGTTCATCACGAATGCCGCGCACCCCAACTGCCGGATCTTCATCGTGATGGGCAAGACCGACCCGGACGCGGAGTCGCACCAGCAGCAGAGCATGATCCTCGTGCCGCGCGACACGCCGGGCGTGACGATCGTGCGCAACATCACGGTGCTCAACCACGTCGCGCCCGAAGGGCATTGCGAGATCACGTTCGACAACGTGCGCGTGCCGGCGAGCAACCTGCTGGGCGTTGAGGGCAGCGGCTTCGCGCTCGCGCAGGCGCGCCTCGGGCCGGGCCGCATCCATCACTGCATGCGTTCGATCGGCGCGGCGGAACTGGCGCTGGAGCTGATGATCGATCGCGCGCAGTCGCGCACGGCGTTCGGCAAGCCGCTGAACCGGCATGGGACGATCGGCGAGTGGATCGCGCGCTCGCGGATCGAAATCGACCAGGCGCGCCTGCTCGTGCTGAAGGCGGCGTGGATGATCGACAAGGTGGGCGCGAAGGCGGCCCGCAAGGAGATCTCGATGATCAAGGCGCTGGTGCCGACCGTGCACACGAACGTGTGCGACCGCGCGATGCAGGTGTTTGGCGCGATGGGCGTCAGCCCCGACACGCCGCTCGCCGATCACTGGAGCTGGGGCCGCGCGCTGCGCTACGCGGACGGCCCGGACGAGGTGCACCTGCAGGCGATCGCGCGGATGGAAATCAAGGACGGCACGCCCGGCTCGACCGCGCCGTACCTGACGGTGCCGGCACGGTCGTGATCACGGCACGGGCGCAAAACGGCGCACGCACGCGCGGCCCGGCCGCGGCATGGACGGATGAGCGTCGCGCCCCTTAAGATGCCGGCAAGGAGGCCGGCGATGCGCTTGTCGAAGATTGATCTGAACCTGTTCGTCGTATTCGAGGCGATCTATGTGAAGCGCAACCTGACGCGCGCGGCCGAGGTGCTGAGCATCACGCAGCCGGCCGTCAGCAACGCGCTCGCACGCCTGCGCAAGACGCTGAACGATCCGCTGTTCGTCAGCACGCCGGCCGGCATGATGCCGACGCCGATGGCGCAGAACATCATCGGCCGCGTGCGCGAGGCGCTGCAGCTGCTCGATGCGAGCGCGCACGAAGGGGACGTGTTCGATCCCGCGACGTCCGAGCGCGTGTTCCGGCTGAGCATGAGCGACCTGACCGAGGCGCTGGTGCTGCCGGCGCTCGGCGAGCTGCTGCAGCGGCATGCGCCCGGCATGCACGTGCGCAGCTACTACCTGGATCGCGGCGAAGTCCCGACCGCGCTCGCGAACGGGTCCGTCGACATCGCGATCGACTCGCCGCCGATCGGCGATCCGTCGCTGCTCCAGGCGCCGGTGGTCCGAGATCGCTACGCGTGCATGATCCGTCACGACCATCCGTTCAACGGCGATGTGCTGTCGATGGACGACTATCTCGCGATGGGACACATCCACGTGTCGAGCCGCCGCAAGGGCAGCGGCCATGTCGACACGGAACTGGCGCGCATCGGGTATCGGCGCAACATCCAGATGCGCGTGCAGCACTACATGGTCGCGCCGCTGATCGCGATGCGCGGTGATCTCGCGCTGACGGCACCGCTGCGGCTGCTCAGGCGCTATCCGGCACGCATTCTCGAGCTGCCGTTCGACGTGCCCGACCTCGAGTACTGCTGCTTCTGGCATCGCAGCGCCGATCGGGACCAGGCCAATCAGTGGCTGCGCGAGCAGCTGATGAAGCTGATGCGCGACACGGCCGAGTGACCTGAGTGACCCGAGTGACCCGAGTGACCCGGGTGACGGCGGGCGGGTGAAATCGCACATGACGCTGGCCGTGCCGGCCGGGCAAGCCTGAATCTGACAAAAAAGGGGATGAATCCCGGTGGCGGCGCCGAACCCCGCCTCTCCCGATCGGTTTGCGCACGACTAAACTGAAAAGGCGTCCGTGCCCGTTCCGGGGAAAACATCATGCGAATGCGTCATGTCCGTCCACCTGCGAGATTGCGTCGTCGCAAGGCCGAAGCGATCGAGGGGGAACGGCGCTTCAGGTTGCTCGCGGATGCGATCCCCCATATCACGTGGACGGCCGATCCGGACGGCTCGGTCGACTATGTAAACCGCCGCGGGCTCGAGTATGGCGGGATCACGCTCGAGCAGGCCCGGGGCGAGAGCTGGGAGCGCTTTCTTCATCCGGACGATCGCCAGCGCGCGGTCGAAATCTGGGCACATTCGATCGAGAGCGGCGACGAGTTCGAGCTCGAATACCGCTTGAGGCGCACGTCGGACGGCGCGTATCGATGGTTCCTCTGTCGCGGCCTGCCGTACCGCGATCGCGCCGGCAAGCTCGTCAAGTGGTTCGGCACCGAGACCGACATCGAAGACCAGAAGCAGGCCCAGGCAGCCGCGGAGCGCGCGAATCGCGCGAAGTCCGAGTTCCTTTCCGGGATGAGCCACGAGTTGCGCAGCCCGCTCAATGCGATCCTCGGTTTCGCGCAACTGATGGCGTCGGAGTCGCCGCCGCCGACGCCGTCGCAACTGGCGAGCCTCGATCAGATCCTGCGCGCGGGATGGCACCTGCTCGCGCTGATCAACGAAGTGCTCGATCTGGCGAAGATCGAATCCGGACACGTATCGATGTCGCCCGAACCGGTATCGCTGCACGACATCCTGCAGGAATGCGCGGCGATGATCGGGCCGCAGGCGCAGCAACGCGGGATTCGCGTGACCTTCCCGCGCGTCGATCCGCTCTGCCATGTCCGCGCCGATCGCACGCGCATCAAGCAGGTGCTGATCAACCTGCTGTCGAACGCAATCAAGTACAACCGGGCGTCGGGCGAGGTCGACGTCGATTACGACACAGGCGTCGCCAAGCGGGTTCGCGTCAGCGTCCGCGACACCGGCGCGGGCCTGTCGCCGGGCCAGCTCGACCAGCTTTTCCAGCCGTTCAACCGCCTCGGACAGGAAGCCGGCGCGGAAGAAGGCACGGGCATCGGCCTCGTGGTCGCCAAGCGGCTGACGGAGCTGATGGGCGGCGCGATCGGCGTCGAGAGCACGGTCGGGAAGGGCAGCATGTTCTGGATCGAGCTCGATTCGGCGCCCGCCCCGGACGTCGCGACGACGGCGGGCGCACACCCCGCAACGCCAGACGAGCACGTGCCGCAAAGCGGTGCCGCCGAAGCGCCCGTGCATACCGTGCTCTATGTCGAGGACAATCCGGCCAACCTGAAACTGGTCGAGCAGCTCGTTGCCAGGCGCGCAGACTTGCGCATGCTCAGCGCCGCGACGGGGCAAGGCGGTGTTGAGCTGGCGCGCAGCGCGCTGCCGCGGGTGATCGTGATGGACATCAACCTGCCCGACATCAGCGGCATCGAAGCGCTGGACATCCTGCGCAGGAATCCGTCGACGTCGGGCATTCCCGTCGTCGCGCTCAGCGCGAACGCGATGCCGCGCGACATCGAGAAGGGGCTGAAGGCAGGCTTCTTTCGCTATCTGACGAAACCGATCAGGATCGACGCGTTCATGGATGCGCTTGCCGACGCGATCGCGTTCGCGGAAGGAAAACACTAGCGCGCGTCGGGCAGCCGGGTGGCGAACCATGATCGATTCCAGCGCGATCCTCGACGCCAGCATCCTCGTCGTCGACGATCTCGAAGCCAATGTCCTGCTGCTCGAGCAGCTGCTGCGCCGGGCCGGCTACGCGCGGGTCGCGTCGACGACGGATGCGTCCGCGGTGGTCGAGCTGCACCGCCGGAACCGCTACGACCTGATCCTGCTCGACCTGCAGATGCCCGGCACCGACGGCTTTCAGGTGATGGAAGGCCTGAAGGCGCTCGAAGCGGACAGCTATCTTCCGGTCATCGTGATCACCGCGCAGCCGGCGCACGAACTGCGTGCGCTGCAGGCCGGCGCGAAGGATTTCATCAGCAAGCCGTTCGATCTGGCCGAAGTGCTGATGCGGGTTCACAACATGCTGGAGGTGCGCCTGCTGCATCGGGAGCTGCGCAGCTACGGCCAGGCGCTCGAGCAGAAAGTGCGCGAAGTGGAGGCGAGCCGCGAGCTGATCCGCCGGCAGAGCGACGAATTGCAGAGCCTCTATGCGAAGGTGCTCGCCGAGCAGAAGGTGTCGGAGCGGCTGCTGCTCAACATGCTGCCCTATCCGATCGCCGAGCGGCTGAAGGCGCACCTCGACGACATCGCCGGGAGTTTCCCGGACGTGATTGCGGACCGCTTCCCGGAGGTGTCGGTACTGTTCGCGGATATCGTGGACTTCACCGGCTTTTCGGCCGGCATGCGCCCCGAGCAGCTCGTCGAAATGCTCAACGAGATCTTCACGGGCTTCGACATCATTGCCGACCACCGCGGCCTCGAAAAGATCAAGACGATCGGCGACGCTTACATGGCGGCTGCGGGCTTGCCGGTTCCGGCCGAGGACCACGCGACGCGCGCGGCGCACATGGCGCTCGACATGATCGACGCGCTGGCTCGCTTCAACGCGCTGCGGCACTGCAGGCTGCAGTTGCGGATCGGCATCAACAGCGGCGAGGTCGTGGCCGGCGTGATCGGCAAGCGCAAGTTCATCTACGACCTGTGGGGGATGGCCGTGAACCTCGCGAGCCGGATGGAATCGCAAGGTGTGGCCGGGCGCGTGCAGATGACGGAAGCCACGCGCGCAAGGCTCGGCGAATCGTTCGTCGTCGAGGAGCGCGGCATGATCGCGGCGAAAGGGTTGGGCGAGTTCCGCACGTGGTTCCTGGTCGGCAGGCGCGGTGCGCCGGCCGCTTGAAACGTCATTCGAGCGCGAGCGGTGCGACCTGCGTCTCGAGCCGTCCGAGCCGCACGACGGTGACGCCGGGCCGCAACTGCCGCAGCGAAGGCATCACGAGCACGCAGTCCGGATACGGCGTCACGACCGGCTCGCCGTTCGACCAGCCGATCACGGTGCCTTCCTCCGCGAAATGTTCGAGGCCCGTGTAGTTGCCCGCGAAGCGGAAATCGACGCTCGTCGCGACGACAGGCTGGGTCACCTGCACGATGCGCATCATGTCCGGCAGTGGCAGCAACCAGCCGGCCGGCAGATCCGCGGCATCGAGCACACCCGACGCGACCAGGAACCGCGCAGTGCAATCGCGCGCGACGTCGACCGCGCGCGCTTCCCAGTGCTGTCCGCATTCGACGAGGAGCGCGCACTTCGGGCTCGCCGGATCGCCGAAGCCCGCATAGTCGCGCATCCGCGTGCCTTCCGGATGGCCGGCGTCGCGGATCACCGTCGCCGGCGCGCCAACGTGGCGCGCGAGCGCGACGCCCTTGTCGAGCGGCCCCGCGACGATCAGCGGCGCGCTGCGTTCATGCATCGAGTGCAGGTCGAGCAGCCAGTCGGCGGCGTCGACGAACGGCCGCAGCGCGCGGGCGCGATCGAGCTCGGCCGAGCGGACCGACAGGTCGTCGAGCACCGCGGGCGTCCACACGCGGTTGAAATCCTGGTCGACGAAGCGCGCCGCGTCCGGCTGTGCGGGATCGAAGCGGGCATACGCCGCGACGTTCGCGAACGACAGCGTCAGCGTGCCGCGCCGCGGCCGCGCGCCGAGCGCGAGCAGCGCATCGACGACGATCGCGCCGCACACCTCGTTGCCGTGCGTGAGCGCGTTGACCATCACGTTCGGGCCCGGCACGCCGGAGTCGAAACGGTACACGTAGTCGACGCCCGTATTGCCCGCGCGGTGCGCGCTCAGGTCGGGAAACGCGACTTCGATCGGATACGGGGTGAAGGCGGAAGCGGATTCGGTCATGACGGTGCGGATCGAAAGGGTGTCGGACGATGAAGGGGCGCGCGGGCTCAGTCGAGCCCGCCCTGGCACAGGTACTTGATCGACAGGTAGTCGTCGAGGCCGTAGCGCGAGCCTTCGCGGCCGTAGCCCGATTCCTTCACGCCGCCGAACGGCGCAGCCTCGCTCGCGAGCGCACCTTCGTTGATGCCGATGATGCCCGTCTCGAGCCGCGCGGACACGCGTGCGATCCGCCGGATGTCCTGCGTATAGAAGTACGCGGCGAGCCCGAACGGCGTGTCGTTCGCGGCGTCGATCACTTCGTCCTCGGTGTCGAACGGGAACAGCGCGACGACGGGCCCGAAGGTCTCTTCGCCGCACAGCGCCATCCCGGGCGCGGCATTGGCAAGCACGGTCGGCGCGTAGTAGTGCGGGCCGAGTTCGGACAGGCGCGTGCCGCCCGTCAGCACGCGTGCGCCGCGCGATACCGCGTCGTCCACGTGCCGCGCGATCTTGTCGACCGCACGCGCATTGATCATCGGGCCGATCTGCGCGGCGGGATCGGTGGCCGGCGCGACCTTCAATGCGCCGACCCGCGCGGCCACGCGCGCGGCGAACGCGTCGTACACGCGCTGCTGCACGTATACGCGGTTCGGGCACACGCAGGTCTGGCCGCCGTTGCGGAACTTGGCGGCCATCAGCCCGTCGGCGGCCGCGTCGAGATCGGCGTCGTCGAACACGATGAACGGCGCGTTGCCGCCGAGCTCGAGCGACAGCTTCTTCAGCGTGGCCGCCGATTCGCGTGCGAGCAGCTTGCCGACCGGTGTCGAGCCCGTGAACGTGATCTTGCGCACGCGGCCGTCGGCGAGCCAGTCACCCACCGCTTCGACGCCGCGCTCGCGCGACGCAGCGATCATGTTCAGCACGCCGGGCGGCACGCCCGCCTCCTGCGCGAGGAATGCGAGCGCGAGCGCGGTGAGCGGCGTGTCCTCGGCCGGCTTCGCAACGACCGTGCAGCCGGCCGCGAGCGCCGGCGCGATCTTGCGCGCAATCATCGCGAGCGGGAAATTCCACGGCGTGATCGCCGCGACGATGCCGATCGGCTCCTTCACCGCGCTCATCCGCTTGCCGCGCTGCTGCTGCGGAATCAGGTCGCCGTACGCGCGCGTCGCTTCCTCGGCGAACCACAGCACATAGGACGCGCCGTATGCGACTTCGCCGCGCGCTTCCGCCAGCGGCTTGCCCTGCTCGCGCGACATCAGCCGCGCGAGATCCTCGGTGTGCGCGACGATCGCCGCATGCCAGTTGCGCAGGATCGTCGCGCGTTCGCGGGCTGTCGTCGCGCGCCACGCGGGCAGCGCGCGGGCCGCCGCGTCGGTCGCCGCGCGCGCGTCGGCGGCGCCGCTGTCGGGCGCGTCCGCGACGCGATCGAGCGTCGCCGGATCGATCACCGCGTAGCGGTGGCCGTCGGCGGCATCGCGCCACGCGCCGTCGATCAGGTTCGCGGGTCGAATGAGTTCGGGGCGGGACAAGGTAAGCGGCATCGGAGGTCCTTCGATTCGGTCGGATGGTCGGATGTTCGGTGCGCACCGCAGGACGGCACGCGGACGGGGCGCGTCAGGTCGCGCGCACGCGCACGTTGCATGTCGCGCGGCGGGTGAAGCGGGCACGGTCTGCGACGCTGCTCACGCGCGCCGCGATCGTGTCGTGCATGTCGATGTGCTCCTCGTTGCGTGCCGCGCGCTCGTCGCGCCGCGCGGCCTCTGTCAGTGCCGTTCGCCGAACAGCGATTCGAGCGGGTAGTGGCGCTTCACGAACGGCGACTTGATGATCACGTAGCTGAAATATTTCTCGATGCCGATGTTCTGCTCGAGCAGCCCTTCGATGATCGTCTGGTAGTGGCTCACGCTGCGCGTGACGAACTTCAGCAGATAGTCGTAGCCACCGCTCGCGAGGTGGCATTCGACGATCTCGTCGACGTTGCGGATCGCCGCGACGAAGCGGTCGAAATCCTCGCGCCGGTGGTCGGCGAGCGTGACCTCGGTGAACACCACCTGCACGTCGCCGAGCTTTTCGAGCTGGATGTGCGCGCCGTAACCGGCGATGTAACCCGCTCTCTCGAGCCGCTTCACGCGGATCAGGCACGGACTCGGCGACAGCCCGACCGCATCGGCGAGCTCGACGTTGGTCATGCGGCCGCGTTTCTGCAGCTGCGAGAGTATGCGCAGGTCGATCCGGTCGAGCTTGCTGTCCGTCATGGTTCGTGTGAAGGCGGCTGGGTTAAATGTTCGGTTACTTTAGAGTCGAAACAATCGCGCCACAAGCCCGGCTTTCCCGATGCGCGTCACACCGGCTGCGCGTGTGCAGCGTCGAGCGCGCGCTGCACGCCGGCGTCCGCGAGCACGTCGTCGAGCGTCTTGCGCACGCGCGCGAACAGCAGGTCGAAGTCGCCGGCCGTGAAGCTCAGCGCCGGCGCGAAACCGAGGATGCCGTCGCCGAACGCGCGGAACACGACGCCGTTGCGGTACGCGGCGGCCGCGATCCGGTCCGGCAGGTTCAGTGCCGGATCGAAGCGCGTCTTGTGCGCCTTGTCGGCCACGAGTTCGAGCGCGCCGAGCAGGCCGGCGGCGCGCGCGTCGCCGACGAGCGGATGGTCGCGCAGCGCGTCGAGGCCGGCCGCGAAGCGGGGCGCCATCGCCTGGCCATTCGCGAGCAGCCCGCCTTCGTGATAGAGGCGCAGCACTTCGAGACCGACCGCGGCGCTGACCGGGTGCGCGGAATAGGTATGGCCGTGGCCGACGACGGCCGTGTCGGCAGGGCTTCCCGCAATCCCTTCGTAGATTTCGTCGGACATCAGCACGGCGCCCATCGGCGCATAGCCGGCGGTCAGGCCCTTCGCGACGGTCATCAGGTCCGGTTCGACGCGCTCGGTCTCGCACGCGAACAGCGGGCCCGTGCGGCCGAAGCCGGTGATCACCTCGTCCGCGACGAACAGGATGCCGAGGCGCCGGCACGCGTCGCGCATCGCCCTCAGCCAGCCGGCGGGCGGCACGATCACGCCGCCGGAGCCCTGCACGGGTTCGCAGAAGAATGCGGCGACGTTGTCCGCGCCGAGTTCCGCGACCTTCGCTTCGAGTGCCGCTACGGACGCGGCGATCAGCGCCTGCGGATCGTTGCCGAGCGGATGGCGGTACGGGTACGGCGACGGAATGTGATGCTGGTCGGCGCGCGGCATGTCGAAATGGCGATGGAACGCCGGCAGCGCGGTGAGGCCCGAGCCGATCGACGACGAGCCGTGATAGCCGCGCTCGAGCGCGATCATGTGCTTCTTCGACGGCCGCCCGGTCGCGTTGAAGTAATGCGTGATGAAGCGCACCGCGGAATCGACCGCGTCAGAGCCGCCGAGCGTGAAGTACACGCGCGTGAGCGACGCGGGCGCGAGCGCGGCGAGGCGTTCGGCGAGCTCGATCGCGGGCTGCGACCCGAAATGGAAATACCCGGTCGCGTAAGGCAGCTTCGCCATCTGCTCGGCGGCCGCCTTCACGATGCTGTCGTGGCCGTAGCCGACGTTCACGCACCACAGGCCGGAGAACGCGTCGAGCAGCGTGTTGCCATTCGCGTCGCGCAGGTACACGCCGTCTGCGGAGTCGAGCACGGTGACGCCGCGCGCCTCGTGCGCACGGTAGTTCACGACGGGGTGGATCAGGTGTTGACGATCGGCTTCGATCAGCGTGGATTGGGTCATGGCAGGGCGGGACTCTCGTCAGGTGTCAGCGGTGCGTTCATCCTAGCGAGCGAGAAATGCAGGCGCGTCGTCAAATGGCGGCGCGAAACACATGGATGCGGCGTTTGTGCGGGGCGCTTCGGCATTTTGTGCTGCGACCCGTTCTCGCGGGGCCGACGCGCATCGCGCGCGCAGGCGTGCGACGACACGCGACGACACGCTCAATCAGGGTCAGTAGCCGCGCGCGCGATCGACGACGCCGATCATCGGCTCGCCCGCGCGATGCCGTGCGAGATTCGCAAGCACCGCGTCGACCGCGGTATCGGGCCGCGTCGCGCTCGCGATGTGCGGCGTGATGCGGATGCGCGGATGCGTCCAGAACGGATGGCCGGCCGGCAGCGGCTCGGGATCGGTGACGTCGAGGATCGCGCTGTCGAGCCGGCCGCCATCGAGCGCCGCGAGCAGCGCGGCCGGATCGAGCTGCGGGCCACGCCCGACCTGCACGAGCGACGCGCCGGCCGGCAGCGCGTCGAACACGCGCGCGCCGAGCAGCCCGCGCGTGTCGGCCGTCAGCGGCAGCAGACAGATCAGGATGTCGGTGCGCGCGAGAAATGCGTCGAGTGCGGCGTCTCCCGCGTAGCAGTCGACGCCGTCGAGCGTGCGCGGCGTACGGCTCCAGCCGGCGCACGGAAAGCCGAAGCGCCGCAGCGTGTCGAGCACGGCCTGGCCGAGCATGCCGAGACCGAGCACGCCGACGCGGCGCGACGCGGCCGCGCGCACCGGTTTCTCGTGCCACTGCTGCGCGCGCTGCTGCGCTGCATAGTCGAACAGGTCGCGGTGGATCGTCAGCACCGCCTGCGTCACGTACTCGACCATCCCCTCGACGATGCCGGGCTCGATCATCCGCACGACCGGAATATGTGCGGGTACGCGGGACAGATCGAACTGGTCGATGCCGGCGCCGACCGAGAACACGATCTCGAGGTTCGGCAGCAGCGCGACCGGATCGTCCGGCGGCTGCCACGCGGCGAGGTAGCGGACTTCGGCCGGGGCGCCGATGTCGGGCCACAGACGGAAGTCGATGTCGGGCGCCTTTTCCGCGAACCGGCGCGCCCACTGCTCGCCGCGCACGGGGTCGGCCTTGTAGACGAAGCTCATCGCGTGCGCCCGTTTAGCCGAGCGCCTGGTTGACGATCGCGAACGGGCGTGCCGCCGGGTCGCGCACGGGCGCGTTGCCGCGCACCATCGCGACGACCGTATCGACGCGCGGCAGCCCGAGCCCCATCAGCCAGTCCGTCAGCCCGCTGTCGCCGGGCACGTCGAGGCGGACGAACATTCCCTCGTGCAGCGCGAGCCAGTGGCTGATCAGCGCCTGCGCGCGCAGCACGTCCGGTGCGACGACCGGGCCGATCACGTGGCCGCGGCCGAAGCGGCGGAACAGCGCGAAGCCGAGCAGCTCGCCGTCGCGGTCGAGCGCGATGCCGTTCGCGACGTCCAGCAGCGCGCCGATCACCGCGCCGCGCTCGTAGCCGCATGCGCGCGACGCGAGCGCGGCGAGCCGCGGGCCGTCGTTCGCGCCGATCGGGCGCAGGCGCTCGCCCGGCGGCAGCGAGATCAGCGGCGGCTGGAATGCGGCGCCCTGATGCTGGTCGATCGTGCCGATCGGCTTGAAGCCGAATTTCGCATACAGCGGCTCGCCGGCGGGTGTCGCATGCAGGAACGTCGTGCGCGGGCCGAGGCTCTCGACGATGCGCGCGAGCAGTTCGCGGCCGATGCCCTGGCCCTGCCGCTCGGGCGACACGATCACCATGCCGAGCGACGCGTGCGAATCGCCGAAGCGCCAGCCGAGCGCGGTGCCGACGATGCCGCTGTCATCCTCGGCGACGAAGCCGCTGCCGAGATGCATGACGAAACGCCAGTCCTCGACGCGGTGCGGCCAGTTGAATGCGCTCGACAGCCGGTGCGCGGCGGCGAGATCGTCCTCGGTGAACGGGCGATAGGTGAGCGTGCGGGAAGTGTTGGTATCGGCCACGCTGGGCTCCGGACGGGTAGGGAATGACGCGTTCACTCTGCCAGCGGCGGCGTGGCGCGGATAGGACGATTCGCCTGTTTTCCGGCGCGCGCGGCCCGTTGCGCGAGATCGACGCAAACCGGCTCGAACGGCGTGACGCAACGCGCGTTCCGTGCCGATGCGGGCGGTCATTCCGGCAGCTTCTGCTGCGCGAACGCCAGTACGATTGAAGCAGCGCGGCGCGCGCCTGCCGCCCGCCGGGATCGCGCCGCAGATCGTGCCGTGCAGCCCCGGCAACACGCGGCGATTGTGCGTTTCGAGCGGCGCCGAACGATGCGCGAAGGATTTATTGCCCTGATTCAATTGCGTTAAACCCAGCCCGTCCCCGGCCCTGCCGGGGCTTCACACCGACAGGACGTCACCATGATCCAATTTGAACCGAAATTCATCACGTTCGACTGCTATGGCACGCTGACCCGCTTCCGGATGGGCGACATGGCGCGTGAAATCTACGCGGACCGCCTGTCGCCGGTCGCTCTCGAGGAGTTCGTGCGCGTGTTCGCCGGCTATCGCCTCGACGAGGTGCTCGGCGCGTGGAAGCCGTATCGCGACGTCGTCGTCAATGCGATCCGGCGCACCTGCAACAAGCTCGGCGTGAAGTTCGACGAAGCCGAAGCCGAGCGCTTCTATCTCGCGGTCCCGACGTGGGGCCCGCATCCGGACGTGCCGGCGGGCCTGTCGCGGCTCGCGAAGAAGTACAAGCTGGTGATCCTGTCGAACGCGTCGGACGACCAGATCATGAGCAACGTCGACAAGCTCGGCGCGCCGTTCCACGCCGTATTCACCGCGCAGCAGGCGCAGTCATACAAGCCGCGGATGCAGGGCTTCGAATACATGTTCGACAAGCTCGGCTGCGAGCCGCAGGACGTGCTGCACGTGTCGTCGAGCCTGCGCTACGACCTGATGACGGCCGAGGATCTCGGGATCAGGCACAAGGCGTTCGTCAATCGCGGCCATGAGCCGGGCACGCCGTTCTACAACTACTACGAGGTGTCCGACATCGGCCATCTCGCGACGCAGCTCGGCCTGTAAGCGACGCGTCGGCTGCGCGGCGGCCTGTCGCGCGGCGCGCTGCCGGCCAGCTGCCTGCCCGGGAAAACCCGCGGCACGCAGCGGGCCCCCGGCGTCAGAAGATCACGTACACCTTGCGCATCGTCTCGCGCACCTGCCACAGCCCTTCGGTGTTCGCGGCAAAGAACAGCGTGTCGCCTGCGCCGAACTCGATCGCGTCCTCGCCATCCGGCGCAAACGTGCCGGCGCCCGCGAGGAAATGCATCACCTCCGCTTCCTTCACCCCGCGCCGGTAAGTGCCCGGCGTGCATTCGAACACGCCGGTGTCGAACGCCTCGCTGCCAGGGATCACGACCTGGCGGCCCGATACGCGGGCGGGCTCGGTGCCGGGCAATCCGGCCGTGCCCCAGTCTTCGGGCAAGTCGGCGTCGACGGAGCGGGAAATCTTCTGAACTTTCATGCGTGGGTGTCCTCGCGGTAGTGGGGAATCGCCCCGGCGCAACGGCTGCGAGGGCGGCTCACTGTCGCACGCGCGCGCAACCGACGACTAGGACATTTCGCTCGTTTCGACCGCGGCCGGCCCGCGGCCGCGCAATCGATGCAAAACAGGCCGTTTGGGGCCGCCGAACGCGTTTCGGATGCCGAACGGGCAATTTTGTCGATGCAATCTGCGGCGGCCGCCGCTTTACGATTCCTTTCGTCACGCATTTGTCGCAGGCAGATCAGGAAGGGGCGGCAGCACGCACGGGCGCGCAGCAAATCATGCTGCGCGGACGGCCCAAAACGGTCGAATCGTATCGTGCAGGCGCCCCGAATCGCGACAACCGGCATTTTGGCGGTGCTTAAATGAACTCAATGCGTACGACGTCGCGCTCGCTACCAGCAGGCGGGCGCGGCGGGAATCTCGAACCAGGCTGGACCCCAGGACCCACTTTCCACAGTCAGGAGCAGTTCGGATGAGCGACGATATCGACAAGGGCGGCGACCAACGCGGCTTCACGCGCCGCGACATGATGCGGATCATGGCGGCGGGCGGCATGATGGCCGCCGGGGCCGGCGGACTGCTGATGGAGACGCAGCCCGCATTCGCCGCGCCCGCGCCGAAGCGCGGCGGCAAGATCCGCGTGGCGAACGAGTCCAGCTCGACGGCCGATACGCTCGACCCGGCCAAAGGCTCGACGGGCGCCGACTACATTCGCTTCTTCATGTTCTACAGCGGCCTCACGCAGCTCGATCAGAGCCTGACGCCGCAGATGAATCTCGCCGAGTCGCTGCACACGACCGACGCGAAGACGTGGATCATCAAGCTGCGCAAGGGCGTCACGTTCCACGACGGGAAACCGGTCGGGCCGGCCGACGTGGTGTTTTCACTGATGCGCCACAAGAACGCGGCCACCGCATCGAAGGTCAAGACGATCGCCGATCAGTTCACCGACGCGAAGGCGACCGGCCCCGACGAAGTCACGCTCACGCTCGCCAGCGCAAACGCGGACTTGCCGGTGATCCTCGCGACGCCGCAGCTCGTGATCGTCAAGGACGGCACGACCGACTTCACGTCCGGCATCGGCTGCGGTCCGTACAAGCTGAAGGCGTTCAAGCCCGGCGTGTCGACGGTCGGCGTGCGCAACGACAGCTATTTCAAGCCGGGGATGCCGTATCTCGACGAGATCGAACTGATCGGCATCAGCGACAGCGCCGCGCGCCTGAACGCGCTGCTGTCGGGCGACGTGCACCTCGTGAACGCGGTCGACCCGCGCTCGACCCAGCGCGTCGCGTCGACGCCCGGTTACGCGCTCAAGGAGACCAAGTCGGGTCTTTATACCGACCTCATCATGCGCGGCGAAAACCCGCTGACCGCCAACCCGGATTTCGTCGAAGGCATCAAGTACCTGTTCGACCGCGAGCAGATCCGCTCGGCGGTGTTCCGCGGCTATGCGGTGATCGGCAACGATCAGCCGATTCCGCCGGGCCATCGCTACTTCAACGCGTCGCTGCCGCAACGGCCGCACGATCCGGACAAGGCGAAATTCCTGTTCCAGAAGGCCGGCGCGCTGGGTGTCGCGCTGCCGCCGATCTACGCGACGTCGGACGCGAACGGCTCGGTCGAGATGGCCGTGCTGCTGCAGCAGGCCGGCCAGAAAATCGGGCTGAACCTGCAGGTGAACCGCGTGTCGGCCGACGGCTACTGGTCGAACCACTGGATGAAGCACCCGCTCGGCTTCGGCAACATCAATCCGCGCTCGAGCGCCGACGTGCTGTTCACGCAATTCTTCAAGTCGGATGCGCCGTGGAACGAGTCGGGCTGGAAGAACGCGAAGTTCGATCAGTTGCTGCTCGCCGCGCGTTCCGAGACCGACGACGCGAAACGCAAGCAGATGTATGGCGAGATGCAGGTGATCGTCGCACAGCAGGGCAGGATCGGCATCCCCGCGTTCATCAGTTTTCTCGACGGATACGACAAGCGCCTCGCGGGCCTCGGCTCGATCCCGACCGGCGGGATGATGGGCTTCATGTTCGCCGAGCACGTGTGGTGGAACGCGTGACGCCGTTACCCGCCACAGCCGCGTTGCCGGTGCGGGTTCCCGCGCCGGCAACGGTGACACTTTCCCGGAGTGCCGCGCAATGAACCGAATTCTGCTCGGATTGATCGTTCGCCGCATCGCGGTCACCGTGCTGACGCTGCTGATCGTGTCCGTGATCATCTTCACAATCACGAACCTGCTGCCGGGCGACGCCGCGCAGGCCGCGCTCGGCCAGTCCGCGACGCCGGAGACGGTGGCCGCGCTGCGCCAGCAGTTCGGCCTCGACATGCCGGCCCACGTGCGCTACGCGCACTGGCTCGCGGGCCTGCTGCACGGCGACTTCGGCCGGTCGCTGTCGAGCGACATGCCGGTGTCCGACATGATCGGCGGGCGCCTGCCGAAGTCGCTGACGCTCGCGGCGATCACGACCTGCGTATCGGTGCCGATCGCACTGGCGCTCGGCATTCTCGCCGCGGTCAAGCGCGAGTCGGCGCTCGACCGCGCGATCAGCCTCGGCACGCTGTCGCTCGTCGCGACGCCGGAATTCCTGATCGCGACGGTCGCCGTGCTCGTGCTTGCCGTGAAGCTGCACTGGCTCTCGGCGCTGTCGTACAGCGGGCCGATCGAAAGCGTCCACGATTTCCTGCGCGCGTATGCCATGCCGGTGCTGACGCTCTGTGCGGTCGTGATCGCGCAGATGGCACGGATGACGCGCGCCGCGGTGATCGAGCAACTGAGCGCGTCGTATGTCGAGATGGCCGTGCTCAAGGGCGCGAGCCCCGCGCGCGTCGTGCTGCGCCATGCACTGCCGAACGCGATCGGGCCGATCGCCAATGCGATCGCACTGAGCCTGTCGTATCTGCTCGGCGGTGTGATCGTCGTCGAGACGATCTTCAACTATCCGGGCCTCGCCAGCCTGATGGTCGATGCGGTCGGCAACCGCGACTTCCCGCTGGTGCAGGCGTGCACGCTGATCTTCTGCGTGGCCTATCTGACGCTCGTGCTGTTCGCCGACCTGTGCTCGATCGTGTCGAACCCGAGACTGCGGACCTGACCGTCCCATCCTTCTCCCGAGATGCCGCACATGCACCCGACCGAACCTGTACAACGCAGCAGCGCGCTGCCGCCGCCCGGCGATCCGCTCCCGCCGTGGCCTGACACGCCGCCTGCCGCACCTTCCCCCGAGCGGCCGCGCAAGCGCCGCGCCGTGCGCCCGACACTGACGACCGGCGGCTGGGTCGGCCTGTCGATGGCCGGCCTGATGCTGTTCATCGCAGTGTTCGCGCCGCTCCTCGCGCCGCACGAGGTCGGCTCGATCGTCACGCCCGACGTGTTCGCGCCGTTCAGCGCGAAGCTGCCGTTCGGTTCCGACTTCCTCGGCCGCGACATGCTGAGCCGGATCCTCTACGGCACGCGCCTGACCGTGCTGCTCGCGCTCGCGGCGGTGCTGCTCGCCGCACTGATCGGCACGACGCTCGGGCTGCTCGCGACGGTTTCGGGCCGCGCGATCGACGAGACGATGAGCCGCCTGCTCGACGCGCTGACGTCGATCCCGTCGAAGATGTTCGCGCTGATGATCGTCGCCGCGTTCGGCTCGTCGCTGCCGCTGTTGATCCTGACCGCGGCGATCAGCTACATGCCGGGCTCGTACCGGATCGCCCGCGCGCTGGCCGTGAACATCAGCACGCTCGAATTCGTGCAGGTCGCACGGGCGCGCGGCGAGAGCGCGCTGTACATCGCGTGCGTCGAGATGCTGCCGAACATGATCCATCCGATGCTCGCGGATACGGGGCTGCGCTTCACGTTCGTCGTGCTGCTGCTGAGCGGCCTGAGCTTCCTCGGGCTCGGCGTGCAGCCGCCGTATGCGGACCTCGGCTCGCTCGTGCGCGAGAACATCGCAAGCCTTGGCGACGGCTCGGCGGTCGCGATCATGCCCGCGGTCGCGATCGCGATCCTGACGGTGGGCGTCAACCTGTTGATCGACGGCTTGCCGCATCGCGGCCGCCGCAAAGGCACGGCCGGCGCCGCGGGAGGACACTGATGCAACACGAGTCGAACAATCTGGTCGAGGTGCGCGGACTGCGCGTCGTCGGCGGCCGCTCGGGCGAGGAGGAAACGACGATCGTCCACGGCATCGACTTCGACGTCCGGCGCGGCGAGGTGCTCGCGCTGATCGGCGAATCGGGCTCCGGAAAGACGACGATCGCGCTGTCGCTGATGGGCCACGCGCGCGCGGGCTGCCGGATTTCGGGCGGCACGATCAGTCTCGGCGGCGTGGACGTGCGCGGGCTGTCCGCGCAGGCGCTGACCGCGCTGC
Organism: Burkholderia sp. PU8-34; assembly: GCF_053427725.1. Classification (NCBI taxonomy): domain Bacteria; kingdom Pseudomonadati; phylum Pseudomonadota; class Betaproteobacteria; order Burkholderiales; family Burkholderiaceae; genus Burkholderia; species Burkholderia sp. PU8-34. The sequence goes on from NZ_JBSAXC010000011.1 coordinate 23,270, forward strand.
GCGGCCGCAAGGTCGCCTACATCGCGCAGAGCGCCGCGGCGGCATTCAACCCGTCGCGCACGATTCTCGACCAGGTGATCGAGAGCGCGCTGATCCACAAGACGCTGACGAAGCGCGCGGCCGAAGCGAAGGCGGTCGAGCTGTTCCGCGCGCTCGCGCTGCCGGAGCCGGAGACGATCGGCAAGCGCTATCCGCACCAGGTGTCGGGCGGGCAACTGCAGCGGCTGATGGCTGCGATGGCGCTGATCACCGATCCTGAGCTCGTGATCCTCGACGAGCCGACCACGGCGCTCGACGTGACCACGCAGATCGACGTGCTGCAGGCGTTCAAGAGCGTGATCCGGCGCTGCGGCATGAGTGCGGTGTACGTGTCGCATGACCTGGCCGTCGTCGCGCAGATGGCCGACCGGATCGTCGTGCTGAGCGACGGCGTGATCCGCGAGGTCGGCGATACCGAGCAGATCCTGCATGCGCCCGCGCATCCGTACACGCAGAGCCTGATCGCGGCGGTCACGCCGAACGACGCCGAACGCGACGCGAAGCCCGCGCCTCCCGCGCCGCTGCTCGAAGTGCGCGGCGCGATTGCCGGGTATGGCGGGCGCACCGCGAAAGGCTGGCCGTCGAAGGTGATCCTGCACGAAGTGGACCTGCGCATCGGGCGCGGGCAGACGGTCGGCGTGATCGGCGAATCGGGCTCAGGCAAGACGACGCTCGCGAAGGTGATCGCGGGCCTCGTGCCGGCCACAGGCGGCCAGATCCTGCTCGACGGCGAGCCGCTCGCGCTCGACATCGGAAAGCGCACGAAGGAACAGCACCGGCGCGTGCAGATCGTGTTCCAGAACGCGGATACCGCACTGAACCCGGTGCATAGCGTCGAGCGCACGCTCGCACGGCCGCTCGCGTTCTATCACGGGATGAAGGGCGAACGCGCGCGGCGGCGCGTGACCGAGCTGCTCGATCTCGTGCGGCTGCCGCAGGCGGTCGCCGGGCGGCGCACGGGGGAGCTGTCGGGCGGCCAGAAGCAGCGCGTGAACCTCGCGCGCGCGCTCGCGGCCGAGCCGGACCTGATCCTGTGCGACGAAGTGACGTCGGCGCTCGACACGGTCGTCGGCGCGGCGATCATGGACCTGCTGCGCGACCTGCAGGCAAAGCTCGGCGTGTCGTACGTGTTCATCACGCACGACATCGCGAAGGTGCGCGCGATCAGCGACGACATCGTCGTGCTGTATGCGGGCCGCCGTGTCGAGACGGGCAGCCGCGACGCGCTGTGCGCGCCGCCGTACCACCCGTACTCGCACCTGCTGGTGTCGTCGGCGCCGGAGCTGCGCGCCGGCTGGCTCGACGACGCGAGCGAGCGCTGCCACCGGCCGCTGGTGCCGATCGGCGCGCGGGCGGACAACCCCGAGCTGTGCCCGTTCCTGTCGCGCTGCGCGATGCGCGTGGACGGCGTGTGCAACCAGGCCGCGCCCGCGCTGCGCACGCTCGACAACGGCGCGCAGGTGCTGTGCCATCGCAGCGAGGACGACCTGAAGCGGTTCCAGGAGCTGCCGGTCGTCGTGGCGCCGCGGCAGACGGTGCGGCCGTAGCGGGAGGGCAGGTTTTTCGCGCGTCGCAGGGAGTATCCCGGACGAAATCTCGCCGGGAAAAGAACGACACCACTCGGAGTACCTGATGAACAGTTTCGACCCGGCCGCCGTCGCGGTGCGCAGTGCGCACTTCATCGGCGGCACATACATCGACGGCGTGGGCGCGATCGACGTGCGCCGGCCGTCCGACGGACGCGTGTACGCGGCGCTGCCGATCGCCGACGCGGCGCTCGTCGACCGTGCGGTCGAAAACGCATGGCACGCGTTCCGGACGACCGACTGGGCGCGCCGTGCGCCGCGCGAACGCGCACGCGCGATGCGCCGCTGGGCCGAGCTGATCGACGCGGACGTCGCGACGCTCGCACCGCTCGAGGCGGTCGGCTCGACCCGCCCGATCGCCGACGCGGCACGCTGGGACGTGCCGTTCACGGCCGAAGGGATCCGCTTCTACGGCGAATGGGCGGACCGGATCGGCGGCGAGGTCGCGGCGACGCGCACCGACCATCTCGGGATGACGATCGCGGAGCCGTACGGCGTGATCGCGGCGATCGCGCCGTGGAATTTCCCGCTGGTGATGGCGTCGTGGAAGATCGCGCCGGCGATGGCGGCCGGCAACGCGGTCGTGCTGAAGCCGTCCGAGATGACGCCGTTCTCGGCGTTGCGGCTCGCGGAGCTGGCGATCGAGGCAGGGATTCCGCCGGGTATCTTCAACATCGTGCAAGGCGACGGCCGCACGACCGGCGACGCACTGTGCCGGCATCCGAAAGTCTCGAAGGTGACGTTCACGGGTTCGACGCAGACCGGCGCGGCGATCATGGCCGCGTGCGCGCAGTCGGGCACGAAGCCGGTCACGCTCGAACTGGGCGGCAAGAGCCCGCAGATCGTGTTCGCCGACGCGCCGGATCTCGACACGGTCGCGCGCCGCGTCGCCGCGGCGATCACCGGCAACGCGGGGCAGGTGTGCGTTGCCGGTTCGCGGCTGCTCGTCGAGCGCGGCATCGAAGCGCGCTTCGCCGAGCGGGTCGCCGCGGCGTTCGCCGAGTTGCGGCCGGGCATGACCTGGGCGGCCGGCACAACGCTCGCGCCGATCGTGTCGCAGCCGCAGCTGCAGCGGATCGACGCGATCGTGCAGCGCACGCTCGAAGGCGGCGCGCAGGCGGTCGCGGGCGGCGGCCGCCTCGCGCTCGCCGGCGACGGCGCGTTCTATGCGCCGACGATCCTGACTGGCGTGAGCACGCAGTCGCCGGCCGTGAACGAAGAGATCTTCGGGCCCGTGCTGACCGTGCAGCCGTTCGACGGCGAGGACGAGGCGCTCGCGCTCGCCGCGCACGACAAGTACGGGCTCGCGGCCGGCGTGCATACGGCCGACCTCGGCCGCGCGCTGCGCATGATGCGTGGCATCGAGGCCGGCACCGTGTGGATCAACCGCTACGGCCGCACATCGGATTTCGTGATTCCGACCGGCGGCTACAAGCAATCGGGGATCGGCAAGGATCTCGGCCGGCAGGCGTACGAGGCGAACCTGCGGTTCAAGAGCGTGCTGATCGACATGTCGGTGGGGGCGTGATGCGTGCGCCGCACAGCGTGCTGCGGCGGCCGCGCAAAACGGTGGAATGTGCGTGCGGCGTCCGTCAATACACGGCAACTGCGCTTTTTGACGGTGATTAAATGGTTTTCAACCGGCGGGCGTTGCGCGATGGCGAATGCGTGCCGGTGCGTGCGCCGGCGGCTTGCGACGGACGAGCGCGCTGAAGTCGCATGCAGGTCGTTCCCGTCGCCCGAATGCTTACAAAGGCTCCGATGAAATTCGAATCGTACTGGCTGGAAACCCGCCCCGCCTTTCGCGCAGGCTGCGAAGGGCCGGTCGACGGACGTGCCGACGTGGTCGTGATCGGCGGCGGCTTCACCGGACTGTCGGCGGCGCTGGCGCTCGCGCAGCGCGGGGTGTCGGTCGTCGTGCTCGAAGCGGGGCAGGTCGCGAGCGAGGCGTCGGGCCGCAACGGCGGCCAGTGCAACACCGGTCTCGCGCAGGACTACGCATCGCTCGCCGCGCGGATCGGCGCACCGCAGGCGAAACAGTTCTATCGCGCGTACGAGAGCGCGGTGAAGAGCGTCGAGGCGATCGTCGCCGAGCATGCGATCGACTGCGATTTCCGGCGCGGCGGCAAGCTGAAGCTCGCCGCGAAGCCGCAGCATTTCGCGGGACTCGCGAAGACCTTCGACGCGTTGCGGCGCGACGTCGATCCGGACGTCGAACTGATCGAGCCGTCGCGGATCCGCGACGAGGTCGGCTCGGACGGTTTCCATGGCGGCCTGTTGCAGCGAAATGGCGCGCAGATGCACATGGGCAAGTTCGGGGTCGGGCTGGCGGAGGCCGCGGCGCGGCGCGGCGCCCGCATCTACGAGAACGCGGCCGTCACGCGGCTCGAGCGGCTCGAGGGCGAACGCCACGTTGTCACCTGCGCGCGCGGCACGATCGTCGCCGATCGCGTGCTGGTCGCAACCGGCGCGTCGCAGCACGGCCCCTTCGCGTGGTTCCGGCGGCGCATCGCGCCGGTCGGCAGTTTCATCGTCGTCACCGAGCCGCTGCCCGACGCGCAGCTGGACCGGCTGCTCCCGCACCGCCGCGCGTACGTGACGACGCGCCACATCGGCAACTACTTCCGCGTGACGCCCGACAACCGGCTGCTGTTCGGCGGCCGTGCGCGCTTCGCGATGTCGGACCCGCGCTCCGACGCGAAAAGCGGGGAGATCCTGCGCGCCGGGATGGCCGGCTATTTTCCGGAACTGGCGAACGTGCGGCTCGATTACTGCTGGGGCGGGCTCGTCGACATCACCGCGGACCGCCTGCCGCGCGCGGGCCAGCACGACGGGCTGTACTACTCGATGGGCTACAGCGGCCACGGCGTGCAGATGTCGGTGCACATGGGCCGCGTGATGGCCGACGTGCTGTATGGCGCGGCGGCGTCCAATCCGTGGCGCGAACTCGACTGGCCGGCGATGCCCGGCCATTTCGGACACGCGTGGTTCCTGCCGTTCGTCGGTGCGTACTACCGTCTGCAGGACATCCTGCACTGAGGCGGACGATGCGCGCGACCGGCCGGACCGTTCCCAATGACGACGCGTGCCGCGCCAGCGACGCGCAGGAGAGATGCATATGACAGCGCGATTCGTTCGTCTTGCCGAAACCGGGCGCCGCCCGGTCGCGTTCCGGATCGACGGGCAGACCGTGAGCGGGCTCGAGGGCGACACGCTCCTGGTCGCGATGCTGACGCAGACCGGCCATGTGCGGCAGTCCGAGTTCGGGCCCGAGGTGCGCGCCGGCTTCTGCCTGATGGGCGCGTGCCAGGACTGCTGGGTCTGGACCGCCGGCGGCGAGCGTCTGCGTGCCTGCACGACCGTCGTGCAGCCGGGCCTCGATATCGTCACCCGACAACCGGAGGCGCAATGGCCGAACCTCGCGTAATCGTCGTCGGCGCCGGGCCGGCCGGCGTGCGCTGCGCGCAGGCGCTCGTCGAAGCAGGCGTGCGTCCGCTCGTCATCGACGAGGGGCGGCGCGACGGCGGCCAGATCTACCGTCGCCAGCCCGAACAGTTTTCGCGCCCATACGACAAGCTCTATGGCACGGAAGCAGCGCGCGCGCGCAACCTGCACGAGACGTTCGAGCGCGTGCGCGCATCGGTCCACTACGCACCCGACACGCTCGCGTGGAATGTGTCGGGCGGCGCGCTGTACACGGTGCATGACGGCCTGTCGGTTCGGTATCCGTACGATGCGCTCGTGCTGTGTCCGGGCGCGACGGACCGGCTGATGCCGGTCAAGGGCTGGCAGTACGCGGGCGCGTACAGTCTTGGCGCCGCGCAGATTGCGCTGAAGGCGCAGGCCTGTTCGATCGGCGCGAATGTCGTATTCATGGGTTCGGGGCCGCTGCTGTACCTGGTCGCGAGCCAGTACGTGCAGGCCGGCGCGAAGGTCGCGGCGGTGCTCGACACGTCGACGGCCGGCAACCGGCTGCGTGCGCTGCCGAATCTGCTTGCGCGGCCCGACGTGCTGAAGAAGGGGATCGCGCTGGTGCGGGCGCTGAAGCGTGCGGGCGTGCGGATCGAGCACGGGATCGAGCCGATCGAGATTCACGGCGATCCGGCGCAGGGTGTGTCAGCCGTCAGTTTCCGCGACGCGCGCGGCACGATCGAGCGCGTCGCATGCGATGCGGTCGCGCTCGGCTACCACCTGCGTCCCGAGACGCAGCTCGCGGATCTGGCCGGCTGCGCGTTCCGTTTCGATGCCGACACGCGGCAATGGCTGCCGCAGCTCGACGACATGGGGCGTAGTTCGGTGGAGCGCGTGTACCTCGCCGGCGACGGCGTGCGCGTGCTCGGCGCGGACGGCGCGGAAGCAGCGGGCAGCCTTGCGGCGCTTGCGGTGCTGAAGGATCTCGGGCGGCCGGTCGACGACGCTCGGGTTGCGGAGCTGCAGCGCGAGCGCGCGAAGAGGGATCGCTTCCGCTCCGGGCTCGCGCAGGCGTTTCCGTGGCCCGCGCAGCAGGCGGCGCACCTGTCGGACGACACGATCCTGTGCCGCTGCGAGGGCGTGAGCGTCGGCGAACTGCGCCGTGTGATCCGCGAAGAGGGCGCGTGCGAAGCGAACCGCGCGAAGGCGTTCAGCCGGGTCGGGATGGGGCGCTGCCAGGGCCGTTACTGCGGGCACGCAGGCGCCGAAGTGATCGCGGCGGCAGCCGGCGTGCCGCTCGAAGCGGTCGGGCGGCTGCGCGGCCAGGCGCCGGTCAAGCCGTTTCCGATCGCGACGCGCACCGACGCCGCGCCGGAGGCGCCGAGGCCGGAGGCCGCAACGACGATGGGGGATGAATGATGCGGGCCGATGCGGATGTCGTGATCGTGGGCGGCGGCTTCATGGGCGCCGCGGCGGCGTTCTTCCTGCGCCAGCGGGGCCGCTCGGTGATCCTGCTCGAACGCGGCCTGATCGGCCAGCAGGCGAGCGGCACCAATTTCGGCAACGTGCGGCGCCAGGGCCGCTTCCTGCCGCAGTTGCCGCTCGCGAACCGCTCGCGCGAGATCTGGGGCAAGCTGCCCGAGCTGATCGGGCACAGTGCGGAGTTCTTGCAGAGCGGGCACGTACGCGTGTGCTATCGGCAGGAGCAGGACGATTCGTTCGAAGTGTATGCGCGCGAAGCGGCCCACTACGGGCTGAAGCTCGACCTGTACCGCGGCGCCGCGATGCGTGCGAAGTTCCCGTTTCTCGGCCCCGAGGTGCTGAGCGCGTCGCACTCGGAGCTGGACGGCCACGCGAACCCGCGGCTCGCCGCGCCGGCGTTCGGCCGCGCGGCGGCGCGCGCGGGCGCGCGGATCGAGGAGAACACCGCGATCGCCACGGTCGAGAAAGACGGCGACACGTTCCGAGCGACGAGTACCGATGGACGTGTGTTCTGCGCGCCGAACCTGCTCGTCACGGCGGGCGCATGGGGCAACCAGCTCAGCGCGCAATTCGGCGAGCCGGTGCCGATCGCGGTGAACGGGCCGCAGATGTGCGTGACCGAGCCCGTGCCGTACGCGATCCGGCCGGCCGTCGGCGTGTCGTCGCCGCATATCGAGGAGGTCGTGTATTTCCGGCAAGTCGAGCGCGGCAACATCGTGATCGGCGGCTGCGCGCGCGCGCCGGCCTATCTCGACGAGCGGCGTGCGAAAGTGCTGCCCGAAAGCACGCTGCTGCAGTTCACGCAGCTCGCGCGCGTCGTGCCGGCGCTCACGCGGCTGAACATCATTCGTGTGTGGAGCGGCGTCGAAGGCTACATGCCGGACGACCGGCCGATCATGGGCCGCAGCGCGAAGGTCGACGGCCTGTATTACGCGTTCGGTTTCTGCGGGCACGGCTTCCAGCTCGGCCCCGGCGTCGGCGACACGATGGCGGAGCTGATCGATACGGGGGCGACGAGCACGCCGATCGAGCCGTTCTCGATCGGCCGCTTTGCTGCGTCGGCCGAGGCCGCGCACGCGACGACCTGAGGAGCCCGGCCATGGCCAACGCTTTCCACGACACGGACGGCACGGACGACGCCGCGACGACGCGTGCGTTCGGTGCCGCTCGGCCCGTGTCGCGCGCCGTCGGCGGCGCGCTGCAGATCATCGAAACGTCGTTCGCGCAGCCGCTGAGTCTCGACACGCTCGCGTCGGTCGCCGGGTTGAGCGTGTCGCGCTTCGCGACGCGCTTTCGCAGCGAAGTCGGCGTGTCGCCGCACCGCTATCTGTGCCTCGTTCGCATTCGTCATGCGCAGGACCTGCTGCGCGCAGGATTGCCGCCGTCGGTCGTTGCGACCGAGGTCGGCTTCTTCGACCAGAGCCATCTGGGCCGGCATTTCCGGCGTGTGCTCGGGCTCACGCCGCGCGACTACGTCGAGCGGCCGGGCGCGCCGTGCGACGCACGGGGCGCAGCCGGGCGGGCCGTGCGGCGGGCGCCCGAGCGCGCGGAACCGGTGGCTTGCGTCGCAGGGCGGTGAGCGGCGGCGTGGACTTTGCGCGTGCAAAGTCTAGTGGAGGCGGATAGTGAAGGCGGGCAGCAGCGGCGCAACGAAGGATCGGCGGCCTACCCCTGAAACAACCGCCCCTGCCCCGACACCACCGACTCGAAATCGTCGCGCAGGAACGGCAGGATCGCGTCGGCAACCGGCTGAAGCTGTCGGCTCACGTAGAACGCATAGTCGATCGGCGAGCGCATCGTCTCGAGCGGTTCCGGGCCGGCCGTCGTCATCATGTAGCTGATCCATCCGCCGCGCTGGTACTGCAGCGGCCGGCCGTGCGCTTCGTTGAACGCATCGGCGGTGCGCGCGGCGCGCACGTGCGGCGGCACGTTGCGCTGATATTCGCTGAGCGGCCGGCGCACGCGCTTGCGGTAGACGAGCAGTGCGTCGAGTTCGCCCGCGAGCGTGCGGCGCACGTAGTCGCGGATGAAGTCCTGATACGGTTCCCGCTTGAATACGCGCCGATACAGCTCGCGCTGGAACTGCTGCGCGAGCGGCGTCCAGTCCGTGCGCACCGTCTCGAGCCCCTTGAACACGACGTCTTCGCCGCCGTCCGGCGCGACCGCGAGGCCTGCATAGCGCTTCTTGCTGCCTTCGTCCGCGCCGCGCACGGTCGGCATCAGGAAGCGGCGGTAGTGCCGTTCGTATTGCAGTTCGAGCGCGCTGTCGAGCCCGAAGCGCTCGCGCAAGTGCGTCGTCCACCAGCGGTTCACGTGCTCGACAAGCGCGCGGCCCTTGCGCGCCGCTTCGTCGTCGGTGTGCGGCTGCCCCAGCCACACGAACGTCGAATCCGTGTCGCCGTAGATCACTTCGTAGCCGTGGGATTCGATCAGCTCGCGCGTGCGGTGCATGATCTCGTGGCCGCGCATCGTGATCGACGACGCGAGCCGCGGATCGAAGAACCGGCAGCCGGTGGAGCCGAGCACGCCGTAGAACGCGTTCATGATGATCTTCAGCGCCTGCGACAGCGGCGCGTTGCGCTGGCGTTTCGCGAGGTCGCGCTCGTCCCACACGCGCCGCACGATGTCCGGCAGGCAATGCCGCGTGCGCGAGAAGCGCGCGCCGAGAAAGCCCGGCACCGACGCATCGTCGCCGGGATCGGCGAGGCCCTCGATCAGCCCGACGGGATCGATCAGGAACGTGCGGATGATCGACGGGTACAGGCTCTTGTAGTCGAACACGAGCACCGAGTCGTACAGACCGGGCCGGGAATCCATCACGAAGCCGCCGGGGCTCGTCTGCCCCGTCACGTCGCCGATGTTCGGAGCGACGTAGCCGAGCCGGTGCATGCGCGGCAGGTACAGGTGCGTGAACGCCGCGACCGATCCGCCGGTGCGGTCCGCCGCGAGCCCGGTCACGGTGGCGCGTTCGAGCATGAACGACAGCAGGTCCGCCTTCTCGAAGATGCGCGTGACGAGTTCGCAGTCCTTCAGGTTGTAGCGCGCGAGCGCGGGCTTGTCGTGGTCGAAGCGGCGCTGGATCTCGTCCATCCGCTGATACGGGTTGTCGATCGACTTCCCTTCGCCGAGCAGCGCCTGCGCGACATATTCGAGGCTGAACGACGGAAAGGTCCAGGTCGCGGACTTCAGCGCGTCGATGCCGTCGATCACGAGCCGTCCGGCCGCGGCCGCGAAGAAATGGTCGGGCTGCTGGCCGTGCGCGCGCCAGTCGAGCACGCTGCCGCCGCGGCCGAGCCGCAGCGGCACGCGATACTGCTCGGCGTGCGCGTGCAGCACGCGCAGGTCGAACTGGATCAGGTTCCAGCCGATGATCACGTCCGGGTCGTGCTGCGCGAACCAGTCGTTCAGCCGCGCGAGCAGCGCGGGCCGGTCGTCGCAGTAGTCGAACCGGAAATCGATGTCGCGGGCGTCGCCGTTGGCCGGGCCGAGCATGAATACCTGCCGCTGCCCGCAGCCTTCCAGTGCGATCGAGTACAGCTCGCCGCGCGCGCTGGTCTCGATGTCGAGCGACACGCAGCGCAGCGCGGGGCGGTAGTCGGCCTCCGCCTTCAGCTCGCCGTCGGCCAGCGCGCCGTCGCCGGCCGGCACGCCGCGAAACCGCACCGGCGCGGTAATGAAGCGTTCCATCGTGTAGCGGTCGGGCGGCTGCACGTCGGCTTCGTAGACGTCGACGCCGGCGCGAGCCAGGCGCTTGTGCAGCGCGGACAGATGGCGGTAGCGCCGGCAATAGAGGCCGGCGACCGGGCGCTGCCGGAAGTCGTGCAGCGCGAGCGGGCGCAGTTCGGTGCCGGTCTCGCCGGCCAGCTCGCGCGCGGCCGCTTCGCGCTGCTCGGCCGGGACGAACGCGACCGCTTCCTGCGGACGCAGCCGCACCCGGCGCGGACCGTGTTCGGTTGCCAGCCAGAACTCGATTTCGACGCCGGCCGCGGTGTCCCGCCAGTGGCGGGTGAGGATGAAGCCCTGCTCGAATTCCGTCAAAACGCGCGCTCGCCGTGGGTGCCCAGGCGGCGGATTTTAACGCCAGCCCGGGGTGGTCGCGCGGGACGCGTCATCGGTTCGGGACCGTGGCGTTGTCCTGCCGGGCAGCGCCGGGTCATTCAGGGCGTAAATGGGTGTCGTGTCGCCATGGCCGCGATGCGCGGGCGGCGGTGTTTCATATCCGTCAATGACGGCAATTGCCATTGCCGAAACATGTGCGCGGTATATTCGATTTGACCGGGTATTCGGATGAAATGAATGACCGAATTCAAGCGATTGTTTTTATTGCTTCGTATTACGCAGGCGGGCTTTGGCCGCTGACAGCGACTTATCGTCTGAACACGTGAGAATGCTCAGGTTTTCATGCTGCAGTGCAAGTTGATGTCGGCAGGCCGTATGCATGAATCGGCATGGGTCATGCGCGAAACGCAACGCGCGAAAGGTTAATGAAAGTATTTTGCGCAGATCCTGCGGAATGAAACGTCGGGTATTAATAATGGCGAAATACTCCATCATTTTTTTTTGATGCGAATTAACGTGACGGTCACAGGCGAGTCGTATAGTCTTCGTTCCGTGCCAGATTCCTTGTCAATTCGACCATGTCCGATCCGTTCGCCGCGCAAGTCAGCGTGTCCGGCAGCCGTATACGCAACCTTGGCTTTGCCGTCTTCCTGATCCTCCTCGTCGCAGGCGCAATCTTCGTCATTACCCAGCTCGCATCGGATCTCGACACGGTTGTCGAGCGTTCTGCGTTTCCTTACTTCCTGCTCGGCATCGCACTCGTGATCGCGCTCGGTTTCGAGTTCGTGAACGGGTTCCACGACACGGCCAACGCGGTCGCAACCGTGATCTATACGCGCTCGCTCGCGCCGCACCTGGCGGTCATCTGGTCGGGCGCATGGAATTTCCTCGGCGTGCTGACGTCGAGCGGCGCCGTGGCGTTCGGCATCCTGCAGCTGCTGCCCGTCGAGCTGATCCTGCAGGTCGGCAGCGGCGCCGGCTTCGCGATGGTGTTCGCGCTGCTGATCGCGGCGGTCGTGTGGAACCTCGCGACCTGGTATTTCGGCCTGCCGTCGTCGAGCTCGCACACGCTCGTCGGCTCGATCATCGGGGTCGGACTGATGAACCAGTTCCTCAGCGGCCCGTCCGGCACGAGCGGCGTCGACTGGAACCAGGCGATGGGCGTCGGCAAGGCGCTGCTGTTCTCGCCGATCATCGGTTTCCTGCTGTCCGCGCTGCTGTTGCTGATCCTGAAGGCGGTCGTGCGCGTGCCGGCGCTCTACGAGGAACCCAAGAAGAACACGCCGCCGCCGTTCTGGATTCGCGCGCTGCTGATCCTGACCTGCACCGGCGTGTCGTTTGCCCACGGCTCGAACGACGGGCAAAAGGGCATGGGTCTCATCATGCTGATCCTGATCGGCGTGATGCCGACCGCCTACGCGCTCAACAAGGCCGTCACGACCGAGCAGACCGGCACGTTCGTCGCTGTGGCGCGCCATGCGTCGGCGACGCTCGCGAAATACGACGACTCGCAGGCCCGCCCCGCCGACGCGCGCGGCGAAGTCGAGACGTATGTGCGCACCCGCCAGATGACGCCGGCGACGCTGCCCGCGCTGCGCGAGCTGGTCGACGGGATCGCCGGACAGGTGGGCGTATCGGGCTCGATTTCCGCGGTGCCGCAAAACCAGGTCGGCAACGTGCGCAACGACATGTACGTGGCCTCCGAGGCAATCCGGCTGATGGAGAAGGCGAAGGCGCCGGCGTTCTCCGCCGAGGACGCGGGCGTCATCGACGCATTCAGGAAGCAACTGGACCATGCGACCAAGTTCATCCCGACCTGGGTGAAGGTTGCGGTGGCCATCGCGCTGGGCCTCGGCACGATGGTCGGCTGGAAGCGCATCGTCGTGACCGTCGGCGAGAAAATCGGCAAGTCGCACCTGACCTACGGCCAGGGCGCGTCGGCCGAGGCGGTCGCGATGCTGACGATCGGCATGGCGGACGCCTATGGGCTGCCGGTGTCGACGACCCACGTGCTGACGTCCGGCGTGGCCGGCACGATGACGGCCAACGGCTCGGGCCTGCGCTGGAGCACGGTGCGCAATCTGGTGCTCGCGTGGGTGCTGACGCTGCCGGCGTCGATCGCGTTGTCGGCGTGCCTGTACTGGCTGCTGCACCGGGTGTTCTGACGACGCAGGCCCGGGCTGCCGTCCGCCGGTCACAGCACCGGACGCCGTGACGCGCAGCGCCGGCCGGAACGCCGCCGCCGGCACCGCGCCGCGCGGGTTCCGCGTCGCCGACACGGACAATGAAGCGGTGCATGAATACCGGGCAAGGCCGGGCGCGGCCGGTTGTCGCCGCATGCGGCCGGCCTGCTCAAACTCTCTCGACGGAGAACGTCCCTGATGGATTTCAGCTTTGACCCGAGTCGCACCGCGAATGCGTCGGCGTGGCGCGTCCTGCCCAACCGCTGGGACTTCATCGCCTTTCCGCTGATCGTCTGCCTGATCGCGATGGCGGCGATCGGCTTCCATCAAACGCTGGCCCCGATTTCGACGCTGAAGACCCAGGCGATCTCGCTCGATCCGTCGAACCTGCCCGAATATGCGCTGCGCACGACGCTGCGGATGCTCGCCGCGATGATCGCGTCGCTTGTCTTCACGCTCGTGTACGGCACGCTCGCCGCGAAGAGCCGCCGGGCCGGCATGGTGCTCGTGCCGATTCTCGACATCCTGCAGTCGGTGCCGGTGCTCGGCTACATCTCGTTTACGGTCACGTTCTTCCTCGCGCTGTTCCCGGGCCGCGTGCTCGGCGCCGAGCTGGCCGCGATCTTCGCGATCTTCACGAGTCAGGCGTGGAACATGACGTTCAGCTTCTACCAGTCGCTGCGCACGGTGCCGCGCGACCTCGGCGAGGTGTCGCGCGGTTTCCACCTGACCGGCTGGCAGCGTTTCTGGAAGCTCGAGGTGCCGTTCTCGATGCCGGGCCTGATCTGGAACATGATGATGTCGATGTCGGGCGGCTGGTTCTTCGTCGTCGCGTCCGAGGCGATCACGGTCGGCAACAACACGATCACGCTGCCGGGCATCGGCGCGTATCTCGCGCAGGCGATCTCCGACAAGAACCTCGGCGCGGTCGGCTGGGTGATCCTCGCGATGACGGTCGTGATCCTCGCTTACGACCAGCTGCTGTTCCGCCCGCTCGTCGCGTGGGCCGACAAGTTCCGGATGGAAAACACGAGCTCGGGCGACGCGCCCGAGTCGTGGCTGCTCGACGTGTTGCGCCGCACGCAACTGATCCACCGCGCGCTCGTGCCGATGGGATGGATGCTGTCGCGGGCCGCGCGCGCACCGATGCGCATGCCGGCGCTCGGGGGCGGCGGATGGGCGGGCGCGCAACGCGAGAAGGCGTCGCGTGTCGGCGATATCGTCTGGGGCATCGCGGTGATCCTGCTGACCGTGTACGTCGTCTGGCGCGTGGTCGCCTACGTGCGCACCGGCGTCACGCTCGACGAAGTCGGGCACGTGTTCGTGCTCGGGCTGATCACGCTGGTCCGCGTTACGGTGCTGATTGCGGTCGCGTCGGTGATCTGGGTGCCGATCGGCGTGCTGATCGGGCTGCGCCCCGCGCTGGCGGAGAAGGTGCAACCGCTTGCACAGTTCCTGGCCGCGTTCCCGGCGAACCTGCTGTTCCCGGTGTTCGTCATCGTGATCGTGAAATTCCACCTGAACGCGGACTTCTGGCTGTCGCCGCTGATCGTGCTCGGCACGCAGTGGTACATCCTGTTCAACGTGATCGCCGGCGCAACCGCGTATCCGAACGACTACAAGGAAGTGACCGCCAACTTCCGCATCCGCGGCCGGCAATGGTGGCGCCAGGCGATGCTGCCGGGCATCTTCCCGTATTACGTGACGGGTGCGATCACCGCGTCGGGCGGCGCGTGGAACGCGAGCATCGTGTCCGAAGCCGTGCAGTGGGGCGATACCAAGGTCACCGCGCACGGCCTCGGCGCGTATATCGCGCAGACGACGGCCGCCGGCGACTTCCCGAAGATCATCCTCGGCATCGCCGTGATGTCCCTGTTCGTGACCTTGTTCAACCGCGTGCTGTGGCGCCCGCTGTATGCGTATGCCGAGTCGAAGCTGCGAGTCGACTGACCCTGATTCAACGCTCGATCGAGTGCGCGATCGAGAGCCTTATCAAGAGCAAAACGCGATGCAAAACCCGAATACTGTCAGCGCCCCCACCCAGACGCAGCCGGCTCCCCCGAAGCTCGGCGACGAGATCCTGCGCGTCGACGACGTCAGCCGCGGCTTCAACAAGACGCAGGGCGAACTGCTCGTGCTCGACGGCGCGAACCTGTCGCTGCGCGAAGGCGAGATCGTCGGGCTGCTCGGCCGTTCCGGCTCGGGCAAGTCGACGCTGCTGCGGATCATCGCCGGCCTGATCGAGCCGACGGGCGGCGAGGTGAGCTATCTCGGCAAGCCGCTGCGCGGCCCGGCCGAAGGCGTCGCGATGGTGTTCCAGACCTTCGCGCTGTTCCCGTGGCTCACCGTGCTGCAGAACGTGGAAGCCGGCCTCGAGGCGCTCGGCGTCGACGCAAACCGGCGGCGCGAACGTGCGCTCGCGGCAATCGACCTGATCGGTCTCGACGGCTTCGAGAACGCGTATCCGCGCGAGCTGTCGGGCGGCATGCGCCAGCGCGTCGGCTTCGCGCGCGCGCTCGTCGTCGATCCGACGATCCTGCTGATGGACGAGCCGTTCTCGGCGCTCGACGTGCTGACCGCCGAGACGCTGCGTACCGACCTGCTCGACCTGTGGACGCAGGGCCGCATGCCGATCAAGTCGGTGCTGATCGTCACGCACAACATCGAGGAAGCGGTGTTCATGTGCGACCGGATCCTCGTGCTGTCGTCGAACCCGGGGCGCGTGATCGCCGAGATCAAGGTGCCGTTCAAGCACCCGCGCAACCGTCTCGACCCGGCATTCCGCAAGCTGGTCGACGATATCTACGCAAAGATGACCACGCGCCAGACCGGCGAGGCGACGAAGAAGGGGCTCGAGCTCGGCAGCTGGCTGCCGCGGGTGTCGACCAACCTGATGGCCGGCCTGATCGAGACGCTTGTGATGGCGCCGTACCACGGCCGCGCGGACATGCCGGAAATCGCGCGCACGCTGCATCTCGAGGTCGACGACCTGTTCCCGATCGCCGAAGTGCTGCAGTATCTCGGCTTCGCGGACGTGCGGGAAGGCGATGTATTCCTGACGCCGCCGGGGCGCGTGTTCGCCGAGTTCGGCACGCAGGAGCGCAAGCTGATGTTCGCGGACCATCTGCTGAAGCACGTGCCGCTCGCCGCGCGGATCAGGAAGGTGCTCGACGAGCGGCCGGGCCATCGCGCGCCGCGCGTGCGTTTCGAGCAGGAGCTGGAGGATTTCCTGTCCGACGACGTTGCCGAGGAAACGCTCGATGCGGTGATCGACTGGGGCCGTTACGGCGAGGTCTTCTCGTACAACGACAAGACCGAGATCTTCAGTCTTGCCGATGTCGAAGCCTGATCGTTTCATTCGCCGAACACGCAGGAATCGCACGGGAAAAGCGCAGGTGGTCGGACGATTGGCCCGCATTGCGCGGATGCGCCGGCTCGAAAGGGCTGGCCGCAGCCGGCGGCCGCGCTTGCGCGACGGGATGTTTCGAGCGCTGTTTCGTTGCATCATTGCCGCATGTCTGTGGCCTGTTCGACCGGCGATGCGGGCCTTCGCCCGAGCGACGCCCGCCGTTGCGCAACGCGCGCCGATCGATCAGCTCGCACTGCCGGATCGCACCGGCGGTGCACCGATCTCGCGTGTGCCGGTTTCCGGCGCACGCTTATCCAATGGCAATACGGGGACTCCCATGAAAGAAGCGCTTCCGACCCACGACGCCGATCCCGACCTGGATCGCTATCAGCGCATGCAAGCGGAGCTGATCGACAGTCTGGACGAGGAATTCGAGCTGGAACTCGACGACCGGCGATTCGAAACCGGCACCGCAGCCGACGGCGACCGGCGCGCGGAACGCCAGCGCTACTTCCGCGAGCTGCTGCGCTTGCAGGGGGAGCTGGTGAAGCTGCAGGACTGGGTGGTGAATTCCGGCCACCGGCTGGTCGTGATTTTCGAGGGCCGGGATGCGGCGGGCAAGGGCGGGGTCATCAAGCGCATCACGCAGCGGCTGAACCCTCGCGTGTGCCGCGTGGCGGCGCTGCCCGCCCCGACGACGCGCGAACGCACGCAATGGTATTTCCAACGCTATGTGGCCCATCTTCCGGCCGCCGGCGAAATCGTGCTGTTCGACCGGAGCTGGTATAACCGCGCCGGCGTCGAGCGCGTGATGGGATTCTGCACCGACGACGAATACGAGGAGTTCTTCCGGTCGGTGCCCGAGTTCGAAAAAATGCTCGTGAGAAGCGGCATCCAGATCGTCAAGTACTGGTTCTCGGTGTCGGACGACGAACAGGAGCTGCGTTTCCAGAGCCGCATCGACGATCCGCTGAAACAGTGGAAGCTGAGCCCGATGGATCTCGAGAGCCGCCGGCGCTGGGAAGCGTACACGCAGGCGAAGGAAGTGATGCTCGAGCGGTCGCACATCCCGGAATCGCGCTGGTGGGTCGTGCGGGCCGACGACAAGAAGACGGCCCGCCTCAACTGCATCCGGCATCTGCTGGGGCAGGTGCCGTATCACGACGTCGACCATTCGGCGGTCGTGCTGCCCGATCGCGTGCACCACGAAGACTACATCCGCCATCCGGTGCCGGAAGACATGTACGTTCCGGACGTCTACTAGGAAGCGTTAAATGGCGACGGACGGGGCCGCGCCGTGCCGGCCCCGCCTGGCAGCGGCCGCAGCCGCGGTCGCAGTCGCAGTCGCAGTCGCAGTCGCCGCCGCCGCCGCCGCCGCCGCCGCTGCTGCCGCAGCAGCAGGCGCCACCGCAGTCGCCGCAGTCGCCGCAGTCGCAGCCGCACCGACGACGCCTGGCCGTTTTGATTTCGCCGCCCCGGGCGTTAACCTCCTACCTTTGGCAAAATCGGCCGAAGTGGCCAGGTCCGGCCCGGCGCGCCCGATCGCGCGGCGCCGCGCGCAATAGCACGGAAATCGCAAGGACGTTGCAAACCGCCGCCGCCGTCACGGCCGAATTCGCGTCGCCCGATCCGGCACTCGAATAGTCGTCTTAACGAAACCGAACTAGGCGTATACACGCGGTTCACGACGCGAAAACCCCCGTTTCAAGCCGATATAAGCGCTATGACATGCGCTGCATGCTCGTCGCCCGATAGGACGTGATGTTCTGTTCGCCTACCCTTCGCTTCGGCAAAGTTCAGATGGCGGGGCCGATACGCAGCGGCCGCTACCAAGCACGTTGAATCGCACAGACCTTCGCACAAGACAAGGCAGCCCACGATTCTGGACCGACGAGACGCATCGCGGCTCGCCCGTCACCACGACGTTGCCAAACCTATCTAGAGACGAGACAAACCTGACGACGGCCCGACGCGGCTGTTTCAGCATGCTGATAAAGGAGCAAGCTCATGAGTGATACCCCGGTGCAGCCGGTCGCCGGCGTCGGCGCGGAGGCGGACTTCGGTGCCAAGGGCGCCATCGATCGATATTTCGGGATTTCCCTGCGCGGCAGCACGCAGCGCAGGGAAGTCGTCGCGGGTATCACCACATTCCTGGCGATGGTCTATTCGGTGTTCGTCGTGCCCGGCATGTTCGGCAAAGCCGGGTTCGACACGAGCGCGGTATTCGTCGCCGTCTGCCTGACGACGGCGTTCGGCTCGCTGCTGATGGGCCTGTGGGCGAAGCTGCCGATCGCGATCGGCTGCGCGATCTCGCTGACCGCGTTCACCGCCTTCGGCCTCGTGCTCGGCAAGGGCCTGCCTCCGGCGGTCGCGCTCGGCGCGGTGTTCCTGATGGGGCTCGTGTTCACCGGCATCTCCGTCACCGGCGTGCGCTCGTGGATCCTGCGCAACCTGCCGACGGGCGTCGCGCACGGCACGGGGATCGGCATCGGCCTGTTCCTGCTGCTGATCGCGTCGAACGACGTCGGCCTCGTGGTCAAGAACCCGGGCGCCGGCCTGCCGGTGTCGCTCGGCCACATCACCGCGCTGCCGGTGATCATGTCGGTGATCGGCCTCGCGGCGATCTTCGGGCTCGAACGGCGCCGCGTGCCGGGCGGGATCCTGCTCGTCGTGATCGCGATCTCCGTGTTCGGCCTCGCGTTCGACCCGGACGTGAAGTACCACGGCGTGTTCGCGCTGCCGTCGCTGAGTGCGCCGGGGCATGCATCGCTGATCGGTGCGATGGACATCAAGGGCGCACTGTCGGTGGCCGTGCTGCCGAGCGTGCTCGCGCTCGTGATGACCGCCGTGTTCGACGCGACCGGCACGATTCGCGCCGTCGCGGGGCAGGCGGGCCTGCTCGACGAGAACGGCCGCATCATCAACGGCGGCCGCGCGCTGACCGCGGATTCGGTCAGCTCGATCTTCTCCGGCTTCCTCGGCGGCGCGCCGGCGGCGGCCTACATCGAATCGAGCGTCGGCGTGGCCGCGGGCGCGAAGACGGGCCTTGCCGCCGCGGTGGTCGGCCTGCTGTTCCTCGTCGTGATGTTCCTGTCGCCGCTCGCGGCGCTCGTGCCGTCTTATGCGACCGCGCCCGCGCTGATGTACGTCGGCCTGCTGATGCTGAGCAGCGTGAGCAAGCTGCACATGGACGACATGGTCGACGCGATGTCGGGCCTCGTGTGCGCCGTGTTCATCGTGCTGACCGCGAACATCGTGACGGGCATCATGCTCGGCTTCTCGACGCTCGTGATCGGGCGCATCGCCAGCGGCGAATTCCGCAAGCTCAACGTCGGCACGGTGGCCATTGCGGCCGTGCTCGTCGTGTTCTACCTCGGCGGCTGGGCGATCTGACGAAACCCGTTGCGCGCTGCCGCGGACAGGGCCGCGGCAGCGCATCGAGAGGACGTTGTCTCCTCCATCATCATCGTTGATGGTCTCCGGCCTGGAAGCGCGAGTTTCCAGGCTCTTTTTGTTTGCGGCCGGCGTCGCGGAGACGGGGGCGAATCCGGTCGTCCCGTTCCGTTCGGGACAAAGGAGGCCGGGTTGCTGATTCACGCGACACGCAAGCGCCGGCTGCCGTAGCATGGGGCGCTTGCGAACGTGCCGCCTCCGGCGCACGGAACCTGCGAGCACGCAGGCGGTCACACGTCTCTTTCAAAATGCAAGGGAGTCTCTGGATGAAGCGAACGGTTCGGGCATGGATGCTGACGGCGGGGTTCGCGAGCTTGGCCGTGCTCGCTGCGTGCGAAACGAATGGGGGTAACCTGCCGGCGTCGAGCGCGCAGCAGGCCGGCGGCCAGCCGGTCGCGAAAACGATCTACGTCGCGCCGCAGAAGGCGCGCTGCGTCGGCGTCGCGCCGATGGAATGCCTGCGGGTGAAGGATCGGCCGGACGCGGACTGGAGCTTCTGGTACGCGGGCATCGAAGGGTTCGATTTCCAGCCGGGCTTCCTCTACGTGCTCGAGATCGACGAATACAAGGCCGCGCAGCCGCCGGCAGACGGTTCGTCGATCCGCTGGGTGCTCAAGCGCGTCGTGTCGCGCGTGCCGGCGAGCGAGTGACAGGCACCGGCATGGCGGTGTGCCGCCCGGACAATTCAGATTTTCTGAATTAAATCGCGCGGATCCGTTGTTGAGGCGCGATCGGGCGGCTTAATACAATCGTTCTCATTCGATGGTCAAAGGAGAACGACATGCATGCCACCCACATCCAATCGGTTCGGACTGCGACGGATGATCGCGCGCCGGCGCGTTTTTCGGTCGGGCGCAATCCGCATCACGCACGCATCCGACAGATCGATATCGACCGGGATGTCCTTGAACGATTCTTCGACGAAACCCGGCACGTCGACAGCCAGAATCTCGCGTATGTGCCCTACATGCGATTCGTGCTCGCGGGCAAGCTGGAGTCGCTCGTCGGTGCCGGTTTTCGGGAAACGGTGCGTGGCATTCTTCGCGACCGCACGTCGGGCAGCTTTACCGTCGGCGTGCAACGCACGACCGACAGCGAGGAAGACTACGTGAAGTTCGGCACGGCGATCGCGCATCTCGCCGGTCCGGCGAATCACGACGCGATGTCCGGCACCTACTACGCGCGCTTCGTCGTCAAGCATACGGACGACAGCGATTCGTACCTGCGTCAGGCGTATCGCCTGTTCACGCTGCATACCGACGGAACCTTCGTCGACGAACCGACCGACTGGCTGCAGATGATGAAATTCAGCGAACGCGACGCGATCGGCGGCGAATCCCGGCTGCTGCATCTGGACGACTGGGAGCGCCTGCACGAATTCAGCACGCACCCGCTTGCGTCGTACAAGTTCACGTACAAGGCGCCGCCGAGCAAGAACGTCGCGCAGGAGGTCCAGCGCAGGACCTTCTTCCCGGTCGACGGCAAGCCGGGCATCTGTTTCATCGACCAGTTCGCGTGCCCGGAGTCGATCGAGCACGCGCAATACCTGCAGGCGCTGTCGGACGCGATGGAGACGTCGCGCGGGACGGCCGCGATCCCGCTGCCCGCCGGCGATCTCGTGATGCTGAACAACCTGTTCTGGCTGCACGGCCGCGCACCGTTCGAGAAAAACGTGAACCTGCATCGCGAGCTGATGCGCATTCGCGGCGAATTTTCGCCGGTGTGACGCGCGGCGCGCGATGCCCTGTCGCCGGCCGCGATCGTATCGATCGAAATCGGCCGGCATATCGCGAACGCGGTCGATGCCACGAACCTCCCTGTCGACCCTCGCGTTCAGTCGACGCGCGCTCCGCCAAGCTCCAGCGCGATTTCGCGCAGGGAAGACACGAACGGCGACGAATCGTTGCGCCTGAACACCAGATACAGGGCTGCGTCGTCCTCGATGTCCGTCAGTGCCCGGAACGCGACGCCGGGCAACTGCATGCCGCCGATGCTCGCCGGCACGACGGCGACGCCATGCCCCGCGCCGACATGCACGAGTGCCGTGATGAAGTCCCGGGTCGGATACTCGATGTTCGGGACGAAGCCCGCCACGCGGCCGATCGCGAGCAGATGGCGGGCAAAACCCACGTCCTTGCCGAATTGCGGCGCGGTGAACTTCTCGTGCGCGAGATCCGCCGCCCGTAGCGCCTGCCTTGCCGCGAGCGGATGGCCGGCCGGCAGCGCGACCACCAGTTTTTCGCTCAGCAGGCGTATCCGGTCGGTTTCGTCAGGGTGTCCGGCGGCGGTGCGCACGATGCACGCATCGAGTTCGCGCTGCTGCAGGGACTGGATCTGCGCCGGGCTGTCGAGCAGATGCAGCCGCGCGCTGACCTCGGGATAGCGCTCGCCGTGCCGCGACAGCAGGCGCTGGACGATGCCTGCAAAGGCTGCGGACGCCACGTAGCCGATCTCCAGTGCGCCGATCTGCCCGCGCCCGGCCATCATCGCGACGCGCCGCGCATTTTCCGCCGCGGAAAGCGTTCGCTTCGCCTCCTCGAGAAACAGCATCCCGGCCGCGCACAGCGACACCGAGCGCTTCGTGCGGTTGAGCAGCCGGACGCCCAGTTCGCGTTCGAGCGCCTGGATCTGCATGCTCAGCGCGGACGGTGCGATGCCCAGCGTCTCGGCTGCGGCGCCGAAGTGCAGTTGCTCCGCGAGCGTGACGAAGTAGCGAAGTTGCTTCAGGTCCATGGCGAAGGATCGGTGGCCGGTTCGGAGTGAACGCGCGCGGCGCAGGGGCTGCCTGCCGGCGGCGCGCGACATGCTGCGCTTGATGATACCGGTGCCTCGCATGACGCTCCATGCGTATTGCACTGTATTGCTCGCGCGCCCCGTACAGGGGACGCGCCGGACCGGCGAGCCGCGTGTACGGTGCGCGCGGGCAGCACAGCACGCACCGCGCTCGTCGCCGGCTGTGCATTGTTGGCCTATTTTGGCGTTCTTAACCTGCGTGACATCGAATCCGGCCAGAGGCCGTTCGACCCTGACGCTTCAAGCGGAACCACTGGAGAACGAAATGTCACGAGATGTCGATCCGATTACATTGGCGGTCGTGCGCGGCGTGCTGGAGACGACGCAGCGCGAGATGACGATGACGCTGGAGAAGACCGCGCGATCGAGCGTGTTCAACGTCGCGCACGATTACAGCAACGCGATATTCAACGGCCGTCCCGAGATGATCCTGCAAGGCCAGGACATTCCGATCCATCTCGGCGGGCTGATTCCCGCGATGAAGGAAGTCGCGCGCTTCTTCGGCGACGATATTCACGACGGCGACGTGATCTATCACAACGACCCCGTCTACAAGGGCAGCCATATCGTCGACTGCTGCATGTACAAGCCCGTGTTTCATGACGGCGAGCTGGTGTTCTGGACCGTCTGCAAGGGACACGTCACGGACATCGGCGGCCCCGTTCCCGCGGGCTACAACCCCGATGCGCGCGAGATCTATGCGGAAGGCCTGCGCATTCCGCCCGTCAAGCTGTGGGACAAAGGCATCGAGCGCTACGACGTCGTGAACTTCATGCTGAGCAACATGCGGTCGCGGCGGGACCAGGAGGGCGATCTGAAGGCGCAGCTCGGTGCAGTCAACGTCGGCGCCCGCAACCTGATCGCGCTGCTGGACAAGTACGGCCGCGACACCGTGTGCGCTTGCATCGACGAGCTGATGGACATGGCCGACCGGCACATGCGGCAGATCATTCGTGCGGTGCCGGACGGCACGTACGAAGCGAGCGCGACGCTGGAAGATTCGGGCCACGGCTTCGGCGAGATCGAGATCAAGGCGACGGTGCGGATCGATGCCGACCATTGCCACATCGCGATCGACAGCCCGCCGCAGATTCCGTACTTCATCAATTCGTACGAAGGCAACTCGATTTCGGGGGTGTATCTCGGCCTCATGATGTTCGCGCAGCTCGATCCGCCGTACAACGAAGGGCTTTATCGCTGCGTCAGCGTCGATCTCGGGCCGAAGGGCACATTGTGCAACGCCAGCGAGCCGGCGCCGCACGTGAACTGCACGACGACGCCGATGGAAACCCTCGCCGACGCGGTGCGTCTGGCACTGGAGCAGGCACAAGGCGAACGCGCAGTCGGCTCGTGGGGCCATTCGAGCGGCGTCAACATCGCGGGGCACGACCAGCGCACCGGCGACGAGTACGTGACGATGGTGCTCGCGTCGCTCGTTTCGGGAGCGGGCGCGACGGCATACATGGACGGCTGGCATGCATGCGGCCCGCAGTGCTGCTTCGGCGCGCTCTACTCGGGCGATATCGAGACGCTCGAGTACTCGTATCCGATCCTGATCCATCGCTACGGCCTCGTGACCGACAGCGCGGGCGCGGGCGAATTCCGCGGCGGCAGCGGCACGGTGTGGGAGGTCGAGCCGATCGGGCACGAGATGACCGTCGTCAGCTTCGGGGAAGGACGCAAGCTGCCCGCGATCGGCGCGAACGGCGCGGTGAGCGCGCAGCCCGAACGCAAGCTCGGGCGCGTCGAACTGAAGCGGCACGGCAAGGTGATCGAAACGCATCGCGACAACGCGGTCATGACGGTGCGCGACGGCTATTCGCTCGCGACCTACAACCCCGGCGGAGGCGGCTGGGGCGAGCCGCTGCGGCGCGATCCGGAGCGCGTGCGCGCCGACGTGCTGAACGGCATCGTGTCGATCGATGCCGCCCGCGCGGAATACGGCGTCGTGCTCGATCCCGAAACCCTGCGCGTGAATCGCGCCGCGACCGACGCGCTGCGCGCGGCCCGTCCGTCATCGAACCACCACTGAGGAAAGACAATGAACAGCAAGCAATATCGGCTCGGCGTGGACGCGGGCGGCACCTTCACCGACTTCGTGCTGGCAGACGGCGACGGCCAGATGCGGCTTTTCAAGGCGACCTCGACGCCGGAGGACGGCACGCGCGCGATCGCCGACGGCCTCGGGCAGATTGCCGAAGCGCTCGGCAAGCCGGTGCACGAGGTGCTGTCGAACCTCGACCTGTGCGTGAACGGCACGACCGTTGCGCTGAACGCGCTGATCCAGCACAAGGGCGTGAAGACCGGGCTGATCTGCACGGCCGGGCACGAGGACTCGCTCGAGATCCGTCTCGGGCACAAGGAAGAAGGGCATCGCTACGATGCCCGCTACCCGTCCGCGACGATGCTGGTCGAGCGGCATCTGCGCCGGCCCGTGCGCGAACGCGTGCTCGCGGACGGCACCGTCCATACGCCGCTGAACGAGGAGGACGTGCGCGACGCGTGCGAGCTGTTCCGCGCGCAACGCGTGGAGGCCGTCGCGGTCTCGTTCCTCTGGTCGGTGGCGAACGGCGTGCACGAGCGGCGCGCGGCGGAGATCGTCCGCGAGATGCTGCCGGACGTCTATGTATCGGTCGGCCTCGAAGTGTTCCCGCAGATGCGCGAGTACACGCGTACGTCGACGACCGTCGTGAACGCCTACCTCGGGCCCGTGCTCGCACGGTACGTGAACCGCATCGAGCATTTCTACGTCGATAACGGCGTGACTTCGCCGGTGCGCTTTTACCAGTCGAACGGCGGGATGGCGTCGCCGAAGGCGATGGCGTCCCGTGCCGTGAACGCGATCAACTCGGGCCCGGCGTCCGCACCGCAGGCGGCGCGCTTCGTCGCGAAGCCGTTCGGCTACCGGAACCTGATCACGGTCGACATGGGCGGCACGTCGTTCGATATCACGCTGACCAAGGACGGCGTGACGAACGTCAACAAGGACATCGATTTCCTGCGTTACCGCATCGGCACGCCGATGATCCAGGTGGAGACGCTCGGCGCCGGCGGCGGGTCGATCGCGTGGATCGACCCGATGGGACTGCTGAAGGTCGGGCCGCAGAGCGCGGGCGCGTCGCCCGGGCCCGCGTGCTACATGCGGGGTGGAACGGCGCCGACCGTCACGGATGCAAACGTCACGCTCGGCTACCTGAACCCTGTGTCGCTGCTGGGCGGGCGGGTCAGGATCGACGGCGACGCGTCGCGCCGGGCCATCGAGACGGACATCGCCGCGCCGCTCGGGTTGTGCGTCGGCAAGGCGGCGTACGGCATCTACAACATCGTCAACGTCAACATGATCAACGGGATCCGGCGCGTGTCGATCGAGCGCGGCTACGATCCGCGCGATTTCGTGCTGATCGCGGCCGGCGGCGCGACGTCGCTGCACATCGCCGCGCTGGCGCGCGAGATCGGCGTGCGGACGGTGCTCGTGCCGAAGCTCGCGTCGGGATTGTGCGCGTTCGGGCAACTGCTGTCGGACGTCAAGTACAACTACATGGCCGCATGCCCGATGCGGATCGACGAACATGCGCCGCTCGGCCGCGTCCAGCAGCAATTCGACCGGCTCGAAGCGGAGGCCATCGCGGCGCTGGAAAAGGAGGGGTTCGCGCGCGAGCGGATTCGCATCGAGCGGCAGCTCGACATGCGCTACTGCGGCCAGGTGCATGAATGCTCGGTGACGATCGGCTCGATGCCCGTCGACGCCGGCACGATCGGCGCGATCCGGAAAATGTTCGACGATCGTCACAAGGCGCTGTACACGTATGCCGAGCCGGACAGCCCGGTCGAAATCGTGAACATCGAAAGCACCGTGTACGGGCTGCTCGATCAGCCGCCGCCGCAGACGGTCCCGCGCGGCAACGGCGCGATCGAAACCGCGCTGAAATCGCGCCGCGACATGATCTTCGGCAACGGGCAGGACATCGAGACCTTCTCGTCGCCGGTCTACGACGGCACGCGCCTCGGTGCGGACGACGTCGTCGAGGGGCCGGCCGTGATCGAGGAAGTGACGACGTCGATCGTCCTGCCGCCGCAGTGGCACGCCCGTCTCGACGAAACCGGCGTGTACGTGCTGACCGACATGGCGGGGGCGCACTGACGTGATTCCGCGCGGGCCGGGCCGGCATGCCGATCCGGCCCGCAGCGGAGCGGAAGGAGATCCGGCCGTCGCGAGGCATTCGATACACACGGATCTTTTTTTATCCAATTTGATTCGGATAACGTATGGAACTGAAAGCTCATGAAGATGCGCCGGACCCCGGCTATGCGGCGACCGCCGTGCCCGTCGACGCGCGCATGCCGAAGGGGGCGTTGACGATGGCGTGGTGGGCCATCTGCAGTGCGATGTTCTGGCTGGTCGTGTCGGCGACGCTGGCCATCAACTTCGGCACGGTGAATGCGTTGATCGGGCTCGTGCTGTCGGTGTCGGTCTACAGCGTCGTCAACCGGGTGATCGTGCGCTATGCGATTTCCAGCGGGCTGTCGGTGGCACTGTTCTCGCGGATCGTATTCGGCAGCGCCGGCGCGAGCCTCGCGACGCTGATCTTCTTCGCGACGGCGATCTACTACGCGCTGTTCGAAGGCTCGGTGATCGCGATCGCGATCAACGCCTATTTCCCCGCGGTGTCGCTGCACATGGCCTACCTGGTCGTCGTGACCTACAGCGTGCTGCTGGTGTTCGGCAGCGTGCAGAACTGGCTCGACAAGTTCAACGGCGTGCTGCTGCCGTTCTACCTGGTCGGTCTCGTGGCGGCGATCGTCGCCGCGCTGTCGGGCGGCGCCGGCCTGTCGGCGTGGCTGCACCTCGGGCCGGCCGGCGGAGCGCCCGCCCACGGCTGGTGGAACTGCTTCACCGCATTCATGGGCGTATGGATCCTGATGATGTACACGTGGGACTACGCGCGTTTCGGCCGCCCTGCCGACACGCGCTACCACGCGAACGTCAATTTCGGCTGGGTGTTCTACGCGTTCACGTTCATCGTCAACGGAGTGGCGGGCATCTTTCTCGCGAGCACGGTCGCAGCATCGGGCGCGCTCAGCGAAGTATCGGTCGTGCTCGCACTGCTGAAGCTGATGGGTTTTGCGGGCCTGCTGTTCGTATGGGTCAGCCAGACGCGCATCAACACCGCGAACTTCTATCTCGCGTCGACGAACATGCATGCGTTCTTCGCGGCGGCATTCGGGCTGCGCTGGCCGAAGTTCGTCTGGTCGATCGTTGCAGGGGCGATCGTGTACGGCCTGATGCTGACCAACGTGTTCGGCTTCGTCCTTCAGGCGCTGTCGTATCAGGGCATCTTCGTCGTCGCCTGGGTGGCCATTGCGGTCACGCATGTCGTCTCCCCGCACTACGGCGCGCTGTTCGGCACTGCCGTCGAGTACCGTGCCGACCGCGTCGTCGCATTCAATCCCTGCGGCCTGACCGCCTGGTTCGCCGCTTCTGCGCTCGGCATCGCGCTGCTCGAGGCGGGCGGGACGGTCGCCACGTTCTCGTCGCCAGTTGCCGCCATCAGTGCCGCGCTGATCTACCGCGTCGCGCTGTCGGTCGCGGGCCGGCGCGCGTTCGTCCGCGACATCGCGTGCTGAGCATTCGGCGCACCGCGCGCCATCGATTCAACGACCAGGAGGAAAACCATGAAGAAACTCGCAGCAGCGGGCATGTCGCTCGCATTGATGTCGGCCGGCGCCGCGTGCGCGCAGAGCGTCGTCACGCTTTACGGCATCGTCGACCTGGGGGTCGACTACGCAAACAATGTTGCGGACGCCGCGAACGGCCGTGCAATCCCGGGGCGCAGCGGCAAGCTGGTCCAGATGCAGAGCGGCGTGCCGCTCGGCAGCCGGTGGGGCCTGCTTGGCACGGAGGATCTCGGCGGCGGTGTGCGCGCCGTGTTCCGGCTGGAGAGCGGCTTCGATGCGGCGACCGGAACGGCAGGCGGCCTCGCGTTCTCGCGCAACGCATATGTCGGCGTGGCGTCCGACCGGCTCGGCACGCTGACCTTCGGGCGCCAGTGGGACGCGAACGTCGACCTGCTCGAGCCGTTTACGCTGAACGGCCAGTACGGCGGCTGGTACTTCGCGCATCCGAACGACATGGACAATCTCGACAACGGGTTCTCGGTGCCGAACGCGATCAAGTACGTGAGCCCGACGGTCGCCGGTTTTACGTTCGAGGGGCACTATTCGCCGGGTGGACAGGCCGGCCAGTTCTCGACCGACTCGACGTTCAGCGCGGCGCTCGCTTACGGCGGCGGTGCGTTCAGTGCGGGTGTCGGCTATCTGCGCGTCAACGATCCGGCGACCGCGGTGGCCGGCTACGCGTCCGGCGGCGGCTTTGCGAACGCCGTGTACGGCGACGCGCTCGCGGCTGCGCGCAGCCAGAGCGTCATCGCAGCGGGCGCGGCCTATACGGCCGGCGCGTTCAAGCTGTCGGCGGACTTCTCGAATACGGTGTTCCGGCCGAAGGCCGGCGGCGGCAACCTGAGCTTCCAGAACTACGAGGTATCGGCGACGTACCGCGCGACCAGTGCGCTGCTGCTGGGCGGGGGCTTCACGTTCACGGCGGGGCACGACGATGCAAGCGGCAAGTCGCCGAGGTATCAGCAGCTGAACGTGATCGCGCAATACGCGCTGTCGAAGCGCACGTCGGTTTACGCGATGGCGGCAGCCCAGCATGCGTCCGGCGATGCGCCGGTGGCGCAGATCGCCGGCTTCAATCCGTCCGGCACGACGCGTCAGGTGGTGAGCCGCGTCGGCATCACGCATCAGTTCTGATGCATGCACGCCTGGCGAACGGCCGCCCGCGCGGCCGGCAGGTCAGGCGGCGGCGAGGAAATCAAACAGTGCGTCGCGCGCGCAGAATCCGACGTTGAAGCGCAGCCATGGCGTCGTTTCCTCGTCATGCGTGAACAGGTGACCCGGTGCGAGATAGATGTCGCTGTCGAGCGCTCGGCTCGACAGCGTTCGCGCGTCGTCGTGCCGCGGATGGCGAGCCCAGATGAACATCCCTTCCGGCGCGTCGCTGAACAGCACCATCCCGGCCTGCACGAGGCGGCGCCGCGCGTGGGCCTGCGCGGCGGACAGGTGGTCGCGCAGCGCTTTCAGGTGCTTGCGATGGCGCCCGTCGGTCAGCACCTGGTAGACGAAGCGCTCGCCGATCTCGGAACTCGTCAGCCCGGTTGCCATTTTCAGCTGGGTGAGATCCTCGATCAGGTCGGGATGCGCTGCGATGTAGCCGACGCGCAGGCTTGGCGAGACGGTCTTCGAGAAGCTGCCGACGTAGATCACTCGCTCGAGCTGATCCATGCTGGCGATCGGGCGCCGCGACGTGGCGTCGAGATCCGCGCAGACGTCATCCTCGACGATCAGGAAGTCATGCCGCGACGCCAGCTGCAGGATCTTGTGCGCGGTCGCGGCCGAGCAGGAGATGCCGGTCGGATTGTGCAGGCGCGGATTCGTGAAATAGGCTTTCGGCGCGTGCTCCACGAGCAGGCGGGCAAAGGCGGCGAGATCGGGGCCGGCGGGCGTGAGCGGGATGCCGACGATGTGCACGCCGAGCCGCTTCAGGTGAGCGAACAGCAGGCTGTAGCCGGGCGAATCGACGAACACCGTGTCGCCCGGCTTGATCAGGTGCTGGATCAGCAGGCTCAGCGCGTGGGCTGCGCCGTGCGTCATCAGCAGCTGGTCCGGCCGGCAATAGATTTCCTGCTGGTTGAGCCAGTCGGAGATTTTCCACCGCAACGGCAGATAGCCTTTCGGCATGCCGTATCCGCCAAGCGAACGGGTCGCCTGACCGGCCATGTTGCGCATCGTGCGCCGCAAGCCCTCTTCGTCCAGCCAGTGCGGCGGCATCCATCCGCAACCGGGATTGATTTCGGCGCCGTGGCTTTGCCAGATCCGGTTCAGCATCCACAGCGAGTCGAACGAATTGCCGTCGCGCGCCGAGGCGTCCGGCGCCAGATAGGCGGCGTGCTGGAAGCTGCGGACGAAAAAGCCCGCGTTCTGCCGCGGCACGAGGCAGCCTTCGGCGACCAGGCGGTCGTACGCATCGACGACCGTCGAGATGCTGACGCCATGCGATTCCGCGAAGCCGCGGATCGACGGCACCTTCATGCCGGACTGAAGCTTGCCATCTGCAATCAGCGTGTGGAAATGATCGACGATGCGTTGGGTCAGCGATCGCGTCGCGTCGTGAGGCAGGGCGAACATGAGGCATTCCTTTCAGTCGTGCGGGGCGCGCGATCGCGGGGCGCATCGGCGGGCCCGGATCGTCATGCGGGAGGAGGGATCGCGCGCACCCGCCGCTCGCGCACCGCGGGCGTGCTCCATGACGTGACTCTACAAAGCGGAAAAAAAACGATCTTGACCGCCCGCGCCCAAAATGTTGGATGGCGGCGGCCTGTGCGCCGGCGCTAGGACGTGATGGCGTCGCGGTATTGAACCGGCGGGCAGCCCGTTTCGCGCCGGAACACGCGGCTGAAGTGCGCGGAATCGGAAAAGCCGACCATGAGCGCGATCTGGGTAACGGTCAGGCCGTTCTGCCGCCGGCTCGCGAGCAGGCGCTTCGCTTCGAGGATCCGGCGTTTCCGGATCAGGGCGGTGACGGTTTCCTGCTTGTCGGACAGAATCTTCTGAAGATAGCGCTCCGATACGCCGATCGCCTGTGCGACATCGGCCGGCTGCAGCGCCGCGTGGCTGAACGCCTCCTCGATGTAGCGCAACGCCCGCTGGCGATGTGCGCCGCGTACCGACGATTCGCTGCCGTCCGCGCCGGCCCCCGTCAGCGCCATCACCAGCAGGTCGAGCAGATGCTGCTCGATCCGGCCCTGTGCATCGGGCGACAGTGCATGCGCGTGCCTGACGTACGAGGCCGCGAAGTCGAGGAACAGCGGCGTACACGGCTGCGTGCCGGAGCAGGTTCGCGCGAGCCAGTCGTCGAGGCCAGGCAGCCGCTGGCGCAACGGGCGGCAAGGAATGCGCAGCGTCTGGACGACGTTCGGCCGGTAGGTGGCGAACAGGTAGGGCTCCGCGCCGTTGACGATCGAGAAGTCGCCGGGCAGCACCGGATTCTCGCGGCCCCGTTGCCGCACGTGAACGGGCTCCTGGCGCGGAATTTCGATGACGTAGAACTCCTGCGCGTCGGCGGCGCGCAGCGACTGACGCCGCTCGGCGATCATCGGGTCGCAACGCAGCGAGCACGCCCGGATGCCGCCGACGTCGACGCGCTCGATCTGGCCCGTGCGGAAGTCCGGCGCGACCCTGACGTCGAGCGGGAAATAGGCGGCCTGGAGCAGGTCCGACCATTCCCTGGCATCGCGGGTCGCGTGCTCCGACGTGGCCCGCTCGAAACGCAATGTCGCGGATGCGTCGTGCAGGCTCGAAGCGGGGGCAGGGCGGGGCGACATGCGGACGTACCTCGGCGAATTTCGCGGTTGCGCCGCGCGATGCGATGCAATCGGGGCAGGATGCAGATCTGCGCTGCGTCACGCACCGCGCAGCCGCGCTGCGGCGCTGCGGCGCTGCGGCGCTGCGGCGCTGCGGCGAATGTACCTCGCCGAAAGCGCGGACACAACGCGGGCCGCACCCGATCGCCTGCCGGCTCGCGTAGGGTGGCACGATCGCGCGGCCCAGCGCAGCCTAGCCCGGCCCGCCGCGATGCCGGTGCCGGTGCCGGTGCCGGTGCCGAAGCCGGTGCCGAAGCCGAAGCCGAAGCCGAAGCCGAAGCCGAAGCCGAAGCCGAAGCCGAAGCCGAAGCCGAAGCCGATGCCCGTGCCCGTGCCGATGCCGATGCCGATGCCGATGCCGATGCCGATGCCGGTGCCGATGCCGATGTCAGTGCCGACGCGCGCCGCATCTCGCCCGGCAACCGTATCAGGTCACCGGCGGCGCATGCCCGTGGTCGCCGATCCCCCGCATGTCGTCGTATTCCCGCGAAATGTCCTTGTTCGTGTAATCGCCGAGCATGGCTGCCGAGACCACGCTGAACACTGCGCACACCGCCACGTAGATCGCGATCGCGTAGCCCGTGCGGTAGTAGGCGAACAGCGCGGTCGCGATCAGCGGCGCAGGGCCGCCGGCGATCACCGACGCGAGCTGGTAGCCGAGCGACGCGCCGCTGTAGCGCAGGCGCCCCGTGAAGGATTCCGCGATCAGCGCGGCCTGCGGCCCGTACATCATCGAATGCGGCACCAGCGACAGCACGATCGCCACGAAGATCCACGCCGTGATCTTCGTATCGACCATCGCGAAGTAGACGAAGCCGAACAGGCCGGCGGCGATGGCACCGGTGACATACATCCGCCGTCGCCCGATCAGGTCGGACATGTGGCCGAACAGCGGGATCGTGAAGAATTCCACGACCGATGCAGCAAGCACCGCGGCGAGCAGCAGGTTGCGCGACGCGCCGAGTGCCGTGACGCCGTAGGTGAACACGAACGCGGTGTAGATGTAGAACGGCGCCTGTTCGGCCATGCGCGCGAACGCCGACAGCAGGATGTCCTTCGGCTGGCGGCGCAGCACTTCGAGCATTGGCGTCCGCTCGATTCGGTTCTCGGCGAGGAGCTTCGCGAAGATCGGCGTCTCGAGGATGTTCAGCCGGATGTACAGGCCGATCGCGACCAGCACGATGCTGAGGAGGAACGGCACGCGCCAGCCCCACGTGAGGAAACTGCTGCCGGCCAGCCAGCTGACGGCCAGCACGACGAGGTTCGCGAGGAACAGCCCGGCCGGCACGCCGAACTGCGGCCACGACGCGACGAAGCCGCGATGCGCGTTGGTGCGCGCCCACTCCATCGACATCAGCACCGAGCCGCCCCATTCGCCGCCGACGCCGACACCCTGGATGAAGCGCAGCACCGTGAGCGCGACCGCGCCCCAGATGCCGATCACCGCATAGGTCGGCACGAACGCGACGGCGAACGTCGCGAGCCCCATCAGCAGCAGCGTGACGATCAGCGTCGCCTTGCGTCCGATGCGATCGCCGTAGTGGCCGAAGATCGCGGCACCGACCGGCCGCGCGACGAAGCCGACCGCATAGATCAGGAACGCCTGCAGCGTTCCGACCAGCGGGTGAGATTGAGGGAAGTACAGCTTCGCAAAGACCAGGCCGGTCACGGTGCTGTAGAGAAAGAAGTCGTACCACTCGATCGTCGTGCCGACCGTGCTGGCGATGACGGCGCGCCGCAACTGGCGCCGCGCCTCCTCGTCGGAGAGGGGCGTTGCCCCGGGTTCCATGGCAGCCATTTGGATCCCCTCGAAAAGGGCGATAGATGTATGGACA
The DNA here is from genome assembly GCF_053427725.1 of Burkholderia sp. PU8-34. Taxonomy (NCBI): domain Bacteria; kingdom Pseudomonadati; phylum Pseudomonadota; class Betaproteobacteria; order Burkholderiales; family Burkholderiaceae; genus Burkholderia; species Burkholderia sp. PU8-34. Next base: position 56,939 of record NZ_JBSAXC010000011.1, read on the forward strand.
ATCATAGTCAATCTATCTTTCGACGGTTTCCGACCCGGGTTTCGGCCGCGGCGCCGCGCGGCGCTCAGCCGCCGAACGCGGACACGATTGCGTCGATCGTCACGCGGATGCGCGCGGTGTGGCGCAGGTCCTGGTGCGTGACGAGCCATATGTCATACGAAACGTCGCCCGAGCGATCGGGCCAGATCCGCACGAGCCCGTCGCGTTCGCCCATCGGTACCGGCAACTGGCCGATGCCGAGCCCCGCCTTGAGCGCCGCGCGCAGCGTCAGGTTCGCGTTCAGGCGCGCGACGATGCGGCCGTGCGTCAGCGGTTCGCCGACAAACGCGGGGGCGCGGGCCGCGGCGATGTGCGGCTGGTAGACGGCGAGATCGTGGCCGGCGAATTGCTCGCCCGGCACCGGCTCGCCACGCCGCCGCAGATAGTCGGGCGACGCGAACAGCCCGACTTCCCATTGCGCGAGACGGCGCGCGAGCAGATCGGGGTTCGCGGGCTTCACGGTGCGGATCGCGATGTCGGCGTCGCGCTTCGCGAGATTGAGGATCTGCGTTGATGTGTCGAGCATCACCGACACGTCCGGATGCTTCGCGTGCAGGTGCTCGATCGCGGGCATCACGAATTCGAGCGCGAGCGCGTCCGTCGTCGTGACCTTCACTTCACCGGCGAGCCGCTTGTCGACGCCTTGCGTATGGCGCACGAGATCGTGCGCGGACAGCTCCATCGCCTCGGCCGCGCGGATCGCGATCCGGCCGACGGGCGTCAGCTCGTAGCCCTTCGACGTGCGCAGGAACAGCGTCGCGCCGAGTGCATGCTCGAGCGCGGCTAGGCGGCGGCCGACCGTCGCCTGGTCGATGTCGAGCGCGCGTGCGGCGGCACGCAGGGTCTTTTCCCGATGGAGCGCGACGAAGATGCGCGCGTCGTCCCAGTTCATGTGGCCCTACCTTTGCAAGTGCTGTTTCGACAGTGCCTGACAGATGCATTCCGCTGGCAAGACCGTGAGTCAGGGGGCCTGCAGCATGATGCAAATTTGCATCATACGTTCGGCAAATCGCTGCGTGTCAAGCGCGGGTGGCATCCCTACACTTTTCCGTAACCGATGCGGCGCTCCGGCGAGTTGCCTGGAGTCGCAGCGCATCCGGCCTGTTGAAAAGGATCAAGCCGTGTCAAAGCTCACGCAAACCCTTCCCGCGGCGATGGCCGCAATCGAGATCGCACGGCCAGGCGGCCCCGACGTGCTCGTGCCGGCGACGCGGCCGGTTCCCGTGCCGGCCGCCGACGAGGTGCTGATCCGCGTGCACGCGGCCGGCGTGAACGGCCCCGATGTGCTGCAACGCAAGGGTGTCTACGATCCGCCCCCCGGCGCATCGGACATTCCGGGCCTCGAGGTCGCGGGCGAAGTCGTCGCACTCGGGCGCGACGTCACGCGGTTCGCGATCGGCGATCGCGTTTGCGCGCTGATCCCGGGCGGCGGCTACGCGGAATATGCGGCCGCGCACGAAAGCAATACGCTTGCGATTCCTGAAGGATTATCGATGATCGAAGCAGCCGCGATGCCCGAGACGTTCCTGACGGTGTGGCTGAACCTGTTCCAGCGCGGCAGATTTGCAGCGGGCGACAGCGTGCTGATCCACGGCGGCGCGTCCGGGATCGGCACCACGGCGACGATGCTCGCGAAGGCGTTCGGCGCAGCGAAGATCATCACGACGATCAGCTCCGACGCACAGCGCGACGCGAGCATCGCGCTCGGCGCGGACGTGGCGGTCAATTACCGGGGCGAGGATTTCGTCGACGCGGTGACGCGCGCGACGGACGGGCGCGGCGTCGACGTGATCGTCGATATCGTCGCCGGCGATTACGTCGCGCGCAATTACGCGGCCGCAGCGATGAACGGCCGCATCGTTCAGATCGGCGTAATCAATGGGCCGGCGAAGGACCTCGACCTGTTTCCGATGCTGGCGAAGCGCCTGATGCACATCGGCTCGACGCTGCGCTCGCGCACGCACGAGGAGAAGGCGCAGCTGATCGAGGATCTCGAACGGTCGGTGTGGCCGCACATCCGCAGCGGCGCGGTGAAGCCGCTGATCTTCCGGACCTTCGCGCTCGACGACGCGCGCGAAGCGCATGCGCTGATGGATTCAGGCGCGCACATCGGCAAGATCGTGCTGACGACGGACGCCGCGCGCGCGGCGTGACGTGCCCGCGGGGATGCGCGCATCGCAGGATGAGCGCTGCGTTGTCGATGGTCGGTACAGGTCGATGGGCGGGCCGAACGGTGGCCGATCGCGCACGCCGGTGCGCTTCCCCGCGCCGGCGTGAAGTGACGCGCGCTGCGTCAGCAGTGGCCCAGCGGCGCTGCGGAACGCGCGACGTCGGCGATCCGCACGCAGCGCGACATCCCGTAGTCTTCGGCCTCGCGGCGCTCGGGCTCGCTGCTCGCGACGGCCGCCGCGCATTCGCGCGGCACGCCGAGCGCATGCAGCGCAACGTCGAACGGGTGCTGGCTCGCGGCGATGGACGGCTGATGCGCGTCGGTGACGACAACCGAGAAGCGGTCGAGGTTCGCGAGCCCGAACTGGCCTTCGAACATCGCGCTGAGGCGCGACGCGGGCAAGGTCGTCACGAGGCCGAGGCGGTAGCCTTCGGCCGACGCACTGTCGAGCCACTCGATGATCGCGTCGCGCTGATGCCGCGATTCCCGCGAGTCCGGTGTCGCTTCGATCTGTTCAAACGCTGCGTCGAATCGTGTAACGATGGCTTCGATGACCACGATGGTGCTCCTCTGCAGAAACGTGACGATCCGTTCGCTGACGGGAATGCCACACCTTATCTTTTAAATGGAATACAGAACCAATTAATCTTTTTATCCGACACATAAGTTTGCGCTAATACGTTCGTTCGCATCCGTTCGTGCAGCGGCGCGAGCGCACGATTGCTGTGCGTGATTGGAACGCCGGGCAAGGATGCGCACCAAAATGGTGTTTCGTCGAGTGCAACGATCGCGTCGACCGTGTTCACGAAACGCTCGAAACGCTCGAAACGCTCGAAACGCTCGAAACGCTCGAAACGCTCGAAACGCTCGAAACGCTCGAAACGCGTATCGGACACCCGGTGCCCGATACGCGTTCCGTCGTCTCCCGATCGTCAATGCAGCTTGATCGAAGGCTGGTTGCGGCTTTGCAGCCAGTGGCTCAGCGACTGCAGCAGCGTGCGCTTCGCGCCGTACACGCTGAACAGGTGCTTGCGGTACAGGAACTTGTACAGCCCGATCGCGGCGAGCCCGTCGACGATCAGCGAACGCGAGCGCACGCCGAGTTCCGCCTGGAACACCGCGCCCGCCTGGCCGAGCGACACGACGGTGCCCGCATCGCGGAACGTGAAGCTGTCGACCGGCTTGCCGGCGAGGCGCCGCGCGAACGCGTGGCCGAGATACACGGCCTGCTGGTACGCAACCTGCGCCCGCGGCGGCAGCACACCGCGCGCGCCGGCCGACGGGCATGCCGCGCAATCGCCGAAGGCGAACACGTGCGGATCGTCCGGCGTCTGCAGCGTGCCGGTGACGATCACCTGGTTCGACGCATTCAGCGCGATGTCGCCGATCTGCCGCAGGAACGCGGGCCCCGCGACGCCCGCGGCCCAGATCGTGATGTCGCTCGCGAGACGCTCGCCGGTTGCGGTCACGACCGCGTCATGCGCGACTTCCGCGACGCGCGTGCCGGTCAGCACGTCGACGTGCAGTTCCCCAAGCTGGTCCTGCATGCGCGCGGACAGACGCTCGTCGAGCACCGGCAGCACGCGCGGGCCGCCCTCGATCAGCCGGATGCGCACGTCGCGGTCCGGCGCCAGCGCCTTGAACCGGTACGTCGTCAGCTGGTTGCTCGCGTGCCTGAGCGCCGCCGCGAGCTCCACGCCGGTCGCGCCGGCGCCGATCACGTTGATGCAGACCGGCTGCCGGCGCTGCGCGGGATGCTGTTCTGCGAAGTGGTTGGCCTTCGTGCACGCGGCGAGGAACTTGCGACGGAAATCTTCGGCCTGCTCGACGTTTTCGAGCGGCAGCGCGTGGCGCGCCGCGCCCGGCACATTGAAGAAGTTCGTCACGCTGCCGACCGCCAGCACGAGGTCGTCGTAGTGCACGTCGCGCTGCGGCAGGATTTCCGCGCCGTCCGCGTCGAGTACGGCAGCGATCGTCGCGGTGTGCCGCGTGCGGTCGACGCGCTGCAGCTCGCCCTGCACGAACCGGAAGCCGTGGCGCTTGGCCTGCGCCGCGTATTCGATCGTGTGCGATGCCGGGTCGCGATGGCCGGACGCGGCTTCGTGCAGCAACGGCTTCCAGAAGTGCGTCGGCGAACGATCGACCAGCACGATCTCCGCCAGGCCGCGTCGCCCGACGGTGTCGCCGAGGCGCGTCGCCAGTTGCAGGCCGCCGGCGCCACCGCCGACGATCACGATGCACGGCACGCGCGTCGCGCGATCCGTGGCAGGGGTGAGCTGGTTATCGATCATGCTTGTTCTCCAGGCTGTTTGCGGCAGATGACAGATTTCGAGATACGACGATATAGTTTCGATTCCGCTAAAACAATTTAATGTTTATAGGCGACTCATATGTATTCACTAATAGGTAAGACGGCGACGTTCCGGCAGCTGAAGGCGCTGGACATGATCGCGCGGCTCGGCAGCGTGTCGCGGGCGGCGGAGGAGCTGAACCTGACGCAGCCGGCCGTGTCGCTGCAGATCCGCCTGCTCGAGGAGGCCGTCGGCGCCGCGTTGCTGCAGCGGGTGGGGCGCGGCGTGCAGCTCACGGCGGGCGGCGAGATCGTCGCCCGCTATGCGCGCGAGATCCTGCATCTGTGGAGCGAGGCGGGCGACGAAGTGGCGGCGCTGACGGGCGATCTCGGCGGCACGTTGCGGATCGGCGCGATCACGACGGCCGAGTATCTGATTCCGCCGCTGCTCGTCAAATTCACGGCGACGCGCCCGCATGTGAAGACGTACTTCAAGGTTGGCAACCGCGACGACATCATCCGGATGCTCGCGACGCATGAAATCGATCTCGCGGTGATGGGCAGCGCGCCGAAGGAGCTGCGCACGCATGCGGTCGAGTTCGCGAAGCATCCGATGGTGTTCGTCGCGGCACCTGGCCATCCGCTGACGCAGCGCAAGCGCGTCGCGCTGAAGGATCTCGAATCCGCGCACCTGCTGGTGCGCGAGCGCGGCGCCGGCACGCGCTCGACCGTCGAGAGCCTGTTCAAGTCATCGGGATACCGGTTTCATGTGGGTTCCGAACTGTCGAGCAACGAGGCGATCAAGCAGATGGCCGAGGCCGGCCTCGGCGTCGCGTTCCTGTCGCTGCATGCGTGTGCGCTCGAACTGCGGATGGGGCTGCTGGAACAGGTGCCGTTTCCCGGCAACCCGATCGAACGGGAGTGGTACGTGGTGACGCTCGCCGACCGGCGGATCTCGCAAGTAACCGCGCTGTTCCGCGATTTCCTCATCAAGCAGGGCGCCCCGGTGATCGACGGCGCGAGCGCTGCGGCGCATGAGCGGCGGCGCAAGTGATGCGGCGGCCCGGCGCCGATCCGGATCGGCGTCAGCACGAGCCACTGGCAGGTCGGCCTGCGAGATCCGCGTGAGCGTGCGGTCTCGTTGGCCGGCGTGGCCTGCATAGCGAGATCGCCGGAAACCGCGGGTGTCCTGCACCGTGAGTACCGCGCTTCGCGCGGCCGCGACACGGGCGCTGATGACGCGCGCCGGTCAGCGCGTCCGCCCGATCGCGTCGAGGCAGTCTGCGAGCAGGTCGGATCCGGTTCCGCGTCGTGCGGTCGGCGGGGCTGCCAGGCAGTCGCGTTTCGACCGCTTCCGACATCGAGCGCCGTCTGCGTCAGCTTGATGGAACCGGCTCCGCGTCACGCGCTCGCCGGGCTCCACTGCCGATACCGCCGCGTCAGCTTGCGCATGCGAAGCTGGTCGAGCACCAGCGTCAGCACCGGCGAGTAGTGGCGCGCGGGGCGGCGGCCCGCCGCGATCGCGCGCAGGCGGCGCTTGATGAGCGCCATCGTCGCCAGTCCGGCCATCCCCTTGTCGCGCCACTGGACGTGGACGCCGGGTGCATCGACCGCCTGGCCGTCGCGCCAGCGATTCGGCAGGTCCGGGATGCATGCGAGCGCGGTCGCCATGCCGACCACCGCGACGCCTTCGGCGACCACTTTTTCGGCGACCGACTGCCGCCGGATGCCGCCTGTCGTCATCACCGGCATCGTGGCGATCGCGGCGATGTCCCGCGCGAACGTCAGGAAATACGCTTCGCGCGCGAGCGTGCGGCCGTCCGCGGTGCGGCCCTGCATCGCCGGGCTCTCGTAGCTGCCGCCGGACAGTTCGACGAGATCGACGGCTTCATCGTTGAGCCACAGCACGATCTGCTTCGCGTCGTCCTCGGAAAACCCGCCACGCTGGAAGTCCGCGGAATTGAGCTTGACGCCGACGCTGAATTTGGCGCCGACGCGCTCGCGTACCGCGCGCACGACCGACAGCAGCAGCCGCGACCGGTTCTCCAGCGAGCCACCCCACGCGTCCTGACGGCGGTTGGTCAGCGGCGACAGGAACTGCGAGAGCAGGTAGCCGTGCGCCGCGTGAATCTGCACGCCGTCGAAACCGGCCGCCTTCGCCGCCGCAGCCGTGTCGGCAAAGCGCCTGATCACCTCGCGGATTTCGGCTTCCGTCATCTCGCGCGGCGCCGCGAACAGCTTGCTGTGCTTGCCGAGATCGAGCGGCACGGCGGAGGGCGCCCAGCCGTCGCGGCCCATCGCGGCCATCACCTGCCGTCCGGGATGGTTGATCTGCATCCAGACGCGCGCGCCGTGGCGGCGCGCGGTGTCCGCCCACGCACGGAACGGCTCGAGCGGCGTATTCCGCTCCAGCACGACGCCGCCCGGGCCCGTCAGCGCGCGGCCGTCGATCATCACGTTCCCGGTGATCAGCAGGCCGGCGCCGCCCGCGCCCCAAGCGGCATACAGGCGCCGCAACGCTTCGCCGGGCAATTGGCCGGGGGCGGCCAGGTTTTCTTCCATCGCGGCCTTCGCGATGCGGTTGGGCAGGGTGCCGCCGTTGGGCAGCTTGAGCGGGGTGAATAGCGGCGTTGTCATCGCAAGACCTGTTCGGTGCACGGGATGGGCCTATACTAAGTTTCAAGTCGACTTGAAGGTCAAGCACCATGAAAATCGGAGAACTGGCCGCCCGGACCGGCATGACCACGTCCGCGATCCGCTTTTACGAACAAAGCGGGCTGTTGCCGCCGGCCGGCCGGGGGCAGAACGGCTACCGGATCTATGACGAGGAGGCGGTCGAGCGGCTGCAGATGATCCTGCTCGCGCAGCGGCTCGGGTTTTCGCTCGACGAGATGCGCGCCGTTGCCGAGGAAATGAGCGCCTTCTCGAAGGAGGGCCTGCTGGCGCGTCTCGACGAGCGGCTGCGCGAGATCGACGAACTGCGCGCGAAGCTCGACGCACAGCGCGCGGAACTGCAGGGGATCCGCGCGACGCTCGAAGCCGAATGGGCGGCGGGGCGGTGCCTCAAGATGGAGCGGTTCGACGCGCCGGCTGCGGCGGCCGTGACGCAGCGCCGCGCGCGGCGCGTGGCGCCGGCGCATGAGTTTGCGGGACGCAAGAAATCGGCGGGCGGCCTCTAACCGTTCGCTGCACGAGGCCGGGCGCCAGACCGTCGTTGGCGTGAACGGGTTGTGACGGCGGGCAGCGGCTGGCGCGTCGCTCGGCTTCCGTCGGTCAGACGATCCCGAAGTCGTCATTGCTGTCGGGAATCGACGCGAGCAACCGCTCGACGCGATGCCAGCCGAAGAGGTCGAGCATTAGCGTGACGAGCGCGGCAAAGAGGGTGCCGGCGCTGCGGGAACCGGCTTTCGTTCGAGAGCGCGACGACACGGATGGCGGCGGCGTATCGAACACCGTGCGCCGCGAACAGCAATGGAGCATGGCAATCTCCGATGGAGGCGGGATGCGCCGATCCTAACGGCCGGTGCGCGTGCCTGCGCGCACGCAAGGATCGCCGCGAACAGAAACGGATGATCCTTTTCGCATGGCCGGCCGCGGCCCGTCCGGCGACGAGCGTGCGCGCCGGAATGGCGGCACAATGCGCATTCGATTCGCGACTTGAGAGAGGATGCGATGAACGATGCGACTCTGGCCGCGCGCCCGGAGATTGCCGTTCCGGTCAGCCTGCGCTCCAGCGCAAAGCTCGGCTGGCAAGGCTTCAGCGCGGCGCTGCTCGGCATTCGGGCGGGCACCTACCGGATCCCGGCGGCCGACGATCACCGGGTCGGCGTGCATGTCGGCGCGCCGACCCGCGCGGACTGCGTGTGCGACGGCCAGCGCTACACGCGCATCCAGGCGCACGGCGACGCCGATGTGATCCCGGCTGGCATGCCGGGCCGATGGACCGACGAATCCGACTGCCGGATCCTGCGCATTACGTTCAGCGACGCGTTCGCGCGCGCGACGTTCGACCAGCTCGAACTGAAGCCGTCGCAGGCGCAGATCCACCGGCGCATGCAGGTTCGCGACCCGCGCCTGCAGCACATCGCGTGGGCACTGGCCGCCGAACTGGAAGCGGACGACGCATCGGATCCGCTGTACGCGGAAAGCCTGTGCACCGCGCTGATCGTGCGGCTCGTCGACGCCGCGCCGTCATTCCGCGGCCGGCGGCACGCGCTCGCGCCGAAGACGGCAGCCCGCGTGATCGACTACATCGAGAACCATCTCGACCAGCGTCTGACGCTGTCGGAACTCGCCGCGCTCGCGGCGATCAGCGTGCCGCATTTCAAGGTGCTGTTTCGCGAAACGCTCGGCATGCCCGTGCATCAGTACATCGTGCAGCGCCGCGTCGAGCGCGCGAAGGCGCTGCTGCTCGAGGGCCGGCTCAGCATCAGCCAGGTCGCGCTGGAAGCGGGGTTCGCGCACGCGAGCCACATGGCGAACTGGATGAACCGCATGCTCGGCGCGACGCCGGGCGAAATCGCGCGGTCGGCCGCGCAGTCGGCCGCTCATGCGGCGCATGCGGCGTCGATTATGGCTGACGATGACCGGCGCGTTCCGGTTGCCTGAATAGCGCGTTTTTGAGGCGGCCTGCCGGAACGGCCGATCGCGACGCGTCACCTGTATCACGCAGGATCTCGCGCGGGGCGTCACGCGACATGCATGCGCACCGCATCCGTCCCGCAGCGATGCTGTTGATCGCGTCATCCTCGCCTGCTCGTTTCATCCGGGCGTGCGCGCCACGCCGCTGTCGTGTGCCGATAATCACCCTCACATCGATCCAACGGGAGCCCATCGTGTTCGTGATCTTCGGTGCATCCGGCAACGTCGGCCAGGCCACCGCCGCCGCGTTGCGCAACGCAGGCCATCCCGTGCGCGCGGTCTTGCGCGACGCGCGTCATCGCGAACGGCTCGAACACCTCGGCTGCGACGTCGTGCTCGCCGACCTGACCGACGCGCGTTCGGTCGCGGCGGCGATCGACGGCGCGCACGCCGTGCAGATGCTGTGCCCGGTGCCCGTCGCCGATGCGGATCCCGCGACGACGATGCGGCGCATGATCGACGCAGCGGCCACGGCGCTGGCGGAGAATCCGCCGCCCGTGCTGCTGGCTCTGTCGGATTACGGCGCGGAGCTAGCGTCGAACACAGGGATCACGCGCCTCTTTCACGATCTCGAAGAACGGTTCAAGCCGATCGCCACGCGGCTCACGCTGCTGCGCTCGGCCGAGCACCTGCAGAACTGGGCGAGGATGCTGCCGGCCGCGCTCGCAACCGGCATGTTGCCGAGCCTCCATCATCCGGTCGGCAAGCTGTTTCCGGCGGTCTCGGCGCCGGACGTCGGCGGCGTGGCTGCGGAACTGCTGCTCGATGACGCGCACGCAGGCGGGCAGCGTGTCGTCAGCGTCGAAGGGCCGCGTCGCGTCAGCGTGGCCGACATCGCCGCCGCGCTCGGCGAAGCGGCCGGCCGCACGATCGTCGCGCGCGAACTGCCGCGCGACGCATGGACCCCGACTCTGCTGCGCGCCGGTCTCAGCGAGCTGCACGCGCGCCTGATCACCGATCTCTACGACGCGCACAACGCCGGCCATATTGACGTCGATGCGGGAGCGACCGAGCGGCGTTTCGGCACGACCGAGCCGGCGGACGCGCTGGCGGCGCTGGTGGAGAAGGTGCAGCGGGCGATGCGGCGAGAACCGTGACGCGTCGGTGCGCGCCGCTTCGCAGGCGTCGTCGACCGATGCGGACACGACACGGCACGGCACGCACGGCACGCACGGCACGCACGACACGACACGACACGACACGACACGGCACGACACGACACGACACGACACGACACGACACGACACGACACGACACGACACGACCAGGTCCTGCACCGCCGCGCCACTCTTGCTGAATCTGGAATGGACCAATCCAGATCGGGCAATATGTGCCAGAAAAATGACCGACTATGCTCCCGACCGCAGTCTCGATCGTCCGGCCGAAAGGCCGTCGAGCTGCGCGACAAATCAATCGTTCGGGGAGGCAAGTCATATGAAGAAGGTCGTCATTTCCAGTGGCATCGGCGCGTTGTTCGCCATCGCGGCATCGTCCGCATTCGCACAGAGTTCCGTGACGCTGTACGGGCTCGTCGATACGGCGATCCGCTATCAGACAAACGCCGGCCCGGACGGCAAGGACTTGATCGGCATGACGGTCGGTCCGGAAACCCACAGCCGCTGGGGCCTGCGCGGCAGCGAAGATCTGGGCGGCGGCCTGTCGGCGATCTTCCGCCTCGAGAACGGCTTCGAGCTCGGCGACGGGAAACTGCATGTGGCGAACACGCTGTTCAGCCGGCAGTCGTATGTCGGCCTGTCGAGCAACCAGTACGGCACGCTGACGTTCGGCAACCAGTACGCACCGCTGTACGACACGATGGGCGACATCTTCGACCCGATGACGGTCGGCGACTACTGGCAGGACAGCTGGATGTACAACGGCATCGGCAATTTCCTGACCGTGCCGAACTCGGTCAAGTACCAGTTCTCGTACAACGGCCTGAGCATCGACGCGATCTACGGTTTCGGCAACCATGCCGGCGCGATGGGCCTCGACAGCACGTATGGCGTGGAAGTGACGTATGCGCACGGCCCCGCATCGATCAACGCGGGCTTCACGCAGACCTCGGTGTCGTCGCTGAACGGCAGCGCGGTCAACGGCGCGAAGATCAACTTCCTGCACGTGAGCGGCGCATATCAGGTCACGCAGTCCGTCCGTCTGCTCGCCGGCTGGCTGCACGGCCAGGACAAGACGGGCACGACGGATTTCAACATGCAGCAGGCCGGTGCGCCGACGCTCGGCGGCAGCAGCCCGAACCGCATCGACGACACGCTCTATGTGGGCGCGAACTGGCAGGCCACGGCCCCGCTGCTGATCACGGTGGCCGGCTATTACGGTCATGCGCGCAATGCGGAACGCCTCGACGGCACGCTCGGCTCGGGCATCAACTACTCCGCGACGGTGCTTGCCGAGTATTCGCTTTCGAAGCACACGGAAGTGTATGGCACGGCGGATTTCGCGCGCGGCAACGGCGCATTTGCCGCCGACTACCCGGGCGTGACCAACCGCGCTACCGGCAACGTGGACAAGATCGGCCGCACCAACAACGTCGGCGTGGCGGTTGGCCTGCGGCAGATGTTCTAGTCCTCGACGGCGCGGGTGTCGATAGCGGTGCCGCCCGGTCGCCCGGGCCGCACGGCTACCGCTTGAACCTGCTCAGCGCCGCATACGACAGCGACCCGATCACGATCCCCCAGAACGCGGAGCCGAGCCCGAGCCACGTCATGCCCGATGCCGTCGCGAGAAACGTGATGACCGACGCTTCGCGATGCTGTTCGTCCTCGAAGATGCCGAGCACGTTCGAGCTGATCGCGCCGATCAGCGCGAGCCCCGCGAGGACGGCAACGAATTCCTTCGGCAGCGCGAGGAACACCGCGACGATCGTGCTCGCGAAGATCCCGCCGATCAGGTAGAACGCGCCGTTCGCGAGCCCGGCGATGTAGCGCTTGTCGGGATCCTCGTGCGAATCCTTGCCGGTGCAGATCGCCGCGGTGATCGCCGCGATCACGATCGTGATCCCGCCGAAGCACGCGACGACGAGCGACATCACGCTCGTCGCCGTGATGATCGGGCGCGCCGGCGTGTGATAGCCGGACACGCGCAGGATCGTCATCCCGGGCAGGAACTGCCCGGTCAGGCTGACGACGACGAGCGGCAGCGCGAGGCTCAGCGTGGTGCCAAGCGTCCATTCGGGCCGGATGAACACCGGCTGCGCGACGTGCACGGCCACGTCGCCGAGATGCGTCATCCCGAGCAGGCCGGCGAGCGCCGCACCCGTCAGCAGCACGAGCACGATGCTGTAGCGCGGCACCAGACGCTTGAACAGCACGTATGCGGCGATCATCCCGAACGCCAGCGCGGGCTTCGTCGTCGCCGCGGTGAATGCGTGCGTGCCGAACGGCAGCAGGATGCCGGCCATCATCCCGCACGCGATGCCGCGCGGAATGTGGCGCACGAGCTTGTCGAAGTAGCCGCTCACGCCAATCAGCAGGATGATCAGCGCCGCGGTGATGTACGCGCCGACCGCCTGGTTGAGCGTCAACTGCGGAAAAAGTCCGACGAGCAGCGCGGTGCCGGGCGCCGACCATGCGGTCACGACGGGCACCTTCAGCTTCCAGCTCGCGTAGAACCCCGATACCGCCGCGCCGATCGAAATCGCCCACACCCACGACGTGACCATCGCGTTCGATGCATGCGCGGCCTGCGCGGCCTGGAAGAAGATCGCGAGCGGGCCCGCGTACGAGATCAGCACGGCGAGGAAGCCGGCGGTGACGGTCGATACGGACCAGTCGCTGAGGAGCGCGCGCGGCGCGCTCGCCTGGGGAGTCAGTTCAGTCATCGTCGGGAAAACGGATGCAATGCGGGGTGCAACGCGGGACACAATGCGAGGTGCAACGCGCGGGGCCGGATCCGGCGCCTGGGACACACGGGCCGCGGCCGGCTGGCGTGCCGGTGTTGCGCAGGTTTCGTTCCGGTTTCGAACCGGGTGTCGCGGGCAGTGGAGCGTGCCGACATTCTCGGGGCAGACGCCTGAATTGACAATTCGTCCATCGATATCAACACTGTTTATTTTTCATAAACAGTCCGGGTGACGAAATGGACCGACTGCTGGCCATGCGGCTGTTCACGTGCATCGTCGATTCGGGCAGCTTCACGCGCGCTGCGCAGCAGCTCGGGATGCAGCGCGCGTCGGCGACGCAGATCATGAAGCAGCTCGAGGCGCATCTCGGCGCGCGGCTCCTCGCGCGCACGACGCGGCACGTGAGCCCGACCCTCGACGGTGCCGCCTATTACCAGCGCTGCATCGACATCCTCGACGGGATCGACGAGGCCGAGGCGTCGTTCTCGCATGCGGCGCGGCATCCGCAGGGCACGCTGAAGGTCGACCTGTCGAGCTCGTTCGCGCGGCTCGTCGTGATTCCGGCGCTGCCCGGGTTCTTCGCGCGCTATCCGCAGGTCGCGCTCGACCTCAGCATCGGCGACCGGCGCGCCGATCTCGCACGCGAGAGCATCGATTGCGTGGTGAGGATCGGCGAGCTGACCGATTCGTCGCTGGTTGCGCGGCGGGTCGGCGTGCTTGCGCAGGTGACCTGCGCAAGCACCGCCTATCTGGCAGAACACGGCAAGCCGCGCAACCTCGCCGACCTCGCGCGGCACCGCGAAGTCGCGTACGTGTCGGCGTCGAGCGGCAAGCGCGTGCCGCTCGAGTTCAGCGCCGACGGCCGCACGGAAGCGCGCGAGCTGCCGGCGGCCGTGTCGGTCAACAACGGCGATGCATACGTGGCTGCCTGCGAGGCGGGGCTCGGGATCATCCAGGTGCCGCGGTATCACGTGGCAGCGCAACTGCGCAGCGGCACGCTGGCCGAGATCCTCACGCGGCATCGTCCGCCCGCGCTGCCGCTGTCGGTGCTGTATCCGCATCGCGGGCACCTGTCGCCGCGGCTCAGGGTGTTCATCGATTGGGTCGCGGAGTTGGTATAGGGGCGGCGCGGCCAGCCGCTTCATGCGAACGGCAACGTCCCCGGTGGCGCGTTCCTGACGACCGCCAGCGTCGTGCTGATGTGATCCTCGAGCGCGAGCGCCGCGCGCGCATCGGCGCGGCGCATCGCCGCGTCGAAGATGCACGTGTGTTCCGCATGCACGTCGCGCTTCGAATCGTCGAGGCCGATGCACACGCGCCGGTAGCGTTCGCTCTGTTGCGACAGCATGCGCAGCACCAGATAGGTCCACGGCGACGCGGCCGCCGAAATCAGCGCCTCGTGGAAGCGGCGATTGCACGCTTCCCATGCGGCGCGGTGCTCGATCGACACCGGTTGCTCCCACGCGGACAGCATCTCGAAGCTGTGCCGCACGCGCTGCTCCCATCCCGCATCGCCGTGCCGCACCGATTCGCGCAGCGCATCGACCTCGATATGCAGCCGCAGCCGCGTGATCGCCTCGAGGTCGGCGACCGACATCGGCGTGACGCGAAACCCGCGCTGGCCTTCGGCGACAACCAGCGCGTCGCTGACGAGCCGCGTGAGCGCCTCGCGCAGCGTGCCCGCGCCGACGCCATACACGTCCTTCAGGTGCTCGACGCGCAGCTTCGCGCCCGGCGGGTAGTGCCCTTCGATGATGTGCTGCCGGAGCTGGTGGTACGCATGCTCGCCGAGCGTGCGCGCGTGCGGGCCGGCCATGTCGTCGGCAACCGTGTCGGAAGGTGCGTCGGCAGGCATGTCGATGGACGCGGCCGGTGTGTCGTCAGGCAGCGCATTGCCTGGTGAATGGGCGGGCAGGATGGTGTTCATCAGGCATCCTCCTGATCCTGATTGCGGGTGAGGCGATAGCTGAGCTGCGCGCGCGTCAGGCCGAGCAGCCGCGCGGCGGCCGACAGGTTGCCGTTCGAGCGATCGACGGCCTCCTGCAGCAGCGCCCGTTCGAGCCCGTCGAGCCCGCCGCCACACCCCTGCAGCTGGTCGAGAATCGCCCGGCAGTCGATCTGCACGGTGGACGCAGGCCGGATCTGGCCGGCGCGATCGACGGTCGCGCCGCCCGGCAGGCCAAGCCCGGGAAACAGGTCCTTCGCGTCGACCGCGCGGTTCGGCCGCGCGAGGATCACCGCGCGCTCGATCAGGTTCTCGAGCTCGCGCACGTTGCCGGGCCACCGGTAGCCGCGCAGCGCGTCGTACGCGTAGTCGGTCAGCGTCGGCGCCGGTTTGCCGTGCAGCGACGCGAAGCGCTCGAGCATCGTGTCGGCGAGCAGCGGGATGTCGTCCTGGCGCTCGCGCAGCGGCGGGATCAGCACCGGGTAGACGTTGATCCGGTAATAGAGATCCGCGCGGAAGCTGCCGTCGCGCACCGCCTGCTCGAGATCGCGGTTGGTCGCGGCGACGATCCGCACGTCGACCTTGCGGCTCTCGGTGGCGCCGAGCCGCTCGACTTCGCCTTCCTGCAGCACGCGCAGCAGCTTCGCCTGCACGTCGAGCGGCAGCTCGCCGATCTCGTCGAGGAACAGCGTGCCGCCGTTCGCGCGCTCGAAGCGCCCGGCGCGCGCGGCCTGCGAACCCGTAAATGCGCCTTTCTCGGCGCCGAACAGCTCGGATTCGATCAGCGCGTGCGGAATCGCCGCGCAGTTGATCGCGACGAACGGCTTCGCGGCGCGCGGGCTCAGGTTGTGCAGCGCCCGCGCGAAGCGCTCCTTGCCGACGCCGGTTTCGCCCGTCAGCAGCACGGCGACCTTGGTCGGCGCGGCCGTTTCCAGCAGCGCATAGGCCGCCATGAACGCGTCGGACCGGCCGACGAGCTGCGTGCGGTCGGCGTCGGGCGCGATCTCGAGGCGCAGCGATTCGACCTCGGTCTGCAGATCGCGGATCGTGTTGATCAACGAGTCGGCCTTGAACCACGACGAGATCTCTTCCGCGTCCGGCCATTCGTCGGCAGGCTTGCCGACGATCGTGCAATGCGCGTCGTTCATGCCGACGCAGGTCGTTTCCTTGAACAGGATCGTGCGGCCGATGAACGCGCTCGTATAGCCGGTCGCATAGCCGATCAGCATCCAGCACACGGGTTCCGGCTGCGGGCCGAACGTGCGCCGGTGCACGTCGGCTTCCCACGAATGTTCCCAGCGGTATTCGCAATAGAACGCGCCGGTTTCCGGATCGGCGTCGAAGCGCAGCGGCGTGACCTGCACCGCGCCTTCGAGCATATGGAGCTGCGGCCCGACATGGAACATGTCGAAGAACGATGCGTTCGCGCGGATCTCGCGCGCGAGCGCCGCATCGCGCTCGCCGGCCGCGAAGCCGACGCGCGTGAAGAAGCGGCGCGTCTGCGCGGGCCCGACGCTTTCCATCAGCTCCTGGCGCAGCGTCGCGAGCGCGCCCGCGTGGAGCAGCACCATCCGCTGTCCGGCGAGCCAGATGCGGCCGTCGCTGGCCGAAAAGTGAATCAGCCGCCGCAGGTCGGCGTCCGTCGGTAGCGGGGGCAGGCTGGGCCGCGTCATGTCTCCTCCGTCGAGATTTTTCGTGATTTCCAAATATGCGTGACCGCCGGTCGGACGCGTCCGAGGGTTTCACCATTTCATCAAAGCCGCTTCGCCGAGTTGATGAAATGATGAAAACGCCCGTCAGATCAACAGCTTGGCGCGAGATTCCGGCGGCGGTTTCCATTCTGGTTAACCGGTATTGTGCGCGGTATTGTGCGTGCCGATTTCGAATTATGTCTCAGGGCTTTCCCTGAATTATCGAGATTTTTCGAGAGCCAGGCCTGATGTGGCACGGTTGGTGCATTGAAGTACGGGCATGGAGGCGACACCGATCATGGACCCAATCACAAACGATCACCCCCCGCTCGACCCGGGCCGCAAGTGCGTCCGGGTGACCGGCACCAACGGGCGCGGATTCGTCGAATTCGAGCTGTCGGTCGGCGGCGCGCCTGACATGTTCGTCGAGCTGACGTTGCCCGCTGCCGCGTTCGATGCGTTCTGTGCGGAACAGCGCGTGACGCGGCTGGACGACGAAGCAAACCCAAGAACTCAAGGAGCATGAAGTGACCATCGAGCTGAAGACAGTCGACATCAAGCCGCTCCGGCACACCTTCGCGCACGTCGCGCAGCACATCGGCGGCGACAGGACGGCGACGCGGTACCAGGAAGGAATGATGGGCGCGCAGCCCCAGGCGAACTTCCATTACCGGCCGACCTGGGACCCCGATCACGAGATCTTCGACGCGTCGCGCACGGCGATCCGGTTGGCGAGCTGGTATGCGCTGAAGGATCCGCGCCAGTTCTACTACGCGTCGTGGGTGACGGCCCGCGCGCGCCAGCAGGACACGATGGAATCGAACTTCGAGTTCGTCGAGTCGCGCCGGATGATCGGCCTGATGCCGGACGACGTCGCGCGCCACGCGCTCGACGTGCTGGTGCCGCTGCGCCACGCCGCGTGGGGCGCAAACATGAACAATGCGCAGATCTGCGCGCTCGGCTACGGCACCGCGTTCACCGCGCCGGCGATGTTTCATGCGATGGACAACCTCGGCGTCGCGCAATACCTGACGCGTCTCGCGCTCGCGATGGCCGAGCCCGACGTGCTCGACGCGGCGAAGGCCGCGTGGCTCGCCGACGCCGCCTGGCAGCCGCTGCGCCGCTATATCGAGGACACGCTGGTCGTCGCCGATCCGGTCGAGCTGTTCGTCGCGCAGAACCTCGCGCTCGACGGCCTGCTGTATCCGCTCGTCTACGACCGCTTCGTCGACGAACGGATCGCGCTGGCAGGCGGCTCGGCCGTCGCGATGCTGACCGCGTTCATGCCCGAATGGCACGCGGAGTCGAACCGCTGGATCGACGCGGTCGCGAAGACGATGGCCGCCGAATCGGACGACAACCGCGCGCTGCTCGCACGCTGGACGCGCGACTGGTCGGCGCGGGCGAACGACGCGCTCGCGCCGGTTGCGGAACGCGCGCTGCAGGACGCCGGGCGCGCGGCGCTCGACGAAGTGCGCGAGCAGTTCCACGCACGCGTCGCGAAGCTCGGCATCGCGCTCTGACCCGACGCCGGACGATCATCTCTCACTGAGGAAACACGCATGTCCAATGTATTCATCGCCTTTCAGGCCAATGAGGAGTCCAGACCGATCGTCGAGGCGATCGTCGCGGACAACCCGCGCGCAGTCGTCGTCGAATCGCCCGGCATGGTCAAGATCGATGCGCCGGACCAACTGACGATCCGTCGCGAAACGATCGAGGAACTGACCGGCGCGCGCTTCGACCTGCAGCAGCTTCAGGTGAACCTGATCACGCTGTCCGGCCACATCGACGAAGACGACGACCAGTTCACGCTGAGCTGGGCGCACTGAACGCCGCGCAACGCGCACCCGACAATACCGGAGACACGAATGGACACGCCAACGCTCAAGAAAAAGCTCGGCCTGAAGGACCGCTACGCGGCGATGACGCGCGGCCTCGGCTGGGAGACGACCTACCAGCCGATGGACAAGGTCTTCCCGTACGACCGCTACGAGGGCATCAAGATCCACGACTGGGACAAGTGGGTCGACCCGTTCCGCCTGACGATGGACGCGTACTGGAAATACCAGGGCGAAAAGGAAAAGAAGCTGTACGCGGTGATCGACGCGTTCACGCAGAACAACGCGTTCCTCGGCGTGACCGACGCGCGCTACATCAACGCGCTGAAGCTGTTCGTCCAGGGCGTGACGCCGCTCGAATACCTCGCGCACCGCGGCTTCGCGCACGTGGGCCGTCACTTCACCGGCGAAGGCGCACGCGTCGCGTGCCAGATGCAGTCGATCGACGAGTTGCGGCACTACCAGACCGAAACGCACGCGATGTCGACGTACAACAAGTTCTTCAACGGGTTTCATCACTCGAACCACTGGTTCGATCGCGTGTGGTACCTGTCGGTGCCGAAGTCGTTCTTCGAGGATGCGTATTCGTCGGGGCCGTTCGAGTTTCTGACCGCGGTGAGCTTCTCGTTCGAATACGTGCTGACGAACCTGCTGTTCGTGCCGTTCATGTCGGGCGCCGCGTACAACGGCGACATGTCGACCGTCACGTTCGGTTTCTCCGCGCAGTCGGACGAGTCGCGCCACATGACGCTCGGCATCGAGTGCATCAAGTTCCTGCTCGAGCAGGACCCCGGCAACGTGCCGATCGTGCAGCGCTGGATCGACAAGTGGTTCTGGCGCGGCTACCGGCTGCTGACGCTCGTCGCGATGATGATGGACTACATGCAGCCGAAGCGCGTGATGAGCTGGCGCGAATCGTGGGAAATGTACGCGGAGCAGAACGGCGGCGCGCTGTTCAGGGATCTCGCGCGCTACGGGATTCGCGAGCCGAAGGGCTGGCAGGACGCATGCGAAGGCAAGGACCACATCAGCCACCAGGCGTGGTCGACGTTCTACGGCTTCAACGCGGCGTCGGCGTTCCATACGTGGGTGCCGACCGAAGACGAGATGGCGTGGCTCGCCGCGAAGTATCCGGACTCGTTCGACCGTTACTACCGGCCGCGCTTCGAGCACTGGGGCGAGCAGGCAAAGGCCGGCAACCGCTTCTACATGAAGACGCTGCCGATGCTGTGCCAGACCTGCCAGATCCCGATGCTGTTCACCGAGCCCGGCAACCCGCGAAAGATCGGCGCGCGCGAATCGACGTACCTCGGCGACAAGTTCCACTTCTGCAGCGACCACTGCAAGGAGATCTTCGATCACGAGCCGCAGAAGTACGTGCAGGCGTGGCTGCCGGTGCACCAGATCTACCAGGGCAACTGCTTCCCGCCCGATACGGATCCGACTGCCGATGGTTTCGACCCGCTCGCCGCGGTGCTCGACTACTACGAGGTGGGCATGGGCCGCGACAACCTCGATTTCGAAGGCTCGGAAGACCAGAAGAACTTCGCGGCATGGCGTGGCCAGGCCACGAGCAACTGACCCGCAGGAGACAACCATGGCGATCGTTGCGCTCAAACCCTACGACTTCCCGGTGAAGGACACGGTGGACAAGGTCCCCGCGCCGCTCCTTTACGTGTGCTGGGAAGACCACCTGATGTTCCCGGCGCCGTTCTGCCTGCCGCTGCCGCCCGACCTGCCGTTCGGCGCGCTCGCGAAGGACGTGCTGCCGCCCGTCTACGGCTACCACCCGGACTTCGCGAAGATCGACTGGGATCGCGTCGAGTGGTTCCGCTCCGGCGAGCCGTGGACGCCGGACGCGTCGAAGAGCCTGGCCGGCAACGGCCTCGGCCACAAGGACCTGATCAGTTTCCGCACGCCGGGCCTCGACGGCCTCGGCGGCGCGAGCTTCTGACCGTCACAGCACGAATGGCGGCCGCCTTCGCGCGGCCGGCATTCCGGAACATGGGCACATCATCATGAGCCACCAACTTACCATTGAGCCGCTGGGCGTCACGATCGAGGTCGAGGAAGGGCAGACGATGCTCGACGCGGCGCTGCGCCAGGGCATCTACATTCCGCACGCGTGCTGTCACGGCCTGTGCGGCACCTGCAAGGTCGCGGTGCTCGACGGCGAGACCGATGTCGGCGACGCGAACCCGTTCGCGCTGATGGATTTCGAGCGCGAGGAGGGCAAGGCGCTCGCGTGCTGCGCGACGCTGCAGGCCGACACCGTGATCGAGGCGGACGTCGACGAGGATCCCGATGCGGAGATCATCCCGGTCAAGGATTTCGCGGCCGACGTCACGCGCATCGAGCAACTCACGCCGACCATCAAGGTGATCCGCCTGAAGCTGTCGCAGCCGATGCATTTCCAGGCGGGCCAGTACGTGCAGTTCGAGATTCCCGGGCTCGGGCAGAGCCGCGCGTTCTCGATCGCGAACGCGCCGGCCGACGTCGCGGCCACCGGCGAGATCGAACTCAACGTGCGCCAGGTGCCGGGCGGGCTCGGCACGTGCTACTTGCACGAGCAGCTCGCGGTCGGCGACCGCGTGCGCCTGGCGGGTCCATACGGCCGCTTCTTCGTGCGCCGCTCGGCCGCGCTGCCGATGATCTTCATGGCCGGCGGCTCGGGGTTGTCGAGCCCGCGCTCGATGATCGTCGACCTGCTCGCGAGCGGCGTCACCGCGCCGATCACGCTGGTCTACGGCCAGCGCAATGCGAGCGAACTCTATTACCACGACGAATTCCGCGCGCTTGCCGAACGCCATCCGAACTTCACGTACGTGCCCGCGCTGTCCGACGGCGCGGCGGACTCGGGCGGCGCCATCGCGCAGGGCTTCGTGCACGACGTCGCGAAAGCGCATTTCGATGGCGACTTCTCCGGGCATCAGGCGTACCTGTGCGGACCGCCCGCGATGATCGACGCGTGCATCACCGCGCTGATGCAGGGGCGCCTGTTCGAGCGCGACATCTACCACGAGAAGTTCATCTCGGCCGCGGATGCGCAGCAGACCCGCAGCCCGCTGTTCCGCCGGGTGTGACATGGACGCGGGCAGCGCGAAGGCGATGGTGACGATCGTGCAGACCGACGAGCGCTATGCGTGCGCGGCCGGCGAATCGCTGCTCGCCGGAATGGCGAAGCTCGGCCGGCGCGGCATTCCGGTCGGCTGCCTGAACGGCGGCTGCGGCGTCTGCAAGGTGCGCGTGCTGCGCGGCACGGTGCGCAGGCTCGGGCCGGTCAGCCGCGCACATGTGAGCGCCGACGAGGAGGGAGACGGCTACACGCTCGCCTGCCGCGTGGCGGCGGACGGCGACGTCGAGCTGGAAGTGGCTGGCCGCCTGAAGAAGCCGTTCTTCTGCGGATCGGCTTGCGCGGCGGCAACGAATTTCAACAAGTGAATCTGGAGGAGACACATCATGGGTGTGATGCGTATTGGCCATGTCAACCTGAAGGTGATGGACATGGACGCGGCGCTGCGTCACTACATACGCGTGCTCGGGCTGCAGGAGACGATGCGCGACGCGGCCGGCAACGTGTACCTGAAGTGCTGGGACGAATGGGACAAGTATTCGCTGATCCTCAGCCCGTCCGATCAGGCGGGGCTCAAGCATGCCGCGTACAAGGTCGAGCACGATGACGATCTCGACACGCTGCAGCAGCGCATCGAAGCGTACGGGATCGCGACCGAGATGCTGCCGGAAGGCGCGCTGCCGTCGGTCGGCCGTCAGTTGCGCTTCCTGCTGCCGAGCGGGCATGAGCTGCGCCTGTACGCGCAGAAGGAGCAGGTCGGCACCGCGGTCGGCTCGCTGAACCCCGACCCGTGGCCCGACGACGTCCCGGGCTCGGCCGTGCACTGGCTCGACCATTGCCTGCTGATGTGCGAGCTGAACCCGGAGACGGGCGTAAACCGAGTCGAGGAGAACACGCGCTTCATGGCCGCGTGCCTCGATTTCCATCTGGCAGAGCAGGTGATGGTCGGCCCCGGCAATACGATCCAGGCCGCGACGTGGATGTTCCGCAGCACGACGCCGCACGACATCGCGTTCGTCGGCGGCCCGCGCAACGGGCTTCATCACATCGCGTTCTTCCTCGACGACTGGGCCGACGTGCTGAAGTCGGCCGACGTGATGGCGAAGAACAAGGTGAAGATCGACGTCGCGCCGACGCGGCACGGCATCACGCGCGGCACGACCATCTACTTCTTCGATCCGAGCGGCAACCGCAACGAGACGTTCGCGGGCCTCGGCTATCTCGCGCAGCCCGATCGTCCGGTCACGACGTGGACCGAGGACGAGCTCGGCCGCGCGATCTTCTTCCACTCCGGCGAGCTGAACGAAGCGTTCACGACCGTCTACACCTGATCGACAAGGAGCGAAGCGTCATGGCCCGGAACCCGACCATGCAGAGCGTCGACACGCGCGTGATCGACTGGCCCGCGGCGTCACGCGCCGCGCAAGCAGCGGCCGAGGCCGCCGAGCGCCTCGGCGTGCGCGTGAACGTCGCGATCGTCGACGCGGCCGGGCTGCTCGCCGCGTTCGTACGGATGCCCGGCGCGCCGCTGCATTCGATCGATATCGCGATCGACAAGGCGTACACGGCGGCGAGCTTCGGCTTGCCGACCGGCCGCTGGCACGACGCGCTCGCCGAACATTCGGCCGCCGTGCAGCAGGGGCTCGTATTGCGTGCGCGCTTCGTCGCGTTCGGCGGCGGCTTGCCGATCGTCGAGGACGGCCGGCTGATCGGCGGGATCGGCGTGTCGGGCGGCAGCGAGGCGCAGGACGAAAGCTGCGCGCGAGCGGGCCTCGATGCGGCCGGCTTCGCTGCGCCGTGACGGGCGGCGCACGGCGACGCGCGCCTTCTTTACGACTGAACTGAATCACGACTATCGGCAGACCTCAACATGTACGACACAGAAACGACCGCCGCGACTCGCGGCCCCGCCGGCGGGCAGCCGGACGTGCGGCTCGTCCGCCATTTCATCGACGGCGAATACCGCGCCGGCGAGCGCTGGTTCGACAAGCGCTCGCCGCTCGACAACGCGCTGATCGCGCGCGTCGCCGAAGCCGGCCGCGCCGACGTCGACGCGGCCGTGCACGCGGCGCGCGCCGCGCTGTCGGGCCCGTGGGGCGGCCTGACGGTCGCGCAGCGCGTCGACCTGCTTTACGCAGTGGCCGACGGCATCGAGCGCCGCTTCGACGATTTCCTCGAAGCGGAAGTGGCCGACACCGGCAAGCCGATGAGCCTCGCGCGCCATCTCGACATCCCGCGCGGCGCCGCGAACTTCAAGGTGTTCGCCGACGTCGTGAAGAACGTGCCCGGCGAAACCTTCGAGATGGCGACGCCGGACGGCGCGGGCGCGCTCAACTACGCGATCCGCCGGCCGGTCGGCGTCGTCGGCGTGGTGTGCCCGTGGAACCTGCCGCTGCTGCTGATGACGTGGAAGGTCGGGCCCGCGCTCGCGTGCGGCAACACGGTGGTCGTAAAGCCGTCGGAAGAGACGCCGCAAACGGCCGCGCTGCTCGGCGACGTGATGAACGCGGCCGGCGTGCCGCGCGGCGTCTACAACGTCGTGCACGGCTTTGGGCCCGGTTCGGCCGGCGAATTCCTGACGACGCACCCGGGCGTGAACGCGATCACGTTCACCGGCGAGACGCGCACCGGCGCGGCGATCATGAAGGCGGCCGCCGATGGCGCGCGGCCCGTCAGCCTCGAGATGGGCGGCAAGAACGCGGCGATCGTGTTCGCCGACTGCGATTTCGACGCGGCCGTCGAAGGCACGCTGCGCTCGTGCTTCGCGAATGCGGGGCAGGTGTGTCTCGGCACCGAGCGCGTGTACGTCGAGCGTCCGCTGTTCGAGCGCTTCGTCGCCGCGCTGAAGGCCGGCGCGGAGCGGCTGCAGCCGGGCCGCCCGGAAGCCGGCACGACCAGCATCGGGCCGCTGATCAGCCAGGAACATCGCAACAAGGTGCTGTCGTACTACCGCCAGGCGGCCGAACTCGGCGCGACCGTCGTGACCGGCGGCGGCGTGCCCGACATGCCGGCCGACCTGCGCGACGGCGCATGGGTGCAGCCGACGATCTGGACGGGCCTCGGCGACGATTCGCCGATCGCCCGCGAGGAGATCTTCGGGCCGTGCACGCTCGTGATGCCGTTCGACTCCGAAGCCGAGGTGATCGGCCGCGCGAACGCGAACGCGTATGGCCTCGCGACCGCGATCTGGACGAGCAACCTGTCGCGCGCGCATCGCGTCGCCGCGTCGATCGACGTCGGCCTCGCGTGGGTCAACTCGTGGTTCCTGCGCGACCTGCGCACGGCATTCGGCGGCGCGAAGCAATCGGGCATCGGCCGCGAAGGCGGCGTGCATTCGCTCGAGTTCTACACGGAACTCCGCAACGTCTGCATCAAGCTCTGACACCACGTTACTGACCGGATGACACATATGGACTCCACATTGATTACCACGCTCGGCGACAAGCTATACGACGCGATGACGTCGCGTACGCCTATTGCGCCGCTGACGTCGCAGCACGAGGACTTGTCGGTCGACGACGCGTACCGGATCCAGCAGCGTTTCGTGCAGCGCCGCCTGGACGCCGGGGAAACCGTGATCGGAAAGAAGATCGGCGTCACGTCGAAGGCCGTGATGGACATGCTCGGCGTGTACCAGCCCGACTTCGGCTACCTGCTGTCGGGCATGGTGTTCGGCGAAGGCGAGTGCATCCCGCTCGACACGCTGATCCAGCCGAAGGCGGAGGGCGAGATCGCATTCGTGCTGAAGCGCGACCTGATCGGCCCGGGTGTGACGAACGCGATGGTGCTTGCCGCGACCGAATGCGTGATGCCGTGCTTCGAGATCGTCGATTCGCGGATCCGCGACTGGAAGATCAAGATTGGCGACACCGTCGCGGACAACGCGTCGTGCGGCGTGTTCGTGCTCGGCGACAAGGCGGTGAGCACGCGCAGCGTCGATCTCGCGACCTGCGGGATGGTGCTCGAGAAGAACGGCGACGTGATCGGCACGGGCGCCGGCGCGGCCGCGCTCGGCTCGCCGGTCAACGCCGTCGCGTGGCTCGCCAATACGCTCGGCCGGCTCGGCATTCCGCTGAAGGCCGGCGAGGTGATCCTGTCCGGCGCGCTGGCCGCGATGGCGCCGGTCGGGCCCGGCGACAACTTCCGCGTGTCGATCGGCGGGATCGGCGCATGTTCGGTGCGGTTCGCGTGAGCGCCCCCATTCATTCACTGGCAGACAAGGACATCCCCATGACCCGGAAAATCCGTTGTGCGCTGATCGGCCCCGGCAATATCGGCACCGACCTGCTCGCCAAACTCATGCGCAGCCCCGTGCTCGAACCTGTCTGGATGGTCGGCATCGATCCCGATTCCGACGGCCTGAAGCGCGCGCGCGAACTCGGGCTGAAGACCACCGCGGACGGGGTCGACGGTCTCGTGCCGCATGTGCAGGCCGACAACGTGCAGATCGCGTTCGATGCGACGAGCGCATACGTTCATGCGGAGAACAGCCGCAAGCTCAACGCGCTCGGCGTGCTGATGATCGACCTGACGCCGGCCGCGATCGGCCCGTACTGCGTGCCGCCGGTCAACCTGCTTGACCACATCGGCAGCGGCGAGATGAACGTGAACATGGTCACCTGCGGCGGCCAGGCGACGATCCCGATGGTGCGCGCGATCTCGCGCGTGCAGCCGGTCGCGTACGGCGAGATCGTCGCGACCGTGTCGTCGCGCTCGGTCGGCCCCGGCACGCGCAAGAACATCGACGAGTTCACGCGCACCACGGCCGCGGCCGTCGCGCAGGTCGGCGGCGCGAAGCAAGGCAAGGCGATCATCGTGATCAACCCGGCCGAGCCGCCGCTGATCATGCGCGACACCGTGCACTGCCTGACCGAAGACGAGCCCGACCAGGCGCGCATCGTCGAATCGGTGCACGCGATGATCGCCGACGTGCAGCGCTACGTGCCCGGCTACCGGCTCGTCAACGGCCCGGTGTTCGACGGCCGCCGCGTGTCGGTGTACCTCGAGGTCGAAGGGCTCGGCGACTACCTGCCGAAATACGCGGGCAACCTCGACATCATGACGGCCGCCGCCGCGCGCACGGCCGAGATGTTCGCCGAGGAAATGCTGGCAGGCCGCCTCGTGCCGACGCCGGCCGCGCAGGCCGTGGCCTGACGCTGGCGCGCATATCCCACGATCGGACGAACAAGGAAACGGCAATGAATCTCAAAGGCAAACGAATCACCGTCCACGACATGACGCTGCGTGACGGCATGCACCCGAAGCGTCATCAGATGACGCTCGACCAGATGCGCGCGATCGCGAGCGGACTCGACGCGGCCGGCGTGCCGCTGATCGAGGTCACGCACGGCGACGGCCTCGGCGGCTCGTCGGTCAACTACGGCTTTCCGGCGCACACCGACGCCGAATACCTCGGCGCGGTGATCCCGCTGCTGAAGCGCGCGAAGGTGTCCGCGCTGCTGCTGCCGGGGATCGGCACCGTCGATCACCTGAAGGAGGCGCATGCGCTCGGCGTGCACACGATCCGCGTCGCGACGCACTGCACCGAGGCCGACGTGTCGGAGCAGCACATCGCGATGGCGCGAAAGCTCGACATGGATACCGTCGGCTTCCTGATGATGAGCCACATGAACAGCCCCGAAGGGCTCGTCAAGCAGGCGAAGCTGATGGAGTCGTACGGCGCGAACTGCATCTACATCACCGATTCGGCCGGCTACATGCTGCCCGACGACGTGACGGCGCGTCTGCGCGCCGTGCGCGACGCGCTGCAGCCCGACACCGAACTGGGCTTCCACGGCCACCACAATCTCGCGATGGGCGTCGCGAACTCGATCGCGGCGATCGAGGCCGGCGCGAACCGGATCGACGGCGCGGCGGCGGGCCTCGGTGCCGGCGCGGGCAACACGCCGCTCGAGGTGTTCGTCGCGGTGTGCGAGCGGATGGGAATCGAGACCGGTGTCGACGTGTGGAAGATCCAGGACGTCGCCGAGGATCTCGTCGTGCCGATGATGGACTTCCCGATCCGCATCGACCGCGACGCGCTGACGCTCGGCTATGCGGGCGTGTATGGCTCGTTCCTGCTGTTCGCGAAGCGCGCCGGCGAGAAGTACGGCATACCCGCGCGCGACATCCTCGTCGAGCTCGGCCGGCGCGGGATGGTGGGCGGGCAGGAAGACATGATCGAAGACACCGCGCTGACGCTCGCGAAGGCGCGCGCGGCGCACGCGAAGCAGGAGGCCGCATGAATCTCACGACCGACATCGTCGACACGCTGGCGACGCATCTCGACGACTGCGTGCGCGACGCGCGCGACACGCCGAAGATCACCGACGCGCATCCGGAGATGGACTGGGACGACGCGTACGCGATCCAGGACGCGATCCGCCGCCGGCAACTGACTCGCGGTGCGCGGATCGTCGGCTACAAGGCCGGCCTGACGTCGCACGCGAAGATGCGCCAGATGGGCGTCGATACGCCCGTGTTCGGCTTCCTGACGGATACCTACGCGCTGCCCGACGGCGGCGAATGCGACACGGCCGCGCTGATCCATCCGAAGGTCGAGCCGGAGATCGCGTTCGTCACGAAGGCCGAGCTGAAGGGCCCCGGCTGTCATATCGGCGCGGTGCTCGCCGCGACGGATTTTGTCGTCGCCGGCATCGAGGTGATCGACAGCCGCTACCGCGATTTCAAGTTCGACCTGAAGAGCGTGGTGGCCGACAACACGTCGGCCGCGCGCTTCGTCGTCGGCGGCCGGCCGCTCGCGGTGGACGGCGTCGACCTGCGCACGCTCGGCGTCGTGCTCGAGAAGAACGGGCAGCCGGTTGCGGTCGGCGCGGGTGCGGCCGTGCTCGGGCATCCGGCCGCCGCGATCGCGATGCTCGCGAACCATCTCGGCGCGCGCGGCGAATCGATTCCCGCAGGCAGCGTGATCCTGTCGGGCGGCATCACGGAGGCGGTGGCCGTCGAGGCCGGCGACAGCGTGACGCTGCGCGTGCAGGACATCGGGTCGGTCGGCCTGCGTTTCATCTGACAAG
Organism: Burkholderia sp. PU8-34; assembly: GCF_053427725.1. NCBI lineage: Bacteria > Pseudomonadati > Pseudomonadota > Betaproteobacteria > Burkholderiales > Burkholderiaceae > Burkholderia > Burkholderia sp. PU8-34. The sequence continues at coordinate 85,522 of NZ_JBSAXC010000011.1, forward strand.
GAGGCGAAACGTGCCGGTAGCTCATCTGTACATCCTGGAAGGCCGCGACGACGAGAAAAAGGAACGCCTGATCGCGGAAGTGACGGACGCCATCCACCGCTCGCTCGACGCACCCGTCGAATCGGTGCGCGTGATCATCACCGAGATGCCGAAGGCGCACTTCGGCATCGGCGGGCAGAGCGCGAAGAAGCGCGGGCGCTGATGCGCACCGCACACGACAGGAATCGATTGGAGAGCGTCATGTCGACCAACCCTGAAATCGGCCGCCGGATCGCGGCCGGCGGTATCGAAACGAACTATCACGACCTCGGCGACGGGCCGCCCGTGCTGCTGATCCACGGCTCGGGGCCGGGCGTGACGGCCTATGCGAACTGGCGGCTCACGATGCCCGCGCTCGCGCGGCAGTTCCGCGTGATCGCGCCCGACATGGCCGGCTTCGGCGAGACCGAACGGCCGGCCGGGTACCGGTATTCGATGGAACACTGGGTCGACCACGCGCTCGGCCTGCTCGACGCGCTTGGCGTCCAGCGCGCGCACGTGGTCGGCAATTCGTTCGGCGGCGCACTGGCGCTTGCGCTCGCGATCCGGGCGCCCGAGCGCGTCGGCCGGCTCGTGCTGATGGGCGCGGCGGGCACGCGCTTTGAGCTGACCGAAGGGCTCGACGCGGTGTGGGGCTATACGCCGTCGATCGCGAACATGCGCGCGCTGCTCGACATCTTCGCGTTCGACCGCACGCTCGTGAACGACGAACTCGCGAAGCTGCGCTACGACGCGAGCGTGCGGCCCGGCTACCAGGAAGCATTCGCGGACATGTTTCCCGCGCCGCGGCAGCGCTGGGTCGATGCGCTCGCGAGCGACGACGCGAAGCTGTGCGCGTTGCCGCACGACACGCTGATCGTCCACGGGCGTGAGGATCGCGTGATTCCGCTCGCGAGCTCGCTGAAGCTGCTCGAACTGCTGCCGAACGCGCAACTGCACGTGTTCGGCCGGTGCGGGCACTGGACGCAGATCGAGCACGCGGCGCGCTTCAACCGGCTCGTGATCGATCACTTCAGCGAGTAGCGCGCGTAGTCGTCACGCACCGGTCAGCCGCGTGCGTGACGACCGTGCAGGCGATGGACAAAGCAGAAACATAAAAAATCAATTCAGTAGAACGAATATTGGAGACGTCGATGAAACGGAATGCTGCATTCGGGTTGGTCTCGCTCGCCGCATGCGCGGGCATCACGCTGAGCACCGGCGCGTGGGCGACGGAGGGCGGCGGCGACACGATCGGCGAGGGTGCCGAGGCGTTCTTCGCGGGCGCGCTGCCGCCGGCCGGCCTGTATGGCCTCCTGTACTACACGCACTACCATGCGTCGCGGTTCAACGATTCGCACGGCAACGGCTCGGTGCCGGGCTTCAAGCTCGATGCGGACGTGTTCATTCCGCGCGTGGTCTGGATGTCGAACCTGTCGCTGCTCGGCGGGCGCTACGGTGCGTATGCGGTGCTGCCGATGGAGCACCTGACGCTCGACGCGGGCGGCGCGTCGTTCGACCGCACCAATCTTGGCGACCTGATCGTCAGCCCGGCGCTGATCGCGTGGGGCTCGGGCGCGCTGCGCACCGTCGCCGCGGTCGAGTTCGTGTTTCCGACCGGCCAGTACGACGCGCATGCGTCGATGAACACCGGCAAGAATTTCTACACCGCGCGGCCGGTGCTCGGTGTGTCGTGGCTGCCGAACGACAAGGTCGAGGTGTCCGCGAAGATCACGTACAGCTTCAATTCGCCGAACAACGACACGCACTATCACTCGGGGAACCTGTTCCACTTCGATTATTCGGCGAGCTATGCGGTCACGCCGAAGGTGCGCGTCGGGTTGTCGGGCTACTTCGTCAAGCAGACGACGGACGACATGCAGAACGGGCAGCCCGTCGCGGGTGATGGTTTTCGCGGACAGGTGCTCGCGATCGGGCCGGGGTTCCGCTATCAGTTCAGCAAGATCAGCCTGGAAGCGCGTGTCGTGAAGGAGTTCTTCGTGCGCAACCGGCCGGCCGGAGAGGCCGTGTGGGCGAAGGCCGTCATACCGTTCTGACGGCGGTGAGTCGACGGGGGAGCGGCGGCGGAGCGGTGGAATGAGACCGCCCCGCCGATCCGGCGGGGGCGTGACACGATGCGTTATCGCGCCTGACCCGAAAGTCGCGGGAACAGAGCAAGCGCGTTGCCGTGGTTGATCGACGCATGCTGGTCCGCGCCCAGCGCGTCATAGGCATCCTGTGCGGCGGTGAACGACGTGCTGACGGCCGTTGGCGCGTACGGGAAATCGCTTCCGTACAGCACGTGGCCGGGTTTCGCGAATGCAGTGAGGCTCGGCAGCGCCGACGGAGACGACAACGCGGTATCGAAGTAGAACGTCCGCATCAGGTCGAGCAGCCCGTCACGAGGCGGAACGTCGTCGCGCACGCCAGGCGCGATTTCCGCGAACCGGTATGCCGCATACGGCAGGAAGCCGCCCGCGTGCGACAGGATGATGCGCACGTTCGGGTGCCGCGCGATCACGCCGTTGAGCACGAGCTGGAGCGCCGCGCGCGTCGTGTCGAACGGATAGTCGAGGAGCGGGCCGGGCATCCCCGGCAATCCGTCGATCGCAGGCTTCGCGGGGTGGATGAAGACCACCGCGTGGCGGCGATCGAGCTCCGCCCACACAGGTTCGAAGGCCGGATCGCCGAGATAGACGCCGCCGTAGTTGCTGAGCAGCACGACTCCGTCCGCGTTCAGCACGTCGAACGCGTGGCCGATCTCGGCCAGCGCGCCATCGGCGTCCGGCAGCGGCAGCGTTGCGAAATGGCCGAAGCGGGTCGGCCATTTCGCGACGAGGCCGGCCGCATATTCATTCACCTTCCGCGCCATGTCGAGCTTCGCCTGGCCGTTCCAGCCCTGCACGCCCGGCGCCGTCAGCGACAGCACGCCGGTCTGGATCTGCAGCGAATCCATGAAGTCGCGCGCAAGTTCGGGGTTCCACACGGGCATGCCCCATCCGGACGGATCGCCGCCGTGCGCCGGCAGCGCGTCGGCCCAGAACGGGGGCACGACATGTTGATGAACATCGATTCGATTGCGGGCGGTCATGGTCGGACTCCTGTGAAGTGACGCGGGGCTGCGTTTGACCACCAGCATGCGCGGGCTTGAATTTTCGATCCAATAGATTAAATTTCAAGATTGATTGTTTTGAGTGATCAATCGATCCGTATGGACCTTCGTCATTTGCGCTACTTCGTCGCGGTCGCCGAAGAGGGGCACTTCGGCCGCGCGGCCGAGCGGCTGCACATCGTGCAGCCGGCATTGAGCGTGCAGATTCGGGCGCTCGAAGAGGAGCTGGGCACCGCGCTGTTCGTGCGCAGCACGCGCAAGGTCGCGCTGACGGACGCCGGCCGGCTGCTGCTGGTCGAGGCACGGCGCACGATCGAGCAGGCGGAGCGGACGAAGCGCGTGGTCCAGCGCGCGGCGCGCGGCGAGACCGGCGTCGTGCGGATCGGCTTCGTCGGCAATGCGGTCGCGGCGGGGCGCCTGTCCGACGATCTGCTCGCGTTCCATGCCGCGTGGCCGAACGTCGCGCTGGAGCTGCGCGAGATGGCGCCGGCCGCGCAGCAGGACGCGATTCTCGCGGACCGTCTCGACATCGGCTATTGTCCGGCGTTCGGCGTCGAATTCGATGCGAAGCTCGCGGTGCGGCCGGTCGGCAGCTGGACCTGGGAGGTGGTGATGAACAGCCGGCATCCGCTCGCGAGCCGGCGCTCGCTGTCGGCGGCCGTGCTCGCCGACGAGCCGTTCATCCTCTATGCGGCCGACGGCGACGACGTGGGCCAGCTGACGATCCTGCGTCAGGTACTGGGAAAGGAGCCGCGCATCGCGCACAAGGTGAGCAGCACGCTGTCCGTGCTGGCGCTGACGGCCGCGGGCCTCGGGCTGGCGCTCGCGCCGGCGCCGCTGAGCCGGATCGCGGCGCCGAACGTGGTCTATCGGAAGCTGGCGGGACGCGGCCCGAAATCGGAACTGGTCGCGATCAGCCGGATCGGCGGGGAGTGGGGGGCGATCGGGCGGTATCTGGAGATGCTCGGCGAGCGCGCCGCGTGAGTGATGCTTGAGCGTCACCACGCGGCGCGCCACAGCATCACTCGTCCATCAAGCGAACCTTCACGCGCTTGCCCTTGATCTTGCCGGCATTGAGCTTGCGCAGCGCATCGCGCGCGACCCCGCGCTCGATCGCGACATACGTCGAGAACTCGGTCACGTTGATCTTGCCGATCTGCGCGCCGCTGAAGCCCGCGTCGCCGGTCAGCGCGCCGAGCACGTCGCCGGGACGGATCTTGTCCTTGCGGCCGCCGAGAATCTGCAGCGTTTCCATCGGCGGCAGCAGCGGCTCGTTGCTGTCGGCCTTCAGCTCGGCGAGCGGATGCCATTCGACATCGCGCTTCTGCGCCTGCTCGATGCCGCCGACGCGCCCCATCTCGTCCATGCTCGCGAGGCTCAGCGCCCAGCCTTCCTGATCCGCGCGGCCCGTGCGGCCGATGCGGTGCACGTGCACTTCGGGGTCGGGCGTCACGTCGACGTTGATCACCGCTTCGAGCTGCGCGATGTCGAGGCCGCGCGCGGCGACGTCGGTCGCAACGAGCACCGAGCAGCTGCGGTTCGCGAACTGGATCAGCACCTGGTCGCGTTCGCGCTGTTCGAGCTCGCCGTGCAGCGCGAGCGCGTGGAAGCCCTGCGCGTGCAGCACGTCGAGCAGGTCGCGGCATTGCTGCTTCGTGTTGCAGAACGCGATCGTGCTGACCGGGCGATAGTGGTTCAGCAGCAGGCCGACCGCGTGCAGCCGCTCGTCTTCGGTCACTTCGTAGAAGCGCTGGCGGATCTTGCTGTCGTCGTGGCGCTCCTCGAGCTTCACTTCCTTCGGGTTGCGCAGGAACTGCTGGCTTAGCTTCGCGATGCCGTCCGGGTAGGTCGCGGAGAACAGCAGCGTCTGGCGCGTCGGCGGGCATTGCCGCGCGACCTTCGCGATATCGTCGAAGAAGCCCATGTCGAGCATCCGGTCCGCTTCGTCGAGCACGAGCGTGTTCAGCGCGTCGAGCTGGAGCGTGCCGCGGTCGAGGTGATCCATGATGCGGCCCGGCGTGCCGACGACGATATGCGCGCCGTGCTCGAGGCTCTGCGTCTGCGGGCGCATCGGCGTGCCGCCGCACAGCGTCAGCACCTTGACGTTTTCCTCGGCGCGCGCGAGGCGGCGGACTTCCTGCGCGACCTGGTCGGCCAGTTCGCGCGTCGGGCACAGCACCATCGCCTGCACGTCGAAGCGGCGCGCGTCGAGGCGCGCGAGCAGCGCGAGCGAGAACGCGGCCGTCTTGCCGCTGCCGGTCTTCGCTTGCGCGATCAGGTCCTGGCCGGCCAGCGCGATCGGCAGGCTCGCGGCCTGGATCGGCGTCATGTCGGTATAGCCGAGCTGCGCGAGATTCGCGAGCGTGGCGGGCGTCAGCGGCAGCGCGCTGAACGGCGTGGCGGTCGGTTGAGTCATGTCAGGACAGGTCTCCGAGGTAGGGCCGGCCTTCCATCTGTTCGTAGACGACCGTGCCGTCGTCGCCTTCGAAGCGTTCGAGATAATTGCGCGCGCCGCACAGCGGGCAGCGGAACAGCAGCCCCTGGCCTTCGTCCTTGATGACGACGTCGGATTCTTCCCACTGCGTGCCGCAGCTCTGGTTTCGGCAGGTAAACACGGTCTTTCTCCAGCTGAATTCGGTTGTGCGCGCCGGCGCATCGGGCGCGGGCGCTGGTGTTGCGTGGCCTTCGCGCGCGGCGTCCGCGTGAAAGGGCGGGGCGCGGTGCGGCCGTTCGCGTGATGGTTCGTCGGGGTGGCGGATGGATCGGGGCGCGATCGCAGAAACGCGCGTGGCGCAATTCTAGCGGATACGGCGGTTGTGTCGGCGGTATTGAGGAGGTGTTGAGGAGGTATTGAGGGAGTGTTGCGGCGGTAATGCGGGTGGTATTGCGGGTGATGTTGCAGCGGTATTGCAGCGGCGTTACGGCGGCATTACGCCGGCATCGCGGTGGCGTTACCGAGGTCTCGCGGCGGGCGCGGCAAAACGATAAACGGCCGCCCGGCCCTGACTGCCCCCGACTTGCCTGGTGGTCCCGGCCGGCACGGCTGCATCGCGGCGCGAAACGAAACACGGCCGCCCGATGCGGACTGCCCGCTGACTGGGGGGACGATCCACGTCAGGACGGCCGTTTCATCCGTATCGTCAGATACGGCGCCTTTCAGCGCATCACAGCGCCATGTCGGCTGCCGCCTTGGCCGGCTGGGCCGGGTTGACCGATTTGGCCGATGCAGCGGCGGCGCCCGGCTGTGCGGGCGCGGTCATGTCGATCTTCGGCGGCGCAGAGAGCTGCAGCACGTCGCTCGTATAAGTCCACTCTTCATAGACCTTCGCCGGGCTGTCGTTCAGCTTCGTGCCGTAGCTCGGCACGATCTGGCGGATCTTCTGCTGCCATTCGGGCGTCGCGACCTTGTCCTTGAACACCTTCTGCAGCAGGCTCAGCATGATCGGCGCGGCCGTCGACGCGCCCGGCGACGCGCCGAGCAGGCCCGCGATGCTGCCGTCCTTCGCGCTGACGATCTCGGTGCCGAGCTTCAGCACGCCGCCCTTCACGGGGTCGCGCTTGATGATCTGCACGCGCTGGCCGGCCTGCCACAGGCGCCAGTCTTCCTTCTTCGCGTTCGGGAAGTATTCCTTCAGCGCGTTGAAGCGGTCGTCGTCGGACAGCATCAGCTGGCCGGCGAGGTACTCGACGAGCGGAAACTCGTCCACGCCCACGCGCATCATCGGCATCACGTTATGCGTGTTCGTGCTGGTCAGCAGGTCGACGTACGAGCCGTTCTTCAGGAACTTGGTCGAGAACGTCGCGAACGGTCCGAACAGGATGATCTTCTTGCCGTCGATGATCCGCGTGTCGAGGTGCGGCACCGACATCGGCGGCGAGCCGACCGACGCCTTGCCGTACGCCTTCGCCAGATGCTGCTTGACGATTTCCGGGTTGTCGGTCACGAGGAACGAGCCGCCGACCGGGAACGCGCCGTAGTCCTTCGCCTCGGGGATGCCCGACGCCTGCAGCAGGTGCAGCGCACCACCGCCCGCGCCGATGAACACGAACTTCGCGTCGACGGACTGCGGCGCTTCATTCGAGTGCAGCTTGACCCACGACACGTGCCACGTACCGTCGGCGTTGCGCGTGATGCCGCGCACCTCGCTCGACAGCGACAGCGTGAAGCCCGGCTGGTGCTGCAGGTAGCCGACGAACTGGCGCGTGATCTCGCCGAAGTTCACGTCGGTGCCGATCGGCGTCCAGGTGGCGGCGACCTTCTGCTTGCGGTCGCGGCCTTCCATCATCAGTGGCACCCACTGCTTGATCTGGTCGTAGTCTTCCGAATACTGCATGCCGCGGAACAGCGGGCTCGCCTGCAACGCGTCGTAGCGCTTCTTGAGGAAGCGGACGTTGTCGTCGCCCCACACGAAGCTCATGTGCGGCGTCGAGTTGATGAACGAGTGCGGGTTCTTCAGCACGCCCTGCTTGACCTGCCACGCCCAGAACTGGCGCGAGATCTGGAACGACTCGTTGATCTCGATCGCCTTCGAGATGCTGACCGTGCCGTCGGGCTTCTCGGGCGTGTAGTTGAGCTCGGCGAGTGCCGAGTGGCCGGTGCCGGCGTTGTTCCAGCCGTTCGAGCTTTCCTGCGCGACGCCGTCGAGGCGCTCGACCATCGTCATCGACCAGTCCGGCTGCAGCTCGTGCAGCCAGACGCCGAGCGTCGAACTCATGATGCCGCCGCCCACCAGCAGGACGTCGACCTTCTTCGTGTCGTCCGCGTGCGCGGAAGACGCGGCTACGCACAGCGCGAGCCCGGACAGCATTACCCGTAACGTTTTTATCAAAGCACTACCCTTTTCAGCTTGGTCACATCAGGTCTGCCACACCGCCCGACGCACGGCTTCGTCGGCCGGCGCGCGCCCGTTCCGGACGATGCCGGATCGGCATCCGGGAATCCGGATCGCATTTCCGGGATTCCGGAAATACGGTCGCGAAACGCGTTCGTGCCGATGCGAAACCGATCCGAAGGACACCTTCCGATCGGTTTCGGATGCGCGCCCCGTGATGTGCTTGCCGGGCCGCGCAAAACGCGCGCGGGCCCTTGCGGCAAGCGTGTGCGGACGAGGCTGGCGGCGGCGCACCGGCATGCGGTGCGCGACGCGTTCGTCGGGGGGCGGGTGGCAAGGGGCGCGTAATATACCCGAATTCAATCGTCGTGTTGCGCGCGAATTTTTCCGTTGTTTTTGTGGGGTTTTTCGGGTGTCCGGGTTTCCGGAATGGGCTCGGTCGGCGCCGGACAACGGGGGGATTTCGGCGGGTTGCAGACGTGCCGGTGCGCGGGTGGATCGGCAACGCGCGACACTCCGCATGCAGAAGTCAGAACGTCGCGGCATTGCGCCGCGACCCGCTCACTCATCCGGCACCGGCACGCGCGACGAGAACTTCACCTCGCGCAGCGCGAGGCTCGACTGAATCGACGAGATGCCGGCCTGCTTCCTGAGCACGCGCTCGACGAACTCGGCATACGCGTCGAGATCGGCCGCGACGACCTGCAGCATGTAATCGGCGGCGCCGGTGATCTTGTGGCACGACAGCACTTCGTCGTGACGCCGGATCACCGTTTCGAACTGGTCGCACGCCTTGTCCGAATGCATGTTGAACGTGACGAGCACGAACGCGAACACGTTCATGCCGAGCGCGCGCCGGTCGAGGTTCGCCTGATAGCCGGTGATCACGCCTTCGTCCTCGAGGCGCTTGCGGCGCCGCCAGCAGGGCGTCACGCTCAGCGACAGCTTCTCGCCGAGCGTCGCGTTCGACAGCGCGCCGTCTTCCTGCAGCAGGCGCAGCATCGCGCGATCGACGCCGTCCATGTCAATTGCCGGGCGATTTTTGCTCATTTCCGACGTCCTGTAGACAGTTTGTACAAAAGTGTACGGAACCCACGCGCGGAAAGCAAAGCTATTGCCGCTCCTCGCCAATAAACTGTTGCTCACCCTCTTCGCAACGGTCAACCATGCTCACGATCTACAGCAGCGATCATCGCCTGCATCGCGGCGTCGAACTGAAGGACGGCGCCATCACCGATTCGTTCGAGAATCCCCAGCGTGCCGAAACGGTGCTCGCGCAAGTCAGGGCCACCGGCCTCGGCGACGTGATCGCGCCGCAAACTTTCGACCGCGCGTGCTATGCGGGCGCGCACAGCCGGCGCTACGTCGATTTCCTCGCGGGTGCGTGGGACGAGTGGGCCGCGACTGGCCGCACCTGCCAGGCGCTGCCGCTCGTGTGGCCGGTGCGCGCGATGCCGGCCGCCGCGACGCCGCCCGCATTCATCGACGGCAAGCTCGGCTTCTTCGCGATGGACGCGGGCGCGCCGATCAACGCCGGCACGTGGGACGCGGTGAGCGCGAGCGCGAACTCGGCGCTGACGGGCGCCGACCTGCTGGCCAACGGTACGCTCGGTACGCACGGCACGCGCGCGGCGTTCGCGCTGTGCCGTCCGCCCGGCCACCATGCGGGCCGTGAATACATGGGCGGCTACTGCTACCTGAACAACGCGGCGATCGCGGCGCAGCATGCGATCACACGCGGCGCGGCACGCGTGGCCGTGCTCGACGTCGACTTCCACCACGGCAACGGCACGCAGGACATCTTCTACGACCGCTCGGACGTGCTGTTCGTGTCGATACACGGCGAGCCGTCGGTGTCGTATCCGTACTTCTCGGGTCACGCGGACGAGCGCGGCACGGGCGCGGGAGAAGGCTACAACCTGAACCTGCCGCTGCCGAAGGGCACGCTGTGGAACACGTATGACGAAGCGCTCGGCCGTGCTGCAGCGGCGATCGCCGCACATGCGCCCGACGTGCTCGTCGTGTCGCTCGGCGTCGACACGTTCGAGCACGACCCGATCAGCCACTTCCGCCTGCGCTCGCAGGACTACCTGCGGATCGGCGAGGCGCTCGCGCGCCTGAACCTGCCGACACTGTTCGTGATGGAAGGCGGCTACATGGTCGACGAGATCGGCATCAATGCGGTCAACGTGCTGCTGGGCTTCGAAGGCCGCGCATGAGCGTGCCACGCTGAACGTTTCAATGGCGGCCCGCCGCCACTCATGGAGCAACTAGCATGACGCGATATCTGGATGTGACGAGCGTGTCGAAGCTCGTCGACGAAATCGGGATCACGCAGATCCTGACGACGATGGCTTCGTACATCGAGCAGGATTACCGCCGCTGGGAGACGTTCGAGAAGACCGCGCGCGTCGCCAGCCATTCGACCGACGGCGTGATCGAGCTGATGCCGACGTCCGACGCCCGGCTGTATGCGTTCAAGTATGTGAACGGGCATCCGAAGAACACGAAGGCCGACCTGCTGACGGTGATGGCGTTCGGCGTGCTCGCGGACGTCGACACCGGCTATCCGCTGCTGCTGAGCGAAATGACGCTGACGACGGCGATCCGCACGGCCGCGACGTCCGCGCTGGTCGCGCGCTTTCTCGCGCGCAGCGACGCGCGTTCGATGGCGCTGATCGGCAACGGCGCGCAGAGCGAGTTCCAGGCGGTCGCGTTTCACGAGATGCTCGGCATCGACGAGCTGCGCGTGTTCGACATCGATCCGGCGGCGACCGACAAGCTCGTGCGCAACCTCGCGCCGTTCGCGGGCCTGCGCGTGATCCGCTGCGCGTCGGCGGCCGACGCGGTGCGCGGCGCGGACATCGTGACGACCGTCACCGCCGACAAGACGAACGCAACGATCCTGACGCCCGACATGATCGAGGACGGCATGCACGTGAATGCGGTGGGCGGCGACTGCCCGGGCAAGACCGAGCTGCACGCGGACGTGCTGCGGCGCGCGCGCGTGGTCGTGGAATTCGAGCCGCAGACGCGCATCGAAGGCGATCTCCAGCAGATGCCCGCGGATTTTCCGGTGGTCGAGTTCGCGCAGATCGTGTCCGGCGCGCAGTGCGGCCGCGAATCCGATGCACAGGTGACGGTGTTCGACTCGGTCGGCTTCGCCCTCGAGGATTTTTCGGCGCTGCGCTATCTGAATGCGGCCGCGCGCGAACGCGACATCGGCATCGAACTCGACCTGATCCCGACGCCGCGCGATCCGAAGAACCTGTTCGGCGTCGCGACGGGCAGCGAGGCGGGCACGGCGCCTGACGCCGCAGGCCGCGCGATGCTCGCGGCACTTCGGCATTGACGGCTCGCCCCACACGAACCCCGCACGAACGACATAACCCATCAGGAGACAGACATGACCCGACTTCACAAGACAGCACTGGCCGCAGCCGTCGCGATGGCCTGCGCGCTGTCCGCGCACGCGGACGAAATCGTGCGCATCGGCCACGTCGCGCCGCTGACCGGCGCAATCGCGCACCTCGGCAAGGACAGCGAGAACGGCGCGCGGCTGGCCGTCGAGGAAATCAACGCGAAAGGCCTCGTGATCGATGGCAAGAAAGTGATGCTGCAGCTCGATCCGCAAGACGACGCCGGCGATCCGCGCACCGCGACGCAGGTCGCGCAGCGGCTCGTCGACGACAAGGTGGTGGGCGTCGTCGGCCATCACAACTCGGGCACGTCGATCCCGGCGTCGCGCGTGTACCGTGATGGGGGCATCGTGCAGATCTCGCAGGCGGCAACCAACCCGATGTACACGCAGCAGGGCTTCAAGACGACGTACCGGGTCGTCGCGACCGATGCGCAGCAGGGGCCGGCGCTCGCCGCCTATGCCGCGAAGAGCATGGGGATCAGGACGGTCGCCGTGATCGACGACGCGACCGCCTACGGGCAGGGGCTCGCGACCGAGTTCGAGAAGGCGGCGAAGGCCGCCGGCGTGAAGGTCGTGTCGCGCGACGCGACGAACGACAAGGCGATCGATTTCCGCGCGATCCTCACGAAGATCAAGGGCGAGAATCCGGATGCGATCATGTACGGCGGCATGGATGCGACGGGCGGGCCGCTCGCGAAGCAGGCGCGGCAGCTCGGCCTGCGCGCGAAGATCCTCGGCGGCGACGGCGTGTGCTCGACCGACCTGCCGAAGCTCGCGGGCGCGGCATCCGACAACATCGTGTGCTCCGAAGCGGGCATCGCGCTCGAGAAGATGCCGGGCGGGGCGGCGTTCGCGAAACGCTACGAGGCGCGCTTCCATCAACCGCTGCAGGTCTATGCGCCGTTCTCGTACGACGCCGTCTACATCATCGTCGACGCGATGAAGCGCGCGAACTCGACGTCCGCCGCGAAGGTGCTGGCCGCGATGCCGGCCACCGACTATCGCGGCGTGATCGGCGAGACGAGCTTCACGCCGCAGGGCGACCTGAAGCACGGCGCGATCTCGGTGTTCACGTACAAGAGCGGCAAGAAGGTGCTGCTCGACGTCGTGCAGATGTGATCCGCATGCCGGGCGGCGCGTGTGGCGAGCCGCCGGGCCCGCGCTGCTCGGCTACAGACCGCCGAGGGCGGCGCCACATTGCGCGACGCGATTGCCGGCTACGACGTGCTGAACCGCGTCGTGCTCAATCAGGTACTGGTGCGCGCCGACACCGACGCGCATACTGTCGCGATTCGCGAGGCCGCACAGGCATCCGGCGACGTGTGGTTTGGCGCAACTTTGTGGCAGGGGCGGCCGGCATTCCGGATCAGCGTGTCGTCATGGCGAACCGGCGACGAGCATGTCGAGCGGCTCGTCGCATTGCTGGTCGAGTTGCGCCAGCGGTACGCGGGCTGAAGCCCGGCGGCGGGGCGGCGTTCGTGAGCGAGCGCCTGCCTGCCGCACCGCATTGCAACTAACGGCCTTCGCGCCCGCCGCGGCATCCCGAGCAGGCATGTTCTTCAATCCACGCAGTCATCGTTGCGAGCACAACCATGTCGAACACCCGTCGTGAACTGTTGAAAGCCGCCGATATCGCGAACATGGAGCCCGATCGCTCGGTCCATGGGCTGAACGGCGATGCGGTCCGTCTCAAGAAACACCTGGGCGACCTGACCGGGCTCACGCAGTTGGGCGTGTTGCAGGTCACGCTGATGCCGGGGCACGGGTCGGCCGAATACCACCGGCACCATTACGAAGAGGAGTGCGTGTATGTGCTGTCGGGAAACGGCACCGCGACGATCGGCGAGTGCGACTACGCAGTCGGGCCGGGCGATTTCCTCGGGTTCCCGCGCGGCGGCGATGCGCACACGCTGGTGAACACGGGCGACGTGCCGCTCGTGCTCCTCGTTGCCGGGCAGCGGCTCGAACACGACGTGTGCGATTACCCGCGCATCGGCAAGCGCCTGTACGTGGCCGGGAAACGCGAGGCGCTGGTGGATCTGCCCGATGCGGAAGAAGAATGACGTTCCGCATGTAGACAGACCCCAGGCGGCAGCCTTCAGCCGATCAGATGCCGCAACACCCCTGCCGCGACGACACCGATCGTCACGGTCGGCAGGATCGATAGCCGGGTGGCCGCGAGCAGCGTGATCGCGAGCGCGAGCAGATCGGCGGGGCGGCTCGATACGAACGCCGGCGCGATCACCGAGATCAGCACGCAGCCGGGCACGTTTTCCATCACGGCCGTCATCCGCGGGCTCAGCGTGCGATTGCGCAGCATCACGTAGCCGAGGATTCGCGACAGATATGTGGTCGACGCCATCAGCACGATCGTGGCGACGGTCTGGAGATCAGGCATCATCGCGCGGCTCCAGCAGCAACGCGGAGATCAGCCCCGCGCAGGCGCCCGCCGCGACGTACCACGCGCCGGGCACGGCCAGATGCGTGGCGGCCGCGACGACGAGGCTCACGAACCACGGCCGGCTCGCGCGCACGCCTTTCCACATCCCCCGCAGCAGCACGAGGAAGACCGCCGTGAACGCCATGTCGAAGCCGTACTGCTCGACGTTGCCGATCGTCGGCCCGAGCGCCGCGCCGAGCGTGGTCATCGACACCCATGTCGAATAAAGGCCGGCGGCCACGCCTGCGTAGTACGCGACGCTGATGTGATCGGCCGACCGCTGCCGCGCGTCGGCGAGCGACATCGCCCAGCTCTCGTCGCACATGAAGAACAGCGCCGCGAACGCGCGCCGGCGCGGCAGGCGCCGGACGTACGGCGCGAACGCGGCGCCCATCAGGATGTGGCGCGAATTCACGAGGAACGACATCGCGACGATCAGCGCGATGTGCGGCGGCGACGTCCACAGATGGATCGCCGCGAATTCGGAGCCGCCGCCGAAATTGAGGCCCGTCATCAGCGGCACTTCGAGGACGCTCAGTCCCTTCTGGGTCGCTTGCGCACCCAGCACCAGCGCGAATGGAATGAAACCCAGCATGACGGGCAGCGCCGCGCGCATCCCGCGGCCCATCTCGGCGATAAAGGCAGGCCGCTCGCGCAGCCCGGTCGATGTTGAAACGCTACTGCTCATTACTCCTCCTTCGGGGGAGGAGGATTGTCTGCTTTTTTGACTCGAATCGGGTTGCGTTGTGGCTATGAATTTCAGAGAATTTGGCATCGAACTCATGATTTGAGAATTTCTTGGAATCGGATGCCAAATGAAACTTGACGCCATCGATCGCCGGATCCTGAGCGCGCTCCAGCGCGACGGTCGCATGCAGAATGTGGAGCTCGCGCACGAGGTCGGGCTGTCGCCGTCGCCGTGCCTGCGGCGCGTGCGGCTCCTCGAGGAGGCCGGCGTGATCGAGAAATACGTGGCCGTGCTGAATCCCGCGAAGGTCGGCAAGGGGCTGACGATCTTCACGCGCGTGTGGCTGAAGGGGCAGGATGCGGAATCGGTGAACCGCTTCGCGGAGGCCGTCCAGCAGATGCCGGAAGTCGTCGAATGCCACCTGATGGCAGGCGACTGCGATTTCCTGCTGCGCGTCGTCGCGGCCGACATTGACGACTACCGACGCTTCCAGATGGAATACCTGACGCGCATCCCGGGTGTGCAGAGCGTGAAGACCGACATCCCGATGCAGAAGGTCAAGCTGACGTCGGCGCTACCGACGTAGCGCGCGTCGGCGGCGTGTGTCGCGCGCGCGCTTGACCGCGCAGTGGGTTGGTGATGCCGCCGATGCCTGCCCCCGCGCAACGCGATGCCAGGAATCATGTTCGCCGGCCTGCGGCATTGGCCACGCGCCGCAGACGGACATTGGACGAACGGTCACAGACTGGAGACAATCAACCGGTATGCTGACTGCATGCGTGATGACTCGGCCACCTGTCCTGCAACTAACGGCCGAATCGCGCCGGCCCGCGCGTTCGCGCGAGGCGGCCGGCCGGCACACCGTTGAGTCGCGCATCTCGATCCCATGATGTTTTCCGTGTTGGGCACCCATGCAAGCCATCAACAGTCCGTGGAATTCGCTGGAGGTCTTCAAGCTCGCCATCGACATCCTGATGCCGCTGTCGGTGGCCGGCTTCGGCTGGTTCATCAGCCGCCGGTTGAAGCAGCTCGAACTCGTGCAGTGGACCAACCAGAAGCTGATCGAAAAGCGGCTCGCGCTCTATGACACCGTCGCGCCGCTGCTCAACGAGCTGCTGTGTTTCTACACGTGGATCGGGCACTGGAAGGACATTTCGCCGGACGACGTGATCCGCGCGAAGCGCGACCTCGACCGGACTTTCCACATCTACCGCTACCTGTTCGAAGACGACGTGTACGACGCGTACCACGCGTACATCCATGCGCTGTTCGAGATGCATACGGGCGCCGGCCGGGATGCGCGGATCCGCTCGCTGATCCAGGCGCCGGATGGTGACCGGATGCAGCATGGCGCCTATGCGTGGAACCCGGCCTGGAACGAACGGTTCTCCGGCGCGGGCATCGTGGACGCCGCCGACGTGCGACGGCTCTACACGCGGTTGATGGAGCGGCTGCGCGTGTCGCTGGGCGCGGATCGGTGAACGGCGCCGGCGCGCGCGCCGCAAGATGGCGGGTGAACGACGGCGACGGGCGGGTACATGCGCTCAGTTCCGGCCGGCGGCCGCGAGCCGCGCGGCGAGCCCGACGAACACCGAACCGAGCAGGTATTGTGGCAGTTTCGACGCTCGCTTGCGTTCGCTGAACTTGCGGCTCAGCTTGCTCGCGGACAGGATCACTGCATCGTTGACCACGAGGCCGATCGCGTTGAGCACCGTCGCAAGCACGAGCATCTGCACGGTGATCGAACCGTTTTGCGGCCGGATGAACTGCGGGAACAGCGCGAGCACGAACAGCGCCATTTTCGGATTGAGGAGGTTCGTCGTCAGTCCCTGGCGAAAGATTGCCGCGGTGGAGTGGCGCCGGATCGACGCGACCGGCGACAGCCCTGTCGGATTCGACCGGAACGTCTTCCACGCGAGATAGAGCAGGTAGGCGGCGCCGGCGAAGCGCACGATGTCGTACGCGGTCGGCACGGCGACGAACAGCTGCGACAGGCCGAGCGCGGCGGCGAGTGCATGACAGTAGGTGCCGGCCTGAATGCCGGCCAGCGTCGCGAACCCGGCGCGGCGGCCCTGGCTCACGCTGCGCGACGCGATCAGCAGCATGTCGGGGCCCGGCGTGGCGGTCAGCGCGACGCACGCGCCCGAGAACAGCGCGAGGGTGGTGAAGTCGATCATGGGAACCCTTTTCGCCGGTGTGGCGTGAAAGGGAGGTCAGTTTAGGAGCGCGGCCGCGGGCGGTCAATCGTGATCGCGCGGCACGTGACGTCGCGCGCGATGCTGCTGTTGACGCTCGGGCCGGTCGTGCCGCTATCGGTGCTGCTGGTGTGGCTGCTGCACGTCTGGCCAGCGGGAGCGGACGGTGTCAGCGCTTCAGCGTGCCGAGATCGGCTTCCACTTCGCGCAGGTCGCTCGTCTTGTCACGCAGCTCGTTCTGCTTCTTGGCGAGTTTCCGCTGCGCCTTCGCGATCTCCTTCGCATCGCCCGACGCCTGGGCTTCACGCAGGCGTTCCTCTGCCTGACGCACGTCATCCTGTGCGCTGCGCACGCTGCGCTGCTTGTCCCGCAGCTTGCGTTCGGTGCTGGCATATTGGCCTGTTCCCGAGCAATTCGCTTCGACATGCGCGAGCGCAGCCTGCTTGCCGATCGCCTTATGCGTATT
Source organism: Burkholderia sp. PU8-34 (assembly GCF_053427725.1). Classification (NCBI taxonomy): domain Bacteria; kingdom Pseudomonadati; phylum Pseudomonadota; class Betaproteobacteria; order Burkholderiales; family Burkholderiaceae; genus Burkholderia; species Burkholderia sp. PU8-34. The sequence goes on from NZ_JBSAXC010000011.1 coordinate 102,694, forward strand.
GCCATATCGCTTCGCATTGTCGATCTGTGCCTGGATCGCCGCGATCCGTGCCGCGCAATTGCGCTTGCCCGCGATCGCGTGGGAACTGGTGAGCAGGACGAACGGAATGGTGGCGGCAATCAGAATCTTCTTCATGAGCAATTTTGCGGGTGTTTCATTGATGATTTGGGCGTGTGTACGCCGGTTGTACTCCCGATCGGTAATGCCGATGCGACGGCATGGCGCCGATCGACGTGAGGGCAGCCATTTGAACAGCAATCTTCGTGGCGGTAAATAAGACTTGTCTGGAAGTGTGGGCCGCAAAAATGTCCTGTCGTTCAAGTCAAAGCCGCCGTCTCGCGCTAGCCTGACCATCGCCCGTCGGCCAGTAGCGCGTCAGATCCGGTTCGTTCCACCGCGATGGCAGCCAGGTCGCGATTGTTACCTCCCCACCATTTCGATCGCGGCAGCTTTGGATTGCGAATCTTCAAGGAGAGCTCGCGTTACGAAATCAGTCATCTCCTGAAACGACGCCGTGCTGGCGAGTTGGTCACCAAACTCTCGCTGCAGCAGGAACTCGACGGCGGCCCGTATCAGGACCGGTGTATCGTTCGTGCCGGACGCGATCAATCTGCCGATTCGACTTCGAAGAACGGCGTGGGGATCGGCGGATCGATGATTTTGTTGCTTTGATTGGCCGGTAATCGTCAACCCGGCCAATCCTCCCGCAGCAGGTCGCCTCGATTTCTTCGCAAGCTCCTGATGAAGGATTTGATTGATTTGATCAAGTATGGGGCCAGTAACCATGGTGTTCACGGAGCTTATGATCGAGACGACGTAGCGGGGTTCTGAACGGTCTGCGCGAATGCAAGAACAGTCGAGTCTTCTGCATTCGGGAAATCGTTGTCGAGCTTCTCGACCACGGCGGCGATGTATCGATTGATTAGCGGATACTGCTTGTTTGACGCGAGTCCTTGTCGCAGCTCCAGAATGGCATCGTCGAAGTGATCGAGAGTCAAACTGCTCAGACCGGAGGCAAAGGCTCGCAACGTGTCGCCGGCCGGCAGCGTATGGAGAGGGGCCCAGACTTGCAACGCGAGTTCGGGCTCTCCGTTCGTCAGTTCCAAAAAACCAAGCATGAAGCGGGCGACTGAATAGTCGGGGGCAAGATCGAGTGCCGCGACAAAATCGGCCTTCGCATGGACATAGTCTTGTCGGCCGGCGTATGTCGCACCTCGCAGCAGGCGTAGACGTGGGTCGGCCGGCCATGCGTCCAATGCTCGCAACGCATTGAGGTCGGAATTCTGAACGGTCTGCAAGATGTTGACCATTTCGCTGTCCGAGCACTGATATGCCGCGTTCTGTTCCTGGGTCATTTGAGTCATGTAACGAGATAGAGGTCGCCAATCGCTCCAATGTCGCCGCGCAGTTTTGCCAGCGCTGCGCGATGCATCTGCGACACGCGTCCCTTGGTTAGGTCGAGGATCCTACCGATCTGATCGAAGGTCAGACCGTGAAAATAGTGGTGTTGCACGATCTTGCGTTCTCTGTCCGGCAACCGCGCAATGGCGTCGCTCAATCGTGCCTTGGTCTGGCGCCACGCGAGCGCCTGATAAGCGTGATCGGAATGGACTGGCGTCTTGCCTGACGAACGGTCGACCATCCCGGTCTCATCCAGGATGAAGCCAATAGCGAGCCCCATCGTCAACGACGCGAGTGCGTGGAATATGTCGATGGCTTGCGTACCGGTTGCTTCATTCAGCGACTCAAGTCGCTCACGTCGGATTTTCGTGCGCAGCGCAACCTGCTCCTGTCCGTCGCTTAACCGAACAACGCCATCCAGCACGCTGCCCGTAATCCGTCGAGTCGAAAACGTTTCGAACTCGACGCCTCTGGCTACGTCGAAACGATCGATTGATTCAAGGAGTCCGATACACGCGAACTGAACGTAGTCCTTGAACTCGACATCGCCATAGCGACGGTTTCGATACAGCTGGCCCGCCAATGCCGTCGCATACGGCAAGTAGCAGTCAAACAGTCGTTCTCGGGACACGGGGCTTCGGTCCTGCAGAAACGTGTCCCATAGCTGTTGTGTGCCAGATGCGCGCGGATGATTCGTCGTCGGCATGCCGGCCGGATCGGGAAAGGTCATTTGAAGCTGCCCAGAACGCCACGCAGGATCAAACCCCATCCGTCCACCAGCACGAACATCAGCACCTTGAGCGGCAGAGAAATCGTCGCCGGCGGCACCATCAGCATCCCGAGCGACAGCAAGACACTCGATACGACGAGATCGATCAAAAGGAAAGGCAGCAGAATCACGAAGCCGATCTGGAATGCCACGCGCAATTCATTGAGGATGAATGCGGGCGTCAACTGCAACAGACTCACGTCGACCGGCGTTTCCGGTAGCGGTTGATGCGACAACTCGTACATCAAGCGCAGTTCGTCCTCGCGAACCTGTCGTAGCATGAAGTCGCGAATCGGTCCGCTGCTGTGGTCGATGGCCGATTTCAGATCGATCTGGCCGTTCATGAACGGTTGCAGAGCGTCGTGATTGATGGTCTGAAGCGTCGGCAGCATCGCGAATATCGTCAGGAACAGGGCGAGGCTGATCAATACCGGGGTGGGCGGTGTTTCGGGCATGCCGAACGCATGGCGAATCATGGAAAGCACGATGGCAATCCGGATAAACGCCGTCATCGACACCACGAGCGCGGGCCCGACGCTCAGCACAGTGAGCAACGTTGCGATGCGTACGGCTTCGGACGTTCCTTGCCCGGCTCGTGCCAGATCCGAAGCGGTCGACAGCGAGAGAGGAACGACGATGCTTGCGTCGGTAGCGGCATGCGCAATGCCGGCGCTGAAACAGGAAAGCAAGGCCAGTCCGGCGCATCCCCAATAGGGAAGAGTGCGTCGCTGCATGTCAACGATCCGGATCGTGGCGATCGTGCGCATCCAGCACGCGTACGCCGGCGGCATCCGTGACCAGCATGACGACACGCTGGTCGTACTCGACGAGATGCAGGGTTGCCCGCGGCGCAAGGCGTGCATGTTCGACGACACGTATGCGCGGCGTCGACGTGGAGCCGGATGTCGATCCGCGCGACAGGCGTTTGCGCAGCATGAGGATTGCCACGATGCTCAGCCCGATGCAAAACAGCGTCGCGGTCGCGACATGGCCCCAATCGATATCGGGATAGCGTGCGGCAACGACGCTGGACGCGGGCGTCAACCAGGATGAAGAGGATTGGTTCATCACTGGGGCGGCGCGATGTTGAGGATTCGAACGCCGAAACGCCCATCAACAGCGACGATTTCTCCTTGTGCGATCAGCTTGCCATTCAACAAGACCTCGACGGATTCGCCGACTGATCGATCGAGTTCGATTACGGCGCCGGCCTGAAGCGCCAGCATGTCCTTGACGGTCATGCTGGCGCGGCCCAGGCGAACGTCGATGTCGACCTTGACGTTGTCAAGCAGGTCGAGCGCCGGACGGCCAGCCTCGTTTTCGAGGGGCTCGGGATGGTGTTCGGGCAGCGTTACACGCGTGACCGTCGAATGTTGGGGGAGCGTATGTGTCGTCATGAAGTGGAAGGCAGCGAGAACGATGTCAATTGGAAGGACAGGGAAGCGCCGGTACGACCTGGCGTGCCGGCGCCGACGGGCGTCGAGATGCCGTCGATCGCCAGGGTGACGGGCGCGTCCAGCGCTTGATCGAGCGGGATGACGTCCCCGACGGCGATCGATGCGAGGTCGGACGCAGACAGGCGGCACCGGCCAAGCAGGACTGATAGCGCAATCGGACTGTCGTCGAGTGCGACACGCAGCGGCGCGGACGTTTTGTCGAGCGCCGACGTTTTGTCCAGCTTGCCGGCGGCATCGGCAAACGCCCAAATCCGGCTGATGTCGCAGACGACGTTGGCCAGACGCGAACCGTTCGTCGATACGATGTGCATTTCGACGGAGCCATACCTGAACGACGGCGAAGCCGATTCGCCCGGTGCGTGGATCGAACGGTCGACCGTGGGATGCGACAACGCATCGGATGCCGACCGAAGCAGGTCGACCAGTTCGTCGATCATCCTTGCAGCGATGGACGTCAGCGCGTCGTGGCAACCCGGCGAACGGAATGTTCGATGGTCGATCACATAGGCTGCTTCGATCAGCAGCCGATCAGCGTCGGGCGACAGCGTAAATCGAATGCCGTCGGCCTGCGTATGGTGGACGTATCCGTCATGGTCCGGAAGAGGCGTTCCGATCGGTATGCGAACGATGCTGTCGATAGCGAATACCGCCGTGGCGAACCAACGCGTTTGCCATTGGGTCAGCGCGCCATTGAGCCAGGCGCGCGCCTCGATCAGATCCCGATCGCTTTCGGGGCGCCATGCGACGGGCTGTGCGCTCATCCCTGTCCTCGCATCTGGAAAAGCTGCATGATCATTTCATTGGCGGCGCTGATCACCTGAGACGACGCCTGATAGCCTCGCTGGATCAGGATGAGCTGTCCGAACTCGGATGAGAGATCGACGTTGGAAGCCTCGGTCGCGCCTGAAAGGAGGGTGCCGACTCCGGGGCCGTTGCTTGCCCGATAACTGGGTGCGGCCGCGTGCGCGCCATCGAACAGGCCATTACCCATCTGGACCAACTGCTGCGGATTTGCGAAACTGGCCAGCGTGACGGCGCCGAGCGTGTCGGTCTGGCCGTTCGAATATCCGATCGCCAGCGAACCGTTCTGACCGATGCTTAGCGACGCCAACGTGCCGGCCGGGTAGCCGTCCTTGGAGGCCGCGCGCAACGTCGATGTACTGCCTGCGGAGAAACTCGTCACACCGCTCGAGAAATCGAGCGTGACGGTGAGGGCCGGCGCATGGGCAGGGCGCAGCGTCACGTCGATCTTGTCGCGACCCGGCTCGACGATTCCGCCGATGAACTGCAACGCGCTTTCCTGAACGGGAATGCCGTTTTCGTCGGTGACAGCGACCTTCCAGCGGCCGGGGATGACGCTCGAATCTGGCGAGAAATCGATCTTGAGGCTATGCAGGCCGCCATTGGCATCGTAGACGTCGACATTCGGAATCGAGAAGCTGGTCGAGCCGGTCGACAGGTTGTCGGAAAACTGTACAGCGGTCGTCGGCTGGGGCGGGCTGAATTGCTTTCCTGAGACGGACAGGCCGGCCAGGCTACCCGATGACGTGAGCGCCGCAAGTTGCAGGCCCGTGGCCTTGTCGCGGATGGTGCCATCGTCCTGCACGGCGAATTGTCCGGTTCGGGCATAGCGAACGTTCTGGCCATCGAGCAACGTGAGGAAGCCTTCGCCCTGGATGGCCAGATCGAGCTGACCGCCGCTCGAACGCAGGTCGCCCTGCGTGAAGTTCAGTGATGCGTAGCCATATTCGACGCCACTGCCGAAATACATCGTGTTCGATTTGCCGGGGGCGTTCTGGGCGAATTGCCGCCCGTAATAGAGGTCGGCGAACTGCGGGGTCGACGTCTTGAACCCGGCTGTGTTCAGATTCGCGACGTTGTTGCTGATGGTCTGCAATCCCTTCGAGTAGGCCGTCAGACCGCTCATCCCGATATAGATGCTTTCAAGCAAGACGTTCTCCTGAACCGGGGGGTTATCGGACGGACACGATCTGGGGCACGGTCGCCTTGGTCAGGAATTGACCATTGGCCGTTTCGATCGTGAGTTGCGGTTGTGCGTCCTTGAACGACACGCTCTTCACGACGCCGCTCAGCAGAGCCGTATCGGTTTGCACATCCACGTTGCGTCCGAGCAGCCCAAGTGTTTGCGTGGCGGATTGCACGGAGAGCAGGTTGTCGATCTTGTCGGTCATCTGGCGTGTTTGCTCCAGCGACGTGAACTGTGCGAGCTGCGACACGAACTCGAAATTGTCGACGGGCTTCAGCGGATCCTGATAGGTGAGCTGCGTCAGGATGATCTGAAGCAGCGACTGCATATCGAGACCGATCGAATCGATCCGGTTGCCGAGATCGGATGAAGCGCCTACCGGGTTAATCGCCATGGGAATGTTCTCCAGAAATCGTCAGGTTGCGGTTGACGCCGTTGACCAGAAGCGTTGCGGAACGAATGCCGTATCGACGTAGTGCCTGTCGGGCGTGCAGATCGAGTGCATCGAGGTCTTCGTGGCTGGCGAGCCGGGTACGGAGTGCGATCGCGATTCCGCTCTCTCCGTCGGAGACGGTGAGACGAAACGGTGCGTCGGCAGTCGGTTGCCGATAAGATGCCGATCGATCGGCGAGACAGGCGGACGGCTCAGCCCCGGATTCACCGAAAACAAGCCGGGGGGGCGGAGCCTGATGGCTTCTCCGTTCGCACGGCTGCATCGCGATCGCAGTCGCTGGCGAGGCAGGCGACGTCCCGAGCGGCACGCGCGAATGTAGTCCGGTGATTGGTGCATGCGACGTCTCGGCGGCGGCACGAACGCGGCCGCTGTCGGCGGACGGATCGATGCATGCGCGGAACTCGGGCTGATTGGCGGGCGCGGGGAGCGCATCGTCATTAATCGGCCGCATTCGTTGCACCGATGAATGGTGTGGGCGACTGCCAGGTAACCCGGGTTCGCGGCTGTCCCGTTCGGCTTGCGATGCGCCGTTCCACATTTCCCGTTCCATCGAGCGCAAAAGCTGTCCGAACGCATTGGCCGATTCCGGCCTGGCGAACGCGAGCGCATCGCCGAACGGATTGGCAGCCGAAATCGTTTGTATGTCGACTTTCATCGATCCTCCGTCGAGCATGCGGATCGGATGTCGAGTTCGGCCATGCGGCGCTCGTCAAGCGCCCGGCGGTGCCGGCCTTTGGCGTCGGCGACATGCTTGCTTGCGAGCTCCGCGAGCCGGTCGCCTTGCTTGAACCGTGTCCGGCATGCGTCGAACTCCGTTTGCTGCCGAAGCAACTGAATGCGTGCTTTCTCGCATTCGGAAGTGAGTGCAGCGAGCGCGCCCGCAAAGTTCGCAAGCAGCGCCGGCGATAGCTGGCCCGCTGAACTGGCGGCGTCGCGCCACTCCGCGAAATGCGCGTCGCGTGCGGCAACGGCATGTGATGCGCGTTCGCGTTCGGCATCGAGCAAAGCCTGCGCGCGTGCGACGTCCGCCAATGCGCGTTGACGCAGCAGCACACGAAGTCCGGCGATAGCACGAGCATTGCCGAGACGGCAACGTGTCGTCATGCGGCATCCCCCAGCAGATGAGCCAGCGATGCAAGCGCTTCGTCACGCTCGACGGCGTCGGCGACATCCTGTCGAAGAAATGTAATGAGGTTGTTCCGAACGCGCAGCGCGTCGTCAAGCGCCAGGTTGCTTCCGGATACGTACAGGCCCGCTTCGATCAGCGTGCGAGACGTTTCGTACAGCGACAGACCGGCGAGCGCCCTTGACGCAAGCGCACGCTCCGAGTCCGACGCGACATGCTGCATCACGCGGCTGACACTGCGCGTGACTTCGATCGCCGGAAAGTGGCCTTGCTCGGCGAGCGCGCGTGTCAGCACGATGTGGCCGTCGAGCAAGGCCCGCATGGTTTCCGCCATCGGATCGTCGATTTCGTCGGTTTCCGCGAGTACGGTCATCAATGCGGTGATTGCCCCGCTGCCGCGAAGCGCGCCGCAACGTTCGACGACCTTGGGTAATGCAGCGAACACACTCGGCGTATAGGCGCGCACGGTCGGCGGCTCGCCGGCGGCGAGGCCGATTTCGCGAAGCGCGAGCCCGTAGCGGGTGATGGAGTCGAGCAAGAGCAGGACATGCCGTCCCTGCGCCCGGAAGTATTCGGCATGGGCCAGTGCCGCGAGCACGCTGCGCACGCGCAGAATGGCCGGCTGGTCCGACGTGGCCACGACCATCAACGAGCGCGCGCGTGTGGTGTCCGACAGGGAACGCTGCCAGAACTCCTCTGCTTCGCGACCGCGTTCACCGACGAGACACAATATGCAAACGTCGGCTTCGACGTGTCGGGCAAGTGCTGAAAGCAGCGTCGTTTTACCCACGCCGCTTCCGGCAAATACTCCAACGCGTTGGCCGATACCAAGTGTCAACAGCGTGTCGATGGCGCGGATACCCGTTCTCAGCGGAACGGTAGGCGACATGCGGTCGAGCGGTGGTGTTTCCCGCCCGGCGAGCGGCCAGCGCTCGAATGCTGCGATGCCCTGACCGCCATCAAGCGGGCGCCCGAGCGGATCGATCACGCGGCCGAGGTAGTTGTCACCGACAGTGAATGTGGCATCGGCGTGGACGGCATGAACGACATCGCCAACGCGGATCGACGTGGTGTGCTGGTAGGGCGCAAGGGTGACCCGGCCGCGTTCCGCGCGCGTGACTTCCGCGAACAGCGGTCTTGACGCATTCGATCCGATTGCACACAGCGAGCCGATCGGCACGCCGGGGCCGTCGGCTTCGAGAAACGTCGGCATGATGCGCGTGACTCGGCCGAGCTGCGTAACGGGATCGAAATGGCGCAGGGTGTTGAGGATCGCGTGATCGGTTCGGGCGTCAGTCATGGTGATGCCCCTCGTTCAACAGGCGCGCGATCCGCTCGTGCTGGCGCGATATGCTTGCGTCGATCCTGCCGAGCTGCAGATCGATGAGGCAGGCGCCTTCCTGCAACGCAGGATCGGCAACGAGTTCGACATGCGATCCTGTCTCGATCTTCTCCAGTGCGCTGGCGTCGGGGAAGTCGGCCGCCGAGACACGGATCGCCAGCACCGATCCTTCGGCGAGCAGCGCCATTCGGTGACGGATGGTTGCGACGACGAGGCTCGCATAGTCGTCCGGATTGCCGAGTACGCGCTCCAGCGCAGCCAATGAGAGGTCGATCGCGAGCGTCTCCATAGCATCGAGCTTTTGAGTGAGTGCGCGACGCGCGTCGGCGACGCAAACCTGGAATATTTCGGCTCGCTCGGTCTCCGATCGGACGAATTGGCGACGGGCAGTCTCGGCGCCGCGCTCGAATGCTTCGTCGGCGCGGGTGTCCAGCGCGGCTCGGCTGTCAGCCAGCAACGCTTCGAGTTCAGCGACGCGCGCGTTCAGGGCGTTACGTTCCGGCGCGGTGGTGGCGTCGCGCGCGGTGACACCGGATGCGGTCGGGTCCGGTCCGGCCGACGGATCTGGCAAGACCTGATTGCGCGCCGTTCCCCGTCGGACCGGCAGAACCTCACGGTCGCTGGTCAGCAAGACCCGGCCAGCCTTGATGATCGCCATCAATTTCGTCCTCCGCGAATGGTCCTGAGCTGGCGTTGCGTCCAGGTCATCCGCGCGGTGTCGGCGAGCTGGTCGTCGATAGATGCAGGCGCCGGGAGCGTATGGGCGTCATGGCGGGCCGCCTGCATCAACGCCTCATGTGCTTGCGGCGTGATAGGCGGCGATGCAGGCTGCTGCGACAACGTTGCACGCCGGTCCGCCGGAACCCTCGAGAGGAATGAGTCGAGATGTGCATTGCCAAACGGTCGAACGGCCCTGATCAGCAAGACGTCTGGCCAATGACCCGCCAGGCGCGCGAGCAGGGCCGGGGCGTCGTCCGAATGCGATGCGTCGCCATGGCCGATGGGCGTCGCTGTCTGCGGAGCCGAGACGAAGGCGAGCGGCGTCTCGGACAGGGCCGAGGCGGCTTCGGCGAGCAGTGGACCCAGTTGCGTCCGTTCTTCCTCGGTCAATGCGTGCCAGACGGCCTCGATGTCAGCGACCGGGCGGTGTGCTAACTCCGCCACCGCGCTTCGGAGGCGGCGTTCGCATCGAGATGGGGTATCAGCTGCCATGTCGGCCTCGTGCATCGGCGAGCAGTGTGCGTAGTCGCAACACATACTGTTCGCGTTCCGATTCGGTCAGTGACCGCGAGCGACGGGTATTTGCGCGCTTGCCGCGGATGCGAAGCAGCGAGACGCAAGCGAGCGACATCGCCAATCCGATGTAGCCGACGAGCGGAAGGAACGGATCAAGCTCGCGAAGAATGCGTTTGATGTCGCGCTTGATCTCGACATAGGCCGAATCCCTTCCATAGGCCGAGCCGTCGGCATTGTCGGCGGATGCCACGGGCGCAGGGGCGAGAATTTGCGAAGGCGGCTGAACGGCGGAGCGCTGGCTGGCGAACACGGAGACGGTGTCGCCGCGCGCCGTATTTGCGCCGACCGCGGCGCTCGAGATTGCCTTCAGCCGATCCAGCACGTCGCCAGGCAATGAGCCGTCTACCACGATCCCGACGCTCAGGCGCTTGATCGTTCCCGGCGCGGAAACGACCTGCTCGACCTTGCGCTCGCTGCGCGTCCCGTCATTGGCCGCAGTGGCGCCTGGCAGCGGGGGGAGGCCCGGCGGCGGGAGCGTTTGCCTGCTGATCGGCTGAACCGGTCCGGACGCGTTGTCGTTCGAGACCGGCCGGCTGACGCCGGATTCGTTCGTCGTGCGGATCTGATCGAAATTCAGGGTGGCGTCGACACTGACGGCTGCATGAAGCATTCCGATAAAAGGTGCGATCTGGCCGGTAATCTTGCGCACGTATTCCTGTTCGATCGCATGCTTGAGTGCGTAATGCGGGTCGTCCGTGTCCGATTCGCGTGAATTGACCGGTCCGCCGCGCTGGTCGACAACCGTGACATCTGCAGGCGCCATCTGAGGGATGGCAGCAGCAATCAGGCGCTGGATCCCACGGACCGTGTCGGGCGTCAACGCTTGTCCGTCATGCACGAACAGCGCGACGGAGGCTTTCGGACGATCGTCGGCGCGACGGAAGACCGACGATTCAGGCAGCGTGAGATGCACGCGTGCCATGTCGATCTCATCGAGCGACATGATCGTGCGCGCGAGTTCGCCTTGAAGCGCGCGTTGAAAATTGACCTTCTGAGCGAAATCCGTCAGACCGAGATCCGAGTTGTTGAACAGCTCGAATCCGACCGTGCCTTGCAGGCGAAGGTCGGCGCTCATCATCTTCAGGCGAGTGGCTCGCGTGTCACCCTCCGGTACGAGGATCGCATTGTTCGCTTCGTCGACCCGAAACGGAACCTTCTGACGTTCCAGTTCGGCGATGATCGCAGCAGCATCCTGCGACTTGAGATCGCTGAACAGGACCTGATAGCTCGGGCGGAGCACCCAGTAACCGGCGACGGCGAGCGATGCGACCAAAGCGACGAGCGCAGCGATCCAGGCGAACTGTCGACCGGGAGGCGCGTGGCTGAAGAGGGTGCGATAGCGGGAAATCAATGTCATCATGGAATTTGGTTACAACTGCATCCGCATGAGTTCCTGGTAACCCTCGACGAGCCGGGCGCGGACCTGCAACGCGAATTGCAACGACATCCGGGCTTCCTCCAGGGCCATCATCACCTGATGCGGAGGTGTCGAGCCATCGAGCGCAAAGTTGGCAACGGCCTGGTCGGCCGTGACGAGCGCATGATCGACGCGAGCGACCCCGTCGGTCAGCCATTTGCCGAAGCCGGACTGATCGATTGGTCCGGCGGAGATTGAAACAGTCGCGCCAAAGGTGGGCGGCAGCGGCTGCACGGATTCGATGGTTTCGATGTTCATGAGCGGTTCCCCAGTTCGAGAGCGCGCATGTACATCGAGCGGGCCGCGTTGAACATGACGGTATTCGCTTCGTAGGTGCGCGATGTCTGCACCATCAGCGACATCTCGCCGGCGTGATCGATGCCGGGGTAAGCAACGAATCCCTTCGCGTCGGCGTGCGGATGGACCGGGTCATGGACGAGCCGGACCGGCGTATCGATATGCTCGATTCCGTAGCTCTGGACACCGGTCAGACCAGAGGAGGACGACACTGAGCCCTCCTGCAGATGATCGGCAAACGACGCACCGACGCGAGGGCCGGAAACGAGGCGAAGCGGGCGATACGGCTCGCCGGTCGCCGTCCGGGTCGTGCCTGCATTGGCGAGGTTTTGCGCGATGACTTCCATGCGCTGATGTTCGACATCGAGCCCTGAACGGGCAATTGCGAAGATCGAGTCACCCATGCCTTACGCCCCCTTGATCGCCAATTGCCGAAGCTGCATCGTCCGGTCGAGCATGCCGATCAGCATGGCGTAACGTGCGGATGTCTCGGACGCCGCGGTGATTTCGTTGTCGAGCCGAACGGCGTTTGACTCGATCGGCAGCGAGGTGTCGATGCGCGCCGTCACGGCGCGCACGCGCGCGAGACGATCCGCATCGGAGTCGTTCATGTGCGGCGCTGCCGCGTCGCGCAGTTCGGCTTCGAAAGACACGCGTACCGGCGCGTAGTTGGCCGAGTTGGCATTCGCGATGTTCTGTGCAGTCGCTGTCTGCCTGACATACAGGCCATCGAGCGCCTTCGCGGTGATTGCGGTCACGAGATCGATCGGCACGGGCATTCTCCTTATTGAACGATGATGTGTGCGTGCAGCGCTCCGGCTGCCTTGACGGCTTCCAGGATCGCGATGACGTCGCGCGTACTGACATGGCTGGACCTGAGCGCCTGGACGAGCTCGCCGACGCTGCCCCGCGGGAATGACGCCGCGACCGTCTGACCCGGTTCGTCGACCCGCATTTCGGTGTTGCCGACGACGAGGCTGCGCACGTTCGGACTGCTGATACCGATCAGGCCGGGTTGCGAAGCGTTAAATTGCGTCGCAACCGTGACCTTGATGTCGCCATGCGAGATCGTGATCGGCGTGATGCGCAGATCGCCGCCTGCGACGACCGTTCCCGTCCGCTCGTTGATCACGACGCGCGAGCTCTGGTCGGGAGCGACGGCAAGTGCTTCGATCTGCGCGACGAAGCGATTCAGACTACCGTCCGCCTGCGGTGCACGAATCCGGATCGTTTTCGCGTCAATCGAATGGGCCGTGCCGAAGCCGAGCGAATGATTGACGCGTTCGGCCGTCCGTTCTGCAGTGGTCGCGTCCGCCTCCTTGAGGACGAAGGTCAGGTAGCCGTCGCGATTGACCAGGTCGGCGATTACCGGGACTTCGACGGTCGCCCCCTCGGGCACGATGCCGACGGTAGGATGGTTCTTGACGCGCATGTTGCCGTTGGCGTCGTAGCGATAGCCGCCGACCGTCAGCGGACCCTGCGCAAGGGCATAGACGCGTCGGTCCGGGCCGCGCAGCGGCGTCATGATCAGCGTGCCGCCGGACAGGCTGCGCGCGTCGCCTACGGACGTCACGTTGATGTCGATCTTGTCGCCGACATTGGCCGTCGGTGGCAGCGATGCCGTGATCATGACCATTGCCACATTGCGGCTCTGCAATTGGTCCTGTGCCAGATTCAGGTCGAACTGCGACAGCATGTTCGTCATTGCCTGACGCGTGGCCAGATTGCGCGGGGTATCTCCCGAACCCGACAGGCCGGCGACCACGCCATACCCGACCAGCATGTTGTCGCGCCAGCCGAGAAAGCGCCCGAGGTCCTTGAGACGGACATCAGTTTGCGCGCCGGACGCGGCGGTGCTGACGAGACCGACGGCAAGCAGGCCAGCGAGGAGGGACGTGATGCGTTTCACCATAAGCCGAGCCAAGCGAGGAATCGCGGAATGAGACCGGGCTTCGACCGGTCGGTGATGAAGCCTTCGCCGACGTAATCGATCTTCGCGTCGGCAAGGCGGGCGGAAAGCACGGTGTTGTTCGCGGCAATATCCACGGGACGAACGCGCCCTTCGAGGCGAATCTGGGTCTTTTCACCGTTGACGTCGATGGCCTGATTGCCGGCGACAAGCAGATCGCCTGCCGGTGTGACATCGACCACATTGACGCTCAACTGAGCCAGCAGCTTCCCGGCGCGCTGAATCTGGCCTTTGCCGCCATAGTTGTCGCCGACACCGAACTGAAGAGCGTTCTGTCCGGCGTACATTGTCGAAACGCTGCCTTGCAGGCCTACGTTCGATTTGGTAGACGTGTCGGCGCTGTTGCTGGCGCTCGAGTTTTCGAACACCAGGACCGTGACGATGTCGCCCGGCTTTGACGCACGACGATCCGCGGTCAATGGCTGGTAGGTCGAGCCCTGATAGAGATCGGCGGTTACCCCAACGGCGGGAAGGAGGAGTGCCGAGACCAGTGCAACGCGCATCGTGATCGGAAGTTCACATCGCATCTCAGTGGCCTCGCATGTCCGGCGCCGGATGCCACATGGCTGTCTCGCCGGACGCGGTCCGTACGGTGGCGAGACGGTTTTCTGCGCTGTCGAACAACGAGACGCCCTGGCGCACAACGGTGGTTGTGCCGACCTGGACACGTTGCGTCACGATTTCGCCACGCTGGACGGAGGCGATTCGCTGCCGCAGCGGTTCCGCGACGATCTCGCCGGCGTGGAGCGGACGCACTGCGCGCGCGATGTGCGTTGCGACGTCGTAGCGCCACGCCCGTGCGCTTTCGCGGTCATCACAGGCAACTGCGTGGAACGAATTGGGCGTCGGCGCTAAACCGGCATCGAGATCACGCAACAGTTCGACGCAGGATGATCGGCCAACAGTCGACATTTCGAGGGCCACGCTGCTTCGGAGCGCGATTCCGATCTTCCGCTCGGAGACATCGGCAAGCCAGGGCGCAAGGATCGGCATTTGTCTGCGCGCCGACTCGGCGAGACGGCGGGCATCGACGTGCGTGGTGGACAGCTGCGGCGCGAGGGTGAGTACGACGAGGCGCACGGTCCGATCCCGAATCGGTTCGGGCAGTTGCGCGAGATCGGCTAAGTCGGATAACAGGACCGACGGGCGATCGACCTCGACCGGCGAGCGGAATTGCAAGATCCCGTCCGGCGGCGCGGCGGCGGACGCGAGCGGCATGGTCGCGAGCGCCCACAAGCCGCGCGCGAGGATCGTGCTCCGACACATCCGAGAGCAGGGGGCCGACAATGCGCGACGCATCATCGCTTCAGCCCGTTTGCGATCGACATCAGCTCGTCGCCGACCTGAACGAGCCGTGCGTTCGCGGCGTAGGCGCGCTGATAGAGCATCAGACCGACGAGCTCGTCGGACAGCGAGACGTTGGACGCTTCGCTGAAGCCTTGGGCGAGCAGTCCGGCATTGTCCTCTCCCGGCTGAATGCGCGAAACGGATTGTCCGTCGTCGCGCGCGCGATAGACACCTCCGCCGATCGATTCGAGCGAACGCGCATCGGCCGGCATCAGCAGTTCGATTTCGCCGAGATCGATCGGGTCGGCCTGGCTCGGCACGCGTGCCTGCACCTGCCCCGTGGGCGAGATCGTGATGGACGACGCGTCGCGCGGCACCGAGATCATCGCGCGCAAACGCAGCCCGTTCGCTGCAGTCAGATAGCCGTCGGCGCCGATCTGGAGCGTACCGCCGCGCCAGAGCATCGTCTGCCCGGAATCCGAGGCCAGCTCGATGAAGCCGTTTCCGCGGATCGCGAGATCAAGTGCGTTGCCCGTCGGATGCAGTTCACCCGGCGTTAAAACCGGCAGCATCGAGTTGGTCGCGACGCCCGCTGCGACGGATGACGTTTCGCCCGCGTATCCGCGCGTCAATGACGCAGGCGCCGAGGTCAGCAATTCGGAGAACGCGACATCGCTGCGTTTGAACGCGGGCGTGTTCATGTTGGCGATGTTGTTCGCCGTGGTGTCCACGGCGGTTTGCTGCGCGGTCAGACCCGTGGCACCGATATAGAAAACGTTGTTCATGTTTACATGTCTCCGAGGCGCTGCAGAACCGTGCCCATCATGTCGTCGTACGCGTGAACGATCTTCTGCCCCGATTCGATTCGACGGACGGCTTCCATCATCCTCACCATCTCGTTTCCGTTCGATACGTTCGAGGATTCGAGAAAACCTTGAAGAACACGCGGATCGTCGACCTCGTCGGGCTGAATGCCGTCGGCGCGGAACAGGCCGCTGCCGAGCCGGGTCAGTTGTCGAGGATCGCTGAACGATGCCGTGCCGATCACGGCGACGGGGGTGCCGTCGTCGAGCACCGTACCGTCGGATGCAACTTTCCAGTCCGACGACGAACGAACGCTCACGTCGCCACCGCCATCGCTCTGTAATACCCAACCCTGCGCCGTGACGAGCCGACCGCTTGCGTCCAGCTGGAACGTGCCGCCGCGCGTATACGCGGTGCCTTCAGGCGTCGACACCGCGAAGAATCCGCCACCGGCGAGCGTCAAATCGAGCGGATTGCCGGTATGGATCAGCTTTCCCGGCGTAAAGTCGGTTGCCGCGGTTCTGTTCGTCGGCACGGTGCGGGCGGATGGGGATGGCCCCCCCTGTGACAAAACGTCGGAGAACGCGATTTCCCGCTTATAGCCGGGGGTGGCGAGATTCGCGACGTTCTGCGCAGCCGTTTCGACCTGTCGCGTTTCGGAAGCGATCAGATCGACAGCGAGCGTCATCAGGTTATCCATGTCCGGGTATGGGTCGAGTGAAGAGGGTCATGCCGCTCGGGGAACCGAAGCGACTGGCTTAGGTGCGTCGACGCTCACCATCGCGAACGAACGCAGGTTGATGACGTGCGGAATCTCGTTCATCGACAGTACCGCGAGGTGCGGCGCGATGCGTCTCGAGAAAATCTTCAGGTGACGACGAAGCTCGGGGCGACACAGCAGGACGGGCGAGAGCTTCTGTCGCAGCATCGACTCGACCTGCGCGGCGAGCCGCGCAAGAAACGACTCGGCGAGACGCGGGTCCAGCACGAATGCGCCAGCGCCGTCGGCGCCCTGGAGGTTGTGAGCGATGGCGCTTTCGAGCACGGGATCGAGCGTCAATACCGCGAGCGCATCCTTGTCACCCAGCAGCCGCTGGCAAATCCCGTGGCCGAGTTTTTGCCGCACACGCTCGACGAGAAGCGCCGGATCCTTTTCGTGTCGTGCGGCATCGGCCAACACCTCGACGATCTGGTCGATATTCCGGATCGGCACGGTTTCCGCCAGCAGGCCTTGCAGGACGGCCTGAACGTCGCTTACCGACATGAGATGGGGGATCAATTCCTCGACCAGACCGGGGGAGCGCGTCCGTACTCCCTCAAGGAGCGAGACGACATCGGTTCGCGACAGCAGTGTCGAGATATTGGCGCGAACGATCTCCGTCACGTGCGTAATGAGAACGGTCAACGGGTCGACCGTGGAATAGCCCATGGTTTTGGCTCGCGGCAACTGGTCGCTGTCGATCCAGATTGCGGGCAGACCGAATGCCGGATCGTTTGTGGCGATGCCGGGCAACGCCTCCCCTTTGGGAGACGGGTTGATCGCCAGTGTCCTGCCCGGATACAGCGTGGCGGCGCCGAAGCGATTGCCGAACAGCGACACGCGATAATCGTTCGAGCCGAGCTGCGTGTTGTCCCGGAAAACGACTGCTGGCACCATCGCGCCCATGTCTTCGGCATACTGCTTGCGGAATGCGGCGATGCGGTCTGCCAGGAGGCTTTGTTGCGAAATCCACGCGCGGGACAATTCGGCGCCTAGCCCAACTTCGACTGCCGGTACGGCTGGCGCAACTTGGGTGTCGTCGACGGCGGCTGGCGATCCGTCGTCGCTCTGCGCGCCGACCTCGGACGTGCGTGACCGCCGGGTCATCCACCACGCCGAGAATATGGCTGGCGCGATGAGTAGAACAGGCCACTTCGGCATGCCCGGAAGGACGAGCAATCCGATGAGCGCACCGGCAACCAGTACCTGGATTTTCGGAAAGCGAACGAGCTGGTTCAATACTTCGTTGCTCAATTCACCATCCGACGCGGAGCGCGTGACGATGATCCCGGTGGCGACCGAGATGATCAGCGCAGGCACCTGGGTGACGATGCCATCGCCGATCGTCAGCAGTGTGAACTTCTGCAATGCGTCACCGATCGGCATGCCCATCTGGGCGACGCCCACTGCCCAGCCGCCGAGAATGTCGATCAGCATGATGATGATGCCCGCGATGGCGTCGCCCTTGACGAACTTGCTGGCGCCGTCCATCGAGCCGTAGAAGCCGGCTTCCTTTTCGAGGGCTTTTCGACGACGTTTGGCCTCGTCCTGGTCGATGAGACCCATGTTCAGGTCGGCATCGATACTCATCTGCTGGCCCGGCATCGCATCGAGCACGAACCGTGCCGCGACTTCCGAGACGCGCTGGGCGCCCGTCGTCACGACCACGTACTGAACGACGATCAGGATGAAGAAGATGATCAGCCCGATGACGAAGTTGCCCTGGACGACGAACTCGCCGATCGCGCCGATGACTTGCCCTGCGTCGCCGCCGGCGAGGATCAGCCGAGTCGCCGCGATGTTGAGCGCGAGCCGGAACAGTGTGGCGATCAACAGCAGAGACGGGAAGGTCGAGAAATCGACCGGGCGCGTCACATAGAACGTCAGCAGCAGAATCGTGAGCGCGAACGAGAAGTTCACGATGATCAGGAGGTCGAGCATCACCGCCGGAATCGGCGTGAACAGGATCAGCAGGATCCCGACCACGGCGAAGACCAGGACAAGATCGGCATGACGGCGCATCATGGCATTCATGTGCGGTTCCCCTTGTGAGCAGGATGGCGCCTGATCTTCAGATAGATCGAAGCAACGTCCCGATACATCGTACCGGGCACTTCGCGTTCGACATTCGCGTGGCGATGCAGATCGCGGGCCAGTTGTTTCGACTCAATGACGGGAACGCCATACACGAAGGCGAGCTTTTTCAGCCGCTGTGCAAATTCCCCGGAACCCTTGGCGACGACTTGCGGCGCGGCCATTTCGGCTGCGTTGTATCGCAGACCGATCGCGTAATGGGTCGGGTTGGTGACGACCACGTCCGCGCTTCGCACGTTGCGCATGCTTTGCGCGCGCTGCAACAACTCGCGCTGCAACTGCTTGCGTCGCTGCTTGATTCTCGGGTCGCCTTCGCGTTGCTTGATTTCCTGCTTCTGCTCGTGTCGGCTCATGCGCATCTTTTTGGCGAATGCGCGACGAACCAGGATCTGGTCGACCGCGGCGAATATCAGAGCGGCCGCAAGCAGGTACGCCAGCAAGCGAAGCGCCTCGTGCAAGAGGGAACGAGCGAGATCCGAAACCGAAGACCCGGCATGGACGGCCGCGATGGAAACGTCGCGGATGAAGAAGTATGCGACGCAGGCATAGACGATCATCTTGACGCACGCCTTCAGTGCATCGATGAGCATCTGTATCGAAAGTACGCGCTTGACGCCTTGCGCGGGGTTCAACCTTGACCAGTCGGCTTTCAGTGCTTTGGGTGCGAACAGAAGGCCGGTTTGAATGACCGCTGCGGCTAGCGCGCCGGCCAGCATGATTCCCATCAGCGGTGCGGTTGCGCGCGTCGAGTCCGCGATGAGCGCGGCCGCCTCGTGTGTCAGGGCGCCCGGGTTGTTTCCGAGTGAGCCCGCGATGGCGAACGTGCGTGCAAAGCGGAAGGCTAGCCGATTCGCAAGATCGCCGCCCCAAATGGACAGGTACAAAGTACCGGCGACAAGACTTGCCACCATGCCGAGTTCCTGGCTGCGCGGAATCATGCCCTTCTTGCGTGCCTGCTCCAGCTTGTAGGCGGTTGCCTTTTCGGATTTGTTTTGCTCGGAATCGGACATGGTCAGGCCAGCGAGAAAACGAAGTCGAGCGACGCGTGCATCAGGCGCAACATAGCGGGGCCGAGCAGGCCGGCGGACATGGCCAGGACGGTCAATGTAGCGATCGTCTTGACTTGCAGGCCGAGCAGTAGCGCATTCATCTGCGGCAATGCGCGAGACAGGAAGGCTATCGTGATGTCGACGAGAAACAACGTGAGTGTGATTGCCGCCGTCGCGATGAATCCGAGCGTCATGACAACGCCAAAGTAGCGAATGAAGATTTCGGACCCGCTGAACCCGGGGAGCTGACCGGGGGGCAGAATTTCAAGCGTGCGGGCGATGAGCTTCAACAACGCGACATGGCCGTTCTCCGCGAAAAAGATTGCACCGGCAACTAGCGTCAGGATCGAGCCGAACAGGGGCGATTGGGTACGTGAGCCGGGCAAGATGACCGTTGCGAGGCCGTAGCCGGCCTGAATATCGAGCGTGCGTCCGGCGAATGACAAGGATGCGAACGCAGCTTGCAGCGCAAAGGCGATAGCCAAGCCAAGCAGCAATTCGGATGCAAGGGCGACGAACAGCAGGGCGCCGTTGTGTGCAAGTCGAACGGAAACCGGAGCAGCGACGCAGGCGGAAAGGGCCAGCGTCATCGCGACACGTACCCGCAGGGGAGCCTGAATCAGCGAAAACGGTGGTGCAAGTACGAAAGTGGGGCCGACGCGCATCGTGACAAGGAGAACGGCAAGCGGCCAGTCGGTGTCGGCGTCTAATTCGATCGGTGTCACGGGGTCATCCCAGGCTTGGGATCGTCTTGAAGAGCCCCGCCGCGAAACCGACCAGATGCGATAGCATCGATTGAGCGAGTACGACTATCACGATCGCGGCGACAACGAGCTTCGCGATATAGCTGAGGCTCATTTCCTGCAGTTGCGTGACGACCTGGAATACGCTGACGAGCAAACCGATCGCGAGGGTAGCGCCCAACACAGGCCCCGCGATCAGAAAGCTGTTCCAGAATAATTGCGCCAGCATGTGTAGTGCTTGATCGGACGTCAACTGAGATTCTCCCGAGATGGGGGGGAATCCTCCCAGCAATCCGTGAAGGGATCAATTGGACACGTATGAAAATGATTGGATTTTTCGAGTCCTATGCATTTTCAGGCGCGTCATTGCCTCGGAATCTCGGCGATAGGCCTGTTTTGCTCCAGGTCTATCGCAACGGCGGCAGATTCGATGGCTCACTCGATGTCGCGTGAGCTATTTGTATATGTCGACATTCTCTGCAAGAGCGTTCGACTGTCAGTGCCGAACGGTGTTGCCAATGCGGCATCCAGCGTTGCTCTCGAGCGAATCGGATCGCCTTCTTCGGACAGGAGAAGGCTGAGTGCCAGTGCGGCGGATGCACATGCGTTGTCGAGCCGGAGCGCGGTATCGGCGCGGGTGCGTGCGCTGTCGAGGAGGCCTTCCTTCAGATCCAGCATGGCAAGTGACCCGTGTGTCTCGGCGAAGGTTCGATCAAGAGAAAGAGCCTCATCGAAATGACGGCGTGCTGCCGGGAAATCCTGTTTGTACAGAAATGCCCAGCCTGCAGCTAGCCACGTGCCCGCGTGTGACTGGAACGAGTGAGCAGAGATCGAAAGCGTTTCGGCGGCGGCATCGAACTTTCGGTGCGCCATCAACACAAGCCCCATGCCAAGCAGCGCGCGGGCGTGCGAGGGTTGATACAGGAGGGCTTTGGCGAATCTTTGCTCGGCGCTGTCGACGGCGCCGCTTTCCAGATCGAGCAGGCCGAGAATTACCCATGCATCCACGGAGCCGTCTGCTTGCAGAGCATATTTGCGCGCCCTGTCGGCGTTTCCGGCATCGAACAGCGCCACGGCATAGGGCGCCGCGATCTCGGATTGTGTGTCGGCATACCGCTCGCCAAGTGCGATGCCCTCATCCAATCGCTGCAGATGGTGCAGAACCCGAATGCGTAGTGCCGCGGCCGATGGTATCGCGGCCAGGACGGGGACGGTCAGGGTGTCGAGGACTTCTTCGTATCGCCCGAGCAACGACAGCGCGTAGGCTTCGTTGTACTGGATTACCGGATCTCGAGTCTTTGCAGCAATCGCGCGAAAGACTTCAGCGGCCCGTTCGGGTTGGCCGCGCCCCAGTGCGTTGAGTCCTTCGAGGTTCAGGAGGTCGCTGGAATGCGGCCGCTCGTGTCGCAATTCGCCGAGCATTTTGTCGCATAGGTCGTACTGTCCTGCATCGAATGCGGCATGTGCAAGATCGATTTTCAACGATCGGTTCATCGGATCTGTCCCGAGGTAGGACTGGAGACGCAAGACACGGTCGTTGTCTGGAAGCGGCATATTTACTTTTTCCCGAAGAGCGGTTGTCTGAGTTAGCACTCCTCCCGGCTTATATGCCGAACGTAATGATGTTGTCAATGAGGGCGGCTTTGGCGCGCGGATTTCGCAGAGGAATCGGTGATTTTTTTAGTACTTGTATGAAAATAACCCGAATTGCTAAACGAAAATTTCAAAGTCCGGATAACTTGTTTTTGGGCGAATGAATTCGCGTGCCATCACAAATTCGAACAAGTTAGAGGCAAATATGGTTTCGATCGTCACGGGAAACGGACTCGGATTGCAGGCGTCATCGGCATTGGGGTTGGGCGATAACGGCAAGCTGGGGAGTGCGTCGTTTGGCCAGACAGGCGAGCAGATCTACGTGAATGCGGCGACGGGAAACCTGATCGTTCAGGATCGGGACCAGATGCTGCTGGGTCAGGGGGTGATTAGCGCGATTTATCGCGCCTACAACAGCCTGGGCCAAGTGACGGGCGACAATTGGCGCCCGGGGGGCACGCGAACCGTGACGGGCCTGACCGGTACGTTGAGTACGATAGGCAGCACGGTGACGCTGACGGACTGGGATGGTTCGACGACGGTTTTCCAGTACGAGGCGTATCGAAATAGCTACGTGTCGACGGCGTGGTCCGGCGCGAACATAACATTCGCTTCCGGTGCCGCTCATGCAGATGCGGTTCCAACAGCGGCGCGTGCGACCTTGCAGTTCGACGCGGCATCGAACACCTGGCAATGGAGAGACGGTTCGGGCAACCTGACGGAAACGTACGATGCGTCACAAAACGGTCGGCTGGTCTCGAGTCGGGACCGGGACGGCAACACGGTCAGCTATGTCTACAACGCAGCGGGCAGGCTGTCGCAGGTGATCACGGCAGGCGGCGATGTAACGAATCTCGACTACAACGCGGCGGGGCAGCTTGAGACGTTGCGCACCGTAACCCGCGAAGCGAGCGGCCGCGTCGTTGCTTCGACGGGCGTGTACTACACGTACGACACCCAGGGCCGACTGTCACAGGTGATCGTGGATCTGAGCCCGGACGACAACAGCATCGCGGACGGTCGCGTCTTCACGACGACCTACACGTACGACGGTTCGAGCAGTCGGATCGCGTCGATCACGCAGTCTGACGGCGCACAGGTGGCGTTTGCGTATGTGCAGGTCGACGGCGATTATCGCGTGGCGACGATTTCGGAGCGCGGCGACGGCGGTGTGATGCGAGTGACCTCGCTGTCGTACGACACGATGAAGAACCAGACAACCGTGACGGACCCGCTGGGTTATCAAAAAATCCTCAGCTACGATGCGCAGGGGCGGTTGACGCTGATCCAATCGGCGCCGTCGTTAAACGGTCAGGTCGAGCGGACGTGGTTCAGCTACGACGCGCACGGAGGATACCTGTCAACAGTCGGTTCCTCGACCGGCAAGACACTCAATTTGACCTACGATGGGGCCGGCAACCTGGTCCGACAGTCCGATGCCTCGGCCGACATCACGCGGACCTATGGTCCCAACAACGAACTATTGACGGAGCTGGTCTACGACAAGAATGATCCCGCGAAACCGTCGCGTACGACCCATTACGCCTATGACGCGCAAGGGCGCCTTCGGTATGTGGTGAGCAGCGAGGGACGTATCACCGAGTTTCGCTACAACGCCGCAGGACAGAAGATCTCGGAACTCAAGTATACGGCGGCGGCATACAACCTCAGTGCAATGTTTGACGGGGACCAGCCGAACGAGGCGAAATTGAATGCCTGGGTGGCCGGCATCAACCCACGCGATGCGTCACGCGCAGATTTCGCGTACGACTATCGTGGCAACGTGTCCAGTGTGACGCGCTACGCCCAGCTATTGGAAGACGGCAGCGGAAATGCGTCGGGCGAGATCAGCCAATCACGATACGTCTACGATCCTGCCGGTCGCCTGCTTCAGCACATTGTCGGGACGCCCGGTCAGGAGAAGGTCGAGCAGTTCGCCTACGATGGCTTGGGCCGTTTGTTGAGCACCACGAATTTTGCAGGCGTGCAGACGCTGTATCAGTACGATGACGCGCAGCACACCGTTGCGGTCACGTACAGCAACGGGTTGACACGGACGTCGGCGTACAACGCGGCGGGCGAGCTGATCGCGGTGACGAACTCGTTTGCCGGACAGATCGTCTCGCAGGTGCGCAATTACTATGATGCAAACGGCCAGTTTCGGATGACGAAGAACGCAAATGGCCAGGACACGCATTCGCTGTACAACATGCGAGGAGACGTTATTGCGCAGTTAGCGTCGGACGGCACGCTCACCGAATATGTATACGACGCCACATCTGCCAGACCGCAACGCGTGATTACTTACGCAGCGAAACTGAGCGAAGCGCAACTGGCGACGCTAACTAATCCGGACGGCAGTCCGGTGATGGCGGTGAAGGGTGCGCCGCTGATGCTGATGTTGGACAGCCTGCGGCCGCCGGCGAGCGCGAGTGATCGTTCTGTCCGGGCATATTACACGAACAACGGGATCGACCATACTGTCGACGCGGATGGGGTGGTCACGCAGACTCAGTACGACGGAAGTGGTCGCCCGATCTCGGTGACGGTGTATGCAAATCGTGTCGACCCGAATGCGCCGCCGTCGAACGGCTTGCCGACGCCGGATTCAGAGAACGATCGTACGACACGCTATTTCTACGATGCGGACGGCCTGCTGGTCGGCGAACTTGATACGTCAGGATACCTGACGGAATATCGCTACAACGGAGCGGGAGAGCGTATCGAGACGGTTCGCTATTCGAGAGCCACCGATGCGTCGCGGCGCTCGAGCGGAACCCTTATGTCATTGCGTCCGTCGGGCGACGCGCAGGATGTTCACGTCAATTACGTTTACGATGGCCGCGGCCACCTGATTGCCGAGGTGGACGGCGAAGGCTATGTGACGCGCTACCGGTACGACACGTTCGGCAACGTGGTAGAACGCGTGCGGGGGCAGCGGATCGACTCGCGACAACTGAGCGCGCCTCAGCAGATGACGTTCAGCTTCAAGGCCAGTGCGGGTGTGCCGATGATTGTCGACATTGTGGTCGATGGTGTCAGGGCCGGGAATGTACATATCAAACCGGGCGCGGCTGAGAATTATGCGGTGACAATCAGCAGCGCCGTACCGCTCGCGAACCACACGATCGAGTTCCGCTATGGCATTCGGCGCGAGATGACGATAAGCGACGTCACGCTTGACGACCAGCAAGGGCAGTCGATTCCGGTCACGCCGTGGTTCATGTCCGGCAAGGACGGCTTGATCGCGACTTGCTTCACGTTCGACGTCGCGTCAGCACTGGCGCAGGCATCGACGCCCGGCGAACTGGGGCGGACCATCTATGCATACGACGCGCTCGGCCACCTGATCGAACGTACCGAGTATTCGTCGAGCGGTGACACGACGAGCCGCTATGCCTACGACGATCAGGGCAACCTGATCGCAGAGACGGCACGGCATCGCGCTCAGTCGTACCGCCACGACGCACAGGGGCGGCTCGTCGGACAATTGGCCGGCGAAGGAACGGCAAAACTTCAGGCGCTTGGCGCGAATCCGTCACAAGCGCAAATCGATGCCATCTGGTCGCAGTACGGTGTCACGTATCGCTACGATGCGGCGGGCAACCGTGTCGCGAAGATCGACGCGAACGGCAACGCAACACTGTACTACTACGACGCGATGGGTCGTCTTTCGCATGTCGTGAGTCCGATGGGCGAGGTGGTGGCGTACCAGTACGACACGTTTGGCGACCAGACGCAGACGACGGTCTATGCCACTCGCGTCTCTGCGAGTGCACTGGCCATACTCGATGGCGGCGTCCTGACTACGGATTTGCGAGCGACGTTCGACGCATTGGGCGGCGATCAGGATTCGGTCACCCGCTTCGCGTACAGCGCGGCCGGGCGCCTCACGCAGCGAACGGATGCGCAGGGCTTCAGTACGTTCTATGAGTACAACGCGTTCGGCGAGCGGTCTTCCGTTTTGCAGGAAATCTCGGGGGGCGTTTGCGTTCGGGAATCGTCCGCTTTTGATAAGCGCGGCAATGTGGTCGTGCGGCAGAAACACGACGTCGGCGGCGTGAATCTGATGACGTCGGTGGTCTATGACGCGTTCGGTCGCGCGGTTCAAAGTACCGATGCGAGCGGTGTCGTCCGCAAGCAGCAATATGACCGGAACGGCAACGTCGTTGTCGTGACCGATGGAACCGGCGCTCAGTCGAAGCTGACCTACGATGCGTTCGGCAATGTCCTGACGAGCACGGACAGAGCGGGCCAAACGACGTCGTATTCCTACACGCCGTTCGATCGGGAAATCAGCGTGACCACGCCGGAAGGCGTTCGAACCACGACAAGGTACGACGAGTCAGGTCAGATGGTTGCGCTGACAGACGGGCGGGGCAACACCACGTCGTATCGATACGACCTGGACGGCAATCTGGTCGAGGTGGCGGCGCCGGCCGGAACGACAACACAGAAGTACGACGTGGCAGGTCATCTGATCGAGGTAAGCGACGCGCGCGGAATCAAGACGCTGCTGTCGTACGACGCAGCGGGGCGGGTGCTGTCGCGGACGGTTGATCCGAATGGCCTGAGGCTCGTCACGACGTATGTCTACGACGCAAAAGGTCAGGTCATCAGCGTGACCGATCCGTCCGGGATGGTGACGCAAACGCGCTATGACCGGAATGGGCAGACCGTCGCGATCGTGCAGGATCCGGGCGGATTGAACCTGACGACAACGTTCACGTATAACGGGCTCGGCAATGTCCTGACGGTAATGGAAGGCGCCGGAAGCGCGGCACAACGCGTGACCGAGCACGTGTACGACAAGGCCGGACGCCTGGTCAGCAAGATTGTCGACCCTGCCGGCTTGCGGCTTACGACGAGCTATACATACGACAAGAACGGCAATGTCCTGACATCCACGGATGCGGCAGGCGTTGTGACCCGCTTCGCGTACGACGCGGAGGGGCGCCAGGCGTTGTCGGTCGATCCGACCGGAGCGGCCGTGGAGCAGGTGTTCGACGCGGAAGGGCGCGTCGTGCTGCGTCGCGCCTATTCGACACCGCTCGACTTTGCGAGCTTGCCTGATCCGGTTCAAGCTTCCGACCTGGCCGTGCATGTGACGGCGACGCCGCAAGACCAGATCGTTCGGTACGCTCACGACGCCGACGGCCAGTTGCGCTACGTGGTCGACGGTATCGGCAACGTAACGGCGTTCACGTACGACGCGAACGGCAACGTGATCGCAACGACTGGCTATGCGCGCGCGATCGCGGCGGGTGGCATCATGTCGGCGCTCGACGTGACGGCCGCGCTGCAAACGAGTGCGCACGACCGCACGACGCACACCGTGTTTGACGCAGCCAACCGGCCGGTTTTCACGATTGATCCGTCTGGTTACGTAACGGCCAACCGTTACGACGCGAGCGGTAATCTGATCGAGCAGCTCCAACTCGCGACGCGGTATACGGGCGAGGCGACCGAGCCGGGCGTAACCGCTTGGCTGGCGACGGCCGCCAACCCGACCACCGACCGTGTTACCACATGGGCCTATGACGCATCGAATCGCCTGGCTTATGCGATCGATGCGGAAGGTTACGTGAGCGCCAGTCGCTTCGATGCCGCCGGCCGTTTGGTCGCGACCGTGCGCTATTCGGCGGCAGATTCGGCTGCCCGTTCCCTGTCCGTCACGCAACTCGATAACCGTTTCCCGGCGAATCCGCCAGCCGATGCCGTGGTCACGCAATACCGCTACGATTCGGCTGGCCGCCTGTCGGACACGATCGATGCGTTGGGTTTCGTCACCCATGACGTGCTGAATGCGCTGGGGCAGGCGATCGATACGGTCGTCGCCTATGGCACGGATCAGGCGGTGACCACGCATCGCGAATATGACAGCGCAGGACGCTTGTTGCAGGAAACGCGCGCGGCAGGTACCGACCTTGCGGTCAGCACGCGCTATACGTATGACGCGATGGGACGGTTGCTGACCGTGACCGATCCGCGCGGCTTGGAACTGGTCACGCGAGATACGGACTGGGCAGTGGCGGAGCGGCTGGCGCACGGGGTTGTCGCAAAAGCGGCCGACCTGAGCGACAGCGTGCGCGCGATGCTGATGGCGCTGTACACCACGCGCTATACGTACGATGCGAATGGTCAGGTCCTCACGGAAACCGATCCGCTTGGCTATACGGTTACGCACGGCTATGACGCGTTCGGCAACCGGATCTCGACCACGAATCGCAACGGTCATGAAATGCGCTTCCAGGTGGACGCAGAGAATCGCGTGATCGCGACCTACGGTCCGGGCGATGCGATCGTGCGCACCGAGTACAACGCATTCGGCGACACGGTGAAGGTCACGCAGGGGAACGCGGTTACAACGCTGACGTACGACCAACTGGGCCGCTTGATTCAGTCGACCGATGCGATGGGCTACTCGGAGCATTACGCGTACGACGGGTTCGGTAACCGGACGAGCTATACGAACAAGCTCGGCGGGCAGTTCAGCTACACATACGACCGGCTGGGCCGGAAAACGTCAGAAACGTTGCCGATCCTGGCTAGCAGGCGGCCGGTTGTGAACCGGTTCGAGTACGACGCGCGCGGCAATCTGACCAAGACGATCGAGGCGGACGCTGTGATCGGAGCCCGCACCATCAGCTACGTCTACGATCTGCTTGATCGGCAAACCCAGGTTATCCGTACCGGCTACGCGCTGACCAGCCCGACGCCGACGCCGACGGAGACACACACTTACGACGCACAGGGCAATGTCACGTCGATCACCGATCCGAATGGTGCCCAGGCGCGGCTGTTCTACGATGCACTGAACCGGTTGATCGCGCAAGTAAGCCCGACCGGCACCTACACGGCGTACGGATACGACGGCGTCGGCAACCGGGTGCGGGAACGTGTGTTCGCGGATCGCGTTCCTGTGCCGGTGGGCGCCTTGCCGCCGGTGGAGCCCGCACGAACGGATAAGACGCGCGAGACGCGCTACGCGTACGACGCCGACAATCGGCTGATCGAGTCGCGTGTGATGAACGTGACGACGGGCCGGATGAATGACGCAGCCGGCAATACCTACGAGATCGCGTCCAATAGCGAAATCGTCCGGACGTGGCGCTACGACGGGGAAGGCAACGTGGTAATCGAGACGGATCCTTACGGGAGCCGGATCTTTCACTACTACGATGCGCAGGGCAGCGAGGCGCTGCGCATCGACGCGCTCGGCTACGGTATCGCGTGGCAGCGCGACGCAAACGGCAACGTGTTGCAGGAAACGCAATTCGCACAGCGCTACCAGGACGCGTATTCGGCGGCGAGCGATCCGTTCATGCTGATTCAGACGTGGCAGCGCAACGGCGACGACCGGGTCACGAACCATGAATGGGATCTGAACGGGCGGATGCTGAGCGAGACGCGTACAGCGGTCCGATATGCGGCCGTGGACAACAACGGTCGGCTGACCGAGCAGTTCGGCGACGCGCGGACCGCATACACGTACGACGCTGAAGGCCACCTGCTGCGCAAAGTGGACGCGAACGGCAGCCAGTACGACTTCGCGTACGACCTGATTGGCCGGCTGACGGAGCAGAAGATGCCGCAGTTCGCGGACTATCAGAATCGGCTGGTGCGAGCGACGACGAAGTTTACTTACGACGGGCTGGGACGTGTGATCGCCGAGGAGGGACTGGGCGCGTCTGGCAAGACGGATTACTACAGGCAGTACTCGTATAACGGCGATCGTCTGTATTACAGCTATGACGAGATGGGAGGGAGCGAGTATTTTACCGGTTACGATGCAGCCGGCAATGTCACGAACATTGACTTTACCAACGTGGATGCGGAAGGCCGGACGATCGACGTTCGGACGCGGATCACGTACGACGCAGAGGGCCGGGAAGTATCACGTGTCACTCGATCGTACGATCCCAACAATGGCAAGATGGTCGATCAAGGCCCGACGCGCGAGTTGCAGTACAACGCGTTTGGCGAAGTGATCGCGCGGCGCACGTCGGTGGGGACGCCAAGCGGCGAGTGGCAGGAGTACGCGGAATACAACAACGCGGGCCAGGTCGTTCGGACGAATTTCGACGACGGCATCTCGCACGTGTTCATGTACGACAAGAACGGGAATGCGACGCTGAAGGTCGAGTCGATGCAGGCGGATCTGCGCAAATATGCGATCGACGACATCCTGACGGATGTGCAGCTCAATCAGACCTTCACGAAGTACGACGCGCGCAATCAGGTCGTGCAGATCACCCAGCCGAAGGTGTGGATGGGCGCGCCGCAGGTGACTTTCCGGCCAGTGGACATCGATATTGAAGGCGGGAATTTTGCGGATACGCTGCTGACGGTGCGGGGGTGGCTTGATGCGCCGGCGCGGCCGATTGATGGGCCGGCTACAAGTGAGGTGGCGGGAGTATCGGCTGGTGGAGTCCCTGTCAATGCTGGAGTTACTGCCGATTGGGAGGTGACTGCGAATCAGTATATGTGGTTTGCGGGGCAGGGTGTCTCAAGCGGTTATTTTCAAGATGGTGTGGTGGTCCGTTCGCTCACAGTAAATGTCCCCGATCTGACTAATGTATATGGCGCATATGACATCGTTGTACGAGGATCCTATTCGATTAGTGGGAGGCCAGGATCTTCTGGGGAAAACTCATACAACGAAACGTATGGGATAAGCGCGGCATCTCTTCCCTCCGGGATTCCTGTCACGATTCCGGTCGATCTGACTAAGCGAACAACGTTTAGCAAGGCTACCAATGGCATTACTGTCGATGCGTGGGCATCAAGTTTTTCGTACAGTGTCGATATCTATTTGATCCCTCGCAGCGGGGGAGGTGATGTTCACCTTGGAAAAATCGAGAAATCTGGGCAGCTATATTCGGTTGGATCGAAGAGTGATCGGGACGCAACCTTGTATCCTCCTTCGAAGACATGGGACTCAAGTATTCTGAATCAAGCTGCAACGCTTGAAGCCGCATCGAACTTAACTACGTTCGCACAGGCCACGATGCCGGAAGGCGGACGCGGTGTTGTCTACTATCGCCCCGCAGGTTCCAACGATCCGTTTAGCATCCTGCCGCGCGGGGGCGACCAATCGGGTAGAACGTATCAGGTCGACACCGCGAATCTGCCCTATGGCGCATACGAGATGTGGTATGTGTCGACGCGTGCTGACGGAAGGCTTGAGCGCCGCGACCAATATACGATCACTATTCCTGCCTCGGGCCATGTGGCACCGAATCCGCTTGACCAGCATTCGCCGTACTCAGGCCCGGACGTGCATTTCGATGCGACGGGAACTTACTTCTGGCGTGCACCTGGCGTCTTTGATGTCTATTCATTGAGCGCGTCGAATCGGGCGCTTGCGGCGAGCGCGCAACTGCGTGTTCGGCCCCAAGGGGCGACCGACGGCTGGACCACAATCGATGTGGGCCGGAACGGCGGCAATGGCGCATTCTCGCTCGACTTCAGTCGGCTCGGCGCGGGCGATTACGACGTTGCGCTGACGTTGTTCGACGGATTCGGCCAGGTACTCGACATTGTCGAAGGCAAGGTTGCATTGCGCGATGGCCATCCGCCAGTGGTCTCGTTGGCCTATTTCGCCGACAAACGCACGACTGTGACGTTTACGTCGCAGCCAACTGCTGCAGAGTGGATTCTGTTGACCTATGAAGGCAATGGCCTGAAGGAGACGATCCGGATCAACCGGATGGCGAACGGCGAGTTCGTCTGGGATACCCGGGCGTTGTTGCTCGGCGCGGGTTCCTACGCCTACGCGATTACCTTTACCGCGTTCGACGCGACCGGCACGCCGCTGACGATGAGTCGCGGCAACGTCACGATCGGCGAGACGACGACGGGCGGTGAAACCGGCCCGGGCCTTACCGTCGAACTGACCGGCAGCGAAACACCCAGCATCCTGCAGTTCAGTCCGATCGACGCGAACGACCACCCGGTCGACGCTGCGATGCTGAAGCTGTACTACCGTCCGGCGCCGAAGACCGTTGGCGACTACAGTGCCGAGTACGCGTTTGCGGAGGTTCCGCGCGACGATCAGGGCCGCTTCCTGTTCGACGCCAGCGGCCTTCCGACGCAGGTCGACTACGAGTACTACTATCTCGCGGTCGACGCGGAAGGCAACGTGTTGGCGGACCGCGAAGGTTTCTTCAATACCGGCACGCGCAACAATTCGGCAACCAACGTCGAGATCGACCAGCAGATCCGCGACACGGAAACGCGTCGTGATCTGACGATCGATCGTTTCCAGACGTACAACGCATTCGGCGAGGTTTCGTCGGAGATCTGGCTCACCCAGAAGCGGAACGGCACGATCGGCGAGTGGCAAACCAACGTCCGCGAGCTGGTCTACAACATTCAGGGCAACCTCGTCCTCAAGCGCGAGCCGACCGTGTCGGTCACGCTCTCCAACGGTTTCCAGATGGAAACCCGGCCGGAGACGACGTTTTATTACGACCGGACGGGCAATCTCGTGGGTCTGCTCGATGCGAACGGCAACCTGTCGACGCAGCAGTGGAACTACGGTTTGGCGCAACCGGCTGTCGCTCGGGCGTGGGACGCGCAGGGTTACAGCAAGTCCTATGGCTACGACACGCGCGGCAATATGCGTGTCTATACCGACGAACTCGGGCGGCGTACCGACTACACCTACGATCAGTGGAGCAACCTGATCCAGGTCGACCGTCCGGTGCTGGCGAACGGTCAGCGCAGTACGGAGCGCTACGAGTATGACCGCAGGGGCAACCGTATCGCGACAACCGACGCACTGGGCGGCCGCAGCAAGATCTACTACGACAACGAGGGACGGGTGACGCGCACGGTGTCGGCCGAGGGCCGCACGGTCACGTACGACTACCTGTGGGCATCGAACATCCGCAGCGTCGGGACGACCGTTGGCGGCGGCTGGGCGCTGACGACGACGGACGCGAACGGGATGACGCTGGTCGACCACATGGACATCTACGGTCGCGTCACGTGGCATCGCGACCTGGGCGGCCATACCTTCGTCTACGCGTACAACTGGGCGGGCTTGCTCGCCCGGCAAAGCAGTGCGGAAACGGGCCAGGACATCGAGTACGACTATTACTCGAACAGCATGGTGTGGAAGGTGCTTGATCGCGGGACGGGCACCGAGGCGTTGTACGAGTATGACGCGAATGGCAACCGGACGCAGGAGCGGTTCCGGTCGATCGCGGACAACTACGTGTTCGCGCGGACGGTGGTCGAGTACGACGCGATGAACCGTGTCACGGCGATCCGCGATCTCAAATACAACGTGTATTACGAGTACGACGCGGTGGGCAACCGCCGCCGGATGCTGGCCGAATACCACGACCTGCTGGACAACCACCAGACCTACCAGGAGTACTGGTACGAATACGATCAACTGAACCGGTTCACGGTGTCGATGGGGCAGTTGTCGACGGGCCGGCGGGCGACGAGCGCGGACGATGCGAGCGTCTCGATCGTGATCGGCGGTGCGGGATCGGACGGCGTGCAGCTCGGTTACAACGCGGCGGGCGAGCGCACGCTGGCGCGGTACGCGAGCGACGGCCGGACCGAGATGTACGCGTACGACGCGAATGGCTACCTGACGACGCAGACGATCAACGGGAAGCGGTACGCCGAGCGGACCAACGACGCGATGGGGCGGGTGACGCGCTACAGGTCGTACGACCGGGACGGCACGACGCGGCTGGTGGACCTGGAGCGCGATTGGGACGGCGACGGCCAGTTGAGGTCCGAACGCGACAAGGTCGCGCAGCAGACGACCACGTACACGCGGATGGCCGACGGGACGGTGACGCGGGTCGAGCAGCGGCCGACCACGGGGCCCGGCACGTCGGTGACGACGACGTATACGTACGAGTGGTGGGACAGCGCGAAGCAGAAGTCGGTGGTGTCGCAGGCGGACAACCCGGAGCGCCCGGGCTGGAAGCCGGCACGCAGCCTGATGGAATACGACGTCAACGGCAACCTGAAGACGGTGTACGACGACGGCGGAGAGCAGGCAGACAAGTCGCGGCGGATCACGTACTGGACCGACCAGCAGGGGCAGGTGCTGCGGCGCGACGAACTGGTGCAGGTGCGCTGGGGCGACAACTGGCAGGTGCTGGGCGCGGCAGGCAATTACAAGCATGAGTACTACTACCTGAATGGCCACCGGGTGGGGAACGTCGGCAACGACGGGATCGATCACGTCGATTACGTGCAGGAACTGGCCGGGCAACTCGGGCCGGGCAGCGACGAGCGCTACAAGATCTTCAAGCCGGTCAGTACGGCGGACTTCGACGAGAACTTCATGCGGATCGACAACGCGTATCCGGGGCCGGCGTCGGGTAGCTGGACGGTGCGCACGGGAGACACACTGCAGTCGATCGCGTCGGCGGTGTGGGGGGATGCGACGCTGTGGTACATCCTTGCGGACGCGAACGGACTGAAGGGCGAGGATGGGCTGAAAGCGGGCCAGATCCTGAAGATTCCGAACAAGGTGACGAACGTCCACAACACGTCGGAGACGTTCAAGCCGTACGACCCGGGCAAGGCGATCGGGAACACGCAGCCGACGCTGCCGGATCCGCCGCCGCCGCCGGGGAAGAACGGGGGCTGTGGCGGGCTGGCGTCGATCATTGCGGTGGTGGTGGCGGTGGTGGCGTCAGTGGTCTCCTACGGCACCTTTGCACCCTATGCCACGTCGCTTGCAACGTCGGTCGGGTTCAGCGGAGCGGCCGCAACGACAGCGGGAGCGGTTGGAGCGGGCGCAGTGGCTGGCACCGTAGGCGCGGTATCGAGCCAGGGCGTGATGATCGCAGGAGGCCAGCAAAGCGGCTTTAACTGGAACGGCGTTGCCTTGGGGGCGGTGAGCGGGGCGGTGGCCGGAGGCGTGACAAGTGCGATGTCGCCAGCCGTGGCCGGAACTGCTGGCGGGGCCAGTTCAGGCACGTCAAATGGGTTCCAGGCTGCAGTGCTCCAGGGTGCGGTGCGTTCGGTAGCCACGCAAGGGCTCGGTGTGGCGACGGGCTTGCAGGATCGGTTCGACTGGAAGGGCGTGGCGGCCAGCGCGATTGCGTCGGGCGTCGGGTACAGCGCGGGGCAGGCGGTAGGGTCGGCTGCGGCCGACGCGGGCTATAGCGCGGGTGTGAGCAAGTTCGTGAGCGGCGTGTCGGGTGGCCTGAGTGCGGGTGTGGCGAGTACACTGGTGCGTGGCGGAAGCCTCAGCCGGGACTTCGGCGCGATTACGATGGACGCGGTTGCCGGTACCATTGGCAATATGGTCGCGGACAACATGGCGAACCGGCCTACATCGAGCGCAAGCTCGTTGTACGGCCCAGTTGGCGACGTCAATGCGATGACGGCCGACGCGGTCCGCGCCTATGGTGGTGATCCCGGACAGCAGTTTGCGACCCAGGCGAACTGGAATCTGCAACTGGATGCAGGGCTTCGGGAGCAAGCGTTTGTTGGCGGACTGCAGGATCAGTTCGGTCAATTCGCCAATGACACACTCGCCGCTTCGCGTGCTCGAGATGCGGCTCTCAAACAGCAACTCGGGTCTGAGTTTGCGGGCTCGGCAAACTTGGCACTGGCTCAGCAACGCGCCGAACATGCGGCTATAACTGCGCGTCAAGCAGCAGCGGCTCGCAATGGTCTCGCTGGATTCGATTTGGGTCGTGGAGCGAACGACTGGTCGGACGATGCGACTGGGTTTGATCTGGGGAAAGGCGCCCGGAGTTGGGCTGATGGGGATACTCGCCCGGCGTTGACGAAAACTGAAGGCGGATTTTGGCGTGGTGTCGCGGGCAGCCCTCGTACTGTGTTCGAGACGGCAGCACCACTGTCGGAGCGGATCGGCGTAGGCGTACGGGCGGTTGGCGAGTTCATTGCCGATCCGCTGATTGAACTGAGTAATCAGTATCGAGACGTGTTCTCGGCAGCGAGCGGTGCGACAGGCGGTTGGCGCAGTGCCTTTGCGCAGCAGGTATCGGACGGGAGCTACGGTGGAGCCGCGCTGACTGAGTTTGGCATGGTTGCCGGGGCGGCACCGATGGCCGGAGCAGCGCTCAAAGGGCTGGCATGGGCCGCGCCAGCGGCTGGGCCGATGGTTGACGCCTATACCGCCAGAATGGGCATGGTGCTCAATGCCGTGCCTGAAAATATCGGTGTGGTATCGACGGGTAAGCTTGGCCTGCAGACGCTTGATCCAACTAGAGTTAGTTTTACTCAAAGCTCAGTTTCATTCGGCAAAGCAGGCGCGAGCTACAACTTGGATACGTTGGTGAAAAGTATGTCAACTGAGGGTTGGGTTGGTAAGCCTATCGATGTCGTGGCAATGCCGGATGGAACCCTTGCTTCGATTGACAATACACGGGTGCTTGCAGCGCGCCGGGCTGGTATTGACGTCGAGGCAAATGTGCGCGGTTTTAATGAGGCTATCACTGACCCGGTTAGGCAGTTGTCTTTGACCGAAAAGGGCACCGTTCCGGATACATGGGGAGAGGCTGCACGGCTGCGCATCAACAAAACCATCCAAAATGCGACCTATCCAGGCATGAACCCGAGTTGGTCCGTACGGTTCCCGTATGGGTCAATTTACGACCCAGTTGTGAAGTATTGAGGATGCAAACGATGTCCAAATTCGAACTCTATGCCAGTGAGCAACTGCCCGCCGGCTTTGTCTACCCAAGTGAAATTCAGGATTTCGCGACCACCGGAGAGTATCCCGATCTAGGGCCATGGTGGTTTATTGACGCTAACTCTAAGGCGGGTAAGCTCGCCTATTCGGTTCGGCAGTGTGACGGACGAAATCTCATACCGTTTGCAAAGGTCGATGACGGCCGTGGGGACGTTGCGTGCTTCGATGGGGACGATACATCGGGTAATCCTAAGGTCTGCATGCTTGTACTCGATGATTCGGGACGTAGCTATTCCTTCGCAAGCTTTTCTGAGTGGAAGGTTTCCGCGTTAAGGGACGCTGCCGGTTGAGATGTGAAGTTGCATCCGTTACGACTACCGTCAGAGGTAATGAGCACGGAGTCGTAACATCGGGGCAATCGCGGCCGATGCCGTGGCGAGTACCGTTGGCAATATGGTCGTCAACAACGTCCAAGCCGCGTCGGTCGACTCGACAACGCGGCGCACGCAGGACGCGATTGCAGCGGTCAACGGCCAGATTCTGCCCGGTGGCTTGGGCGGTGTTGGCAGCGGATTCGTAGCGCCGGAGTCGACGTATAGCAATGCCGCGTTGCTGTATGGCGCATACGGTGGTCTGGTCGACACGACGCCGACGTCTTACAGCAACGCATCAGTGTTGTATGGCGTTGGAGGAGGCGCTCCGGCGGCTCCTACAGTGCTCGCTGGACAGCCTTTTAAAGCGCAGTTCTCGGATGCTTTACCGGGTATCCAGGTCGCGGATAACAATCTCCTGAAGCAACTGGGTCGGGACGCATCGATCCGCACGGACGCGATGATGTCGGCATATCAGGTTCCGCACCTGGATCCGCAGGCCGGGCCCCAGGCTGGTGCCGATGGACGCAGCCGCTTCGCGCGCGAGTACAGACGCCGCGTTCATGCGTTTCATGGAGACGCAGGGCTCGCAGCCTATTGGCGGGTTGATGGCGAATGCTGCAATCCAGGCTACGGGGAACGCTAGGTACGCGGGGCTTGTTGCTGATGCGGCTGGGCCGCTCGATGCACTTTGGGCGCCACGAGGTGGGGCTGGTGCTTCCGTTGCTAGTGTGCGTCGCGGACAGTTTGGTGGACTTGGTTCTGTAACTCGTGAAGGTATTGTGAGCGGATTGGGGGAGGTCGTGCAGCCCCATCTCGAAACAATTTCACGACTTGATCCCGATGGACTTGTCGGATTCCGAGGAAGTTTGGCGCGCGGGATTACTGGGCCACATAAGGGAAGCATCCCGTTCAATACCCAGAGTTTTGACGTTGATGCTTTCATCGTGAGCGACAAATTGGCTACGGATTTCAATAGTCGTACGCGCTTCCGTAGCGGCGCAGACATCGGCGCGGTCTCTGTAATTTAGAGATCGATTGATACATCCCTTCGACAGAGTATTGATTTTTCTGGGTTGCGCGACGAGCCATTTACGTTCCGCATATTTACTCATAATGAGATTCAGCGGCTTCAGCAGAAAAATGATGCCCAATACTTCTTCCTTAATCCGAATAAGCCATGACTCTTGATTCTATGAACGTTTTTGCGAACATTGTTATTGAGCCATGCGGCACATTGTCCGAGACTGCGGCGCTGCTCGGGCGAGCCCTAGATCAACTCCAATTTCAGGAAGAGACTCAGCGAGCTTTCGACGAATATCCGGCGTACGTGGCTGAGCGCGACGGATTGCGATATGCCCTACTGGGAACGCCGGAGCCAGAGGATGACATACGGGACGATCCGTCAGAGGACTTTGAGTTAATTGTTAGATCTGGGTTGGCGGATCCGGGGGCTCAAAAGGTTGATATCTCTGAAGAATTGATCGTGAGAATTCGTGCTTCCGGATTGTTAGAGTGCCGTTTGCTGGGGTGACTGTCGGTGAATTTTTTTAGTATTGAATGACAATAAACGAGGTGAATGAAGTGCAGTTGAAGAAATCGATCCCACTGGGTGTTTCGTTTTTGATTCTGGCGGGCTGCGCATCGGTGCCGATGGGCGATCCACAACGCGATGCTGAGCTGAAGACGTTCAAAACCCCGCAGGAGAAGGCGGCGATTTACGTGTATCGGAACGAAAGCATGGGCGGGGCCATCAAGATGCCGGTGACGCTGGACGGGAAGATTCTGGGCGATACGGCCGCGAAGACTTACCTGTACAGCGAAGTTGAGCCTGGTCGTCACCAGTTGGTCTCGAAGGCGGAAAACGACTCGACGCTGGATGTCGATACGGTAGCCGGAAAGATCTATTACGTCTGGCAGGAGGTCAAGATGGGCATCATGTATGCTCGCAGCAAGCTACAGCTCGTTGACGACACGACCGGGCAGGACGGCGTGAAAGAATCGAAGCTGGCTGTTCTGAAGTCCGAGCAAGCCGAGGCTGCCAAGTGACGATCCGTTGCTGCTAACGCCCATATCGACGCCCGCGTAAGCGGGCGTTGTCGTATCTGCGCCCGATGCGTCAGAAAAGCCCTCTCGCGACGCGCCTGCGCTCGTCGTCATCGAGGTGCATTACGCGGATTCCGCCGATCGCGCGACGCAGCTGGTGCGCGTGGCTGTCGCGGGAGCGAGTGATCGAGCACAACGCGGCGGCCGACCTGGTGCTGCCGAGCGCGCCGAAATCGTTGCCGAAGAGCGTGCCGAGCGTGGGACAGATCGCGCGGCTGATGGCGCAGCCGGACCTGTCGGAGGTGACGGGGGTGCGCGACCGGGCGATGCTGGAGGTGCTGTACAGCACGGGGATGCGGCGCATGGAGCTGTGCCACCTGAGCCTGGCGGACGTGGACCTTGAGCAGGGGACGGTGTGGATCCGACGCGGCAAGGGCAAGCGGGACCGGTTCATCCCGCTGGGGGCGCGGGCCGGGGAGTGGGTCGGCCGGTATCTGGAAGAGGTGCGGCCGCGGCTGATGGTGCGCGCGGACGACTGGTCGCTGTTCCTGACGGATTACGGGGAGGCGTACCAGCCGTCGCGGCTGGCGACGCTGGTGCGGCGGTATATGCGGCTGGCGGGGCTGATGCAGGGGGCGTGCCACGCGCTGCGGCACGCGTGCGCGACGCACATGCTGGAGAACGGAGCGGACATCCGGTTCATCCAGGCGCTGCTGGGCCACGCGGAGCTGTCGACGACGCAGATCTATACGCACGTGGCGATCGGGAAGCTGAAGGCGATCCACGCGACGACGCACCCGACGCGGCGGGGTCCGGTGGACCGGCGCGAAGGGGTGACGCTGCGGCTGGCGGAACTGGAGCGCGAGGCACGGGAGGAGGCTGACGAGCCCTGATTGCAGGCAAAAACGCGCGTCTGGGCAAAAATTACCCGTATCGTATTGATGGGCCGGAGAGCCTTGTGCTATAAGGGTTTGCGCTCTTTAAGAAGGCAGTTCGCGTCAAAGACACCTGTTTGGCAATATGGTCGCGGACCAGATGAAGAGTCAGCCGACGACGACCGAACTGCGCACCCAGCAGGCGATTGACGCGATGAACGGGCAGATCCTGCCAGGTGGTGTAGGCTCCGCCGGGACGGGTTTCGTACCCGCCAATGCCGCGTATATCCGGTTCGATAACAGCCCGTCAGTCAGCGCCGCAACGGCACTGGCGAATTACGACTCCCCTGCGGGTATCGAACAAGCGAGGGCGCAACGCAGTGCCGAGCTGCAATTGCTCGCCGATCAACCTCTCGACCGTGGCTTCTCCGGGGTCCAGGTTCTGATCGAAGGCGTAGGGTCGACGGGCGGGCCGGTTCCGCAGCCGACCGCCGAGCTGGGCACGATTCGAAATCTGAGTTGGTTCGAGAGTCAGTTGGCCTTCAATCCGGTTGCGCAGGCAGCGCAAGGGTTTGTTGACCAAGGGCTAACGCTCGCGAACGGCGCATGGAATGTCGTGTCCCATCCGGTGAATACGGTAGCCGCGATCGGCGGGCATTACGCGAACGCGTATGTGGCTGGCGATCTTGGCGGCACGATTCTGCGCGACGCAAGCGGTATCGTGGCCGGTGCGGTGAAGGGCGCGCTCAGTCCGATTGATGCGCTGTATCGCCAAAACGAGGCGGGCGGAGCTTACCGACTGGGTGGGGCCATGTTGGACGGGGCACTGTCTGTGGCAACGCCTGCCGCCACGAGCGCAGCGATTCGTCTAACCGGAGCTGGACTCGAACGTGGTGCAACGATCCTTGGACCGACGTTCGATAGGGCCGCAAACAGCTTCTTGGTGAACAGGGGCATGCTGCTGAACGCTGTACCAGAAAGCGGAGGTTTCGGAGGTGCTGCTGCAACGCTGTCGCGAGTCGAAAGCAGGTTCGCTGGCGCATCGCGAGAAGTTGGTTTCATTATCGATAGTAGGTCGGGCGATATTCTTGCCGTGCGAAGAGCAGGGTTGGGTAACGGGACACAGATTAGCCTCAATTCCGCTACAGATTTCCCGTTGATGAGCGGCAATGTTTTTACCCATAACCATCCATTAGGCGGTAATTTGTCGCCTGGCGACGTATCAACCGCGATTGGCGCAGGTGTGCGGGAGTTCCGAGCACGTTCCCACCTTGCGCCGACTGGAGGATTTGCAAAAATGAGAGCACCACTTCACCAGAACCCGACGCCATATATCGCGATGAAGGATGCGGGCGCATCACCTCAAGACGTGTTTCGCAAAGCTCGGAGCGATGGCTACAAGAACTTTGAGTGCATTGTGCTGATTAGTGGCGTCTTTGATATTTCCCTGAACGATGCGCGCGATATGGCGCATGCCATTTACCGCGAAGACAAGGGAGCGGGTTGATCGTTGGTATGGACAGTTCCTTGGGACCTATCCGTCATTTCGTGGGCGAGGCATATCATGAGGTGCAAAAGTCATGGATATGCTGATGAAGAAGAGGCAAACCGTAGCGCGTCAGGCAGCGGCTCGCGGGCCGCTGCCTGAGTTGCCCAAGGAACTGCTGGACCAACTGGTCAAGGGGCCGATGACGCCGACCGAGGTTCAGGATCTGATGCTGGCGTTCAACAAAGCGGTCATCGAACGCGCGATGGGCGCCGAGATGAATCTGCATCTGGGCTACCCGTCGGGCCAGTCCAAGCCGGCCGGACAAGCCAACGAGCGCAACGGCGCCAGCGGCAAGACGGTCATCACGGATCGCGGCCTGGTTCGTGTCGAGGTCCCTCGTGACCGTGACGGCAGCTTCGAGCCGATCCTGATTCCGAAGCACGAGCGCCGCTTCACCGGCTTCGACGAACGCATCATTGCGATGTACGCGCGTGGCATGAGCGTGCGTGAGATTCAAGGGTTTCTGGCCGAGCACTACGGCACCGAAGTGTCGCCCGACTTCATCAGTTCGGTCACCGACGAGGTGATGGCCGAGGCGCTGAGCTGGCAGAACCGCCCACTCGAGGCGATGTATCCGGTCGTCTTCTTCGACGCGCTGCGGGTCAAGATCCGCGACGACGGCGTGGTCAGCAACAAGGCCGTCTATCTGGCCCTGGGAATTCAGGCCGACGGCCAGCGCGACGTACTGGGCCTCTGGAGCGAGCAGACCGAGGGGGCCAAGTTCTGGCTCAAGGTGTTCAATGAACTCAAGACGCGCGGCTGCCAGGACATCCTGATCGCCGTGGTCGATGGCCTGAAGGGGCT
This sequence comes from Burkholderia sp. PU8-34, assembly GCF_053427725.1. Taxonomy (NCBI): domain Bacteria; kingdom Pseudomonadati; phylum Pseudomonadota; class Betaproteobacteria; order Burkholderiales; family Burkholderiaceae; genus Burkholderia; species Burkholderia sp. PU8-34. Next base: position 144,834 of record NZ_JBSAXC010000011.1, read on the forward strand.
AACCGAAGCCATCGGCGCGGCCTATCCGCGGACCACCGTTCAGACCTGCATCGTGCATCTGATCCGCAACAGCCTCGAATACGCCAGCTACAAGGACCGTAAGGTGCTCGCCACTGCGCTGCGCCCGATCTACGCGTCTGCCAGCGAAGAGGCGGCAAGGCAAGCGCTGCAAGACTTCGCCGATGGTCCTTGGGGCGCGAAGTACCCGACGATCGTGCAGTCGTGGCAACGCGCGTGGGAGCACGTCGTGCCGTTCTACGTGTTCCCGCCGGAGATTCGACGGGTCGTGTACACCACGAACGCCATAGAAAGTTTGAACATGCAGTTGCGCAAGATCATCAAGACCCGTGGTCACTTCCCGAATGACGAGGCGGCCATCAAGCTGCTCTGGCTAGCGCTGCGCAACGTGCTGGCCAAAACCGTGCGGGCTGCGTTCGACTGGAAATCAGCCATGAACCAGTTTGCTATCCTGTTCGGTGAACGATTTACCAAGGCGCGTGGATAACAAGTTGTTCAACCGCCTCGCCCACAAAAATGCGGACAGGTTCGGCGTTGCTTGCGTGGAATCCATAGGCCGGAAGCCCTCATCAGCGTACGAACCGTCTCGACAGCCAGGTCAATGCCATGACATTCGCGCAGTTTCTCGCACGCCAGCGTCGGGCCAAAATCCGCGTAGCGCTCGCGGATCAATGCCAGCGCCCGCTGCGCCTTTCCAGCCGGCAACTGATGATTGCTCGGGCGCCCACGCTTGCCTGACACCAATCCGGCCACGCCGGCCGCGCGATAGCGCAACACGAGGCGCTCAACCTGCAGCACGCTCAAACTCAGCCGGTCGGCCGCCTGGCCGGGCTTGAGCCGGCACTCGGCCACCGCCTCAATCATCTTCAGCCGATCCACTTCACGCATCGTCATCGTGATCGTCCCAGTCGCGTTCATCGCCGGCGCTCCCTGTGGGGTGTCGGCGATCAACCTACAAGCCAAAACACGACATTTTTATTTAGCGGAAACGCGACATCTGAACTTGGGACCTACAACGACGGGATCGATCACGTCGATTATGTGCAGGAGTTGGCCGGACAACTCGGGCCGGGCAGCGACGAGCGCTACAAGATCTTCAAGCCGGTCAGCACGGCGGACTTCGATGAGAACTTCATGCGGATCGACAACGCGTATCCGGGGCCGGCGTCGGGTAGCTGGACGGTGCGCACGGGGGATACGCTGCAGTCGATCGCGTCGGCGGTGTGGGGGGATGCGACGCTGTGGTACATCCTGGCGGACGCGAACGGACTGAAGGGCGAGGATGGGCTGAAAGCGGGCCAGATCCTGAAGATTCCGAACAAGGTGACGAACGTCCACAACACGTCGGAGACGTTCAAGCCGTACGACCCGGGCAAGGCGATAGGGAACACGCAGCCGACGCTACCGGATCCGCCGCCGCCGCCGGGGAAGAACGGGGGCTGTGGTGGGCTGGCGTCGATCATTGCGGTGGTGGTGGCGGTGGTGGCGTCAGTGGTCTCCTACGGCACCTTGGCACCCTATGCCACGTCGCTTGCAACGTCGGTCGGGTTCAGCGGAGCGGCCGCAACGACAGCGGGAGCTGTTGGCGCTGGCGCAGTGGCTGGCACCGTAGGCGCGGTATCGAGCCAAGGGGTGTTGATTGCGGCCGGCGAGCAAAGCGGCTTTAAGTGGAAGGGCGTTGCCTTGGGGGCGGTGAGCGGGGCGGTGGCCGGAGGTGTGACGAATGTCATGGCGCCTACGGCGACCATTGCAGCCAATGGCGCCAACGCGGGCGCGTCGAACGGATTGGGGGCGGCGGTACTCCAGGGTGCGGTGCGCTCGACGGTGGCACAAGGCATTGGCGTTGCAACAGGCTTGCAGCATAGCTTCGACTGGAAGGGGATAGCAGTGAGTGCGATTGCATCGGGCGCGGCCTATGGTGCGACGCAGGTGATCGGGCAGTGGCAGTACGGTGAGACGTGGAGCGGGATGTCGGGGGCGGCGCTTCGGGCGGATACGTTGAACTCGGCGGTTCGGGGCATGGGCGCGGGCTTGGCGGCGGGTGCGGCGAGTACAATTGTTCGGGGCGGTAGTTTGGCAAGCAACGCTGGCGCAATTGCGATGGACGCGGTTGCCGGTACCATCGGCAATATGGTGGTGGATCAAATCGCGAGCACACCGACGTCTACCGATTTGCGCACGCAGCAAGCGATTGCTGCGATGAACGGCCAAATATTGCCGGGTGGAGTTGGCGCTAGCGGCATAGGTTTTGTGTCAGCGGATACGTCATACATTCGATTCGCTGACGCTTCCCAAACTGGCGCCGCCGTATCCGGAAATTACGACACCGCTGCCGGTATAGAGCAAATGCGGGCGCAGCGCATTGCCGAGTTGCAACTGGCCGCATCACAACCGGTCGACATCGGGTTCGGGCCTAACGAGGTACAGGTTCTCATCGAAGGTATCGGGTCAACCGGCGGCGCGATTTCGCAATCGCAACCCGAGCTGGGAACGATTCGAAACCTGAACTGGTTCGAGAGCCAGTTGGCTTTCAATCCGGTTGCGCAGGCGGCGCAAGGCTTTGTTGACCGCGGAGTGGAGTTCGCGAGTGGCGCGTGGAATGTAGTGTCTCATCCGCTGAATACGGCAGCAGCGATCGGCGGGCATTACGCGAATGCGTATGAGGCTGGTGACTTGGGCAGTACGATTCTGCGCGATGCAAGTGGTATCGCGGCGGGCGTGGTGAAGGGAGCTGTCAGCCCGATCGATGCGCTGTACCGTCAAAACGAAGCCGGTGGAGCTTATCGAATCGGCGGATCCATGATGGACGTGGCTCTGTCTGCGGCAACGCCCGGTGTTGTGGGCGCAGCAACTCGCCTAACCGGAGCGGGACTCGAGCGTGGTGTGGCGATGTTTGGGCCGAATCTGGCCCGTATGTCGGAAAACTACCTCGCCAAGACGGGTGGGCTGTCGTATGTTATTGGAAGTCGGAATATTGGATCGGCGGGAGTAAAAAACCTAACCGAGAGAGGTACTCTGACTAATCTGCGGCCGGCGGATCCCGCAGTTGCACAACGCCCTATTCGAACGCTTGTGCAGGGTGAAAGTGGCCGATACTGGTTACAAGGTTATGGCGGGAATAGAATTACTCCCTCGGGAGCTTATGATTTCGTAACTATGCCAGACGGAACGATTCGGATTGCGAGGCCGAATCTGAGTCCTGATTTCTCTACTCATTTGGGATTAAGTGGTGGTGGGGAGGTGAATTTCGCTGGATCGATCCGATTTGCGAATAACTCTGGGCCGAGCCGAGGGTCTATTGTGAATTGGACGAATAGTTCAGGGCACTACCGACCGCCAGCGTCGCTGGCAAGCAATGCCGGGTTGCCCATCGACTTGTTCGGTCAATTCAATCCGTTTGCGCCGAGGTAATCATGGAAAATTTAAATTCGATCTGCACGCGACTTAGAGGCATGGGACCGGGTGAGGCATCTGACTGGGTGCTCGAGAATTTTCCGTCAGACGATCCGTCGTATGGAGTTGTTTTTGACATTATTCCAAAGATTTCGTGGCGGAGGGGTGATCAGGAAAAGTTGGCAAGATACTATTTGAAAGGTATGCCATTCGCAAATGATAGGGCTTATGTGGCACTCTCCAAAATAATGCCGATTGATAGATTTATAAGGATTGCGGGAGAGTGCATGCCAAAAAGTGGCGAGGACATTGAGCTTGTTTTGTATTATTTAATTCCTGCTTTGAGTGAAGTTGCAAAGTCTGACTCTGATCGTGCGCGACTCGACAATTTTGTTGCTAGATATGCAGGCGAGTCGTGACATTGACAATATAGATAAAATTATTGACAGCGCTCGCATTAGCGAGCGCTGGTTCGATAAAGTTGGCGTGCAATTCGTCCGTTGAGGCATAGAAACGCGCGTGTGGGCAAAAATTACCCCTCGTCGTATCGACAGGGCGCAGAGCCTTATTCTTTAATGGTTGGCTCTCTTTAAGAAGGCAGTTCGCGTCAAAGACACCTGTTTGACAATATATCGATGGGGCAGTTGTCGACGGGCCGGCGGGCGACGAGCGCGGACGATGCGAGCGTCTCGATCGTGATCGGCGGTGCGGGATCGGACGGCGTGCAGCTCGGTTACAACGCGGCGGGCGAGCGCACGCTGGCGCGGTACGCGAGCGACGGCCGGACCGAGATGTACGCGTACGACGCGAATGGCTACCTGACGACGCAGACGATCAACGGGAAGCGGTACGCCGAGCGGACCAACGATGCGATGGGGCGGGTGACGCGCTACAGGTCGTACGACCGGGACGGCACGACGCGGCTGGTGGACCTGGAGCGCGATTGGGACGGCGACGGCCAGTTGAGGTCCGAACGCGACAAGGTCGCGCAGCAGACGACCACGTACACGCGGATGGCCGACGGGACGGTGACGCGGGTCGAGCAGCGGCCGACCACGGGGCCCGGCACGTCGGTGACGACGACGTATACGTACGAGTGGTGGGACAGCGCGAAGCAGAAGATGGTGGTGTCGCAGGCGGACAACCCGGAGCGTCCGGGGTGGAAGCCGGCGCGCCGTCAATTCACCGCTCAGCCCTTCGCGACGACGTCGATGCGCAGCGCTTCGCCGCCGGCGACGATCGCGAGCAGGCGATCGACGTTCGGGTGCGCGCCAGGGCGGTTGCGTGCGTCGGCGGTGTGCTCGGCGAACACCGCAAGGCCATGCTCGGCGGCCTTCGCGTCGAGCGCGCCGAACGCCTGCTTCAGGTAGTGGTACACCGCGAGCGAACCTTGCTTGCCGGGCTGGTTCTCGATGCTGGCGACCACGTCGCCGTTCGCGCCGACGAGATCGATGCGCGAGATGCCGTCGATGGCCGGCAGTTGCGCGAGGTTGTCCTTGAATACTGGGGTCGGTTGAATCACTGAAAGCACTCCGTCGGTTCGATAAAAGGCATGGCGGGCCGTATCTTATCCGATCGGACGCGGGGCGCCCCCGGTGAGTCGTGCCGCGCGTCCGTCAGTGCGACGCCGCCGACCCAGCCACGCAGCGCGGCGGTCATCGCTGCTCCGCCCCCTGAAGCAATCCGGCGTCGCGCGCGATCGACGTCGGGACTGCGATACAAGTGCTCCGGAATCTCCGCGAGCCGCGACGCGTGAACCTGCCGCGACGCGAGTACGTAGAACTTCTGGAAGCTCATGATCAGCGGCGACCATTTGTTGGGGGCGAACACGTAGCCGCGCGCGAGCTTCGACGCGGAAACCGGGTTGGAGCCGGTCGTGCGGGCGATGCGGTCCACAGAGCGTGCGACTGCGTCGACGACGGCAGGTTCAGCACGCACTCGCCGGTGCTGATCATGTTCTGCGTGGTCCGGGAACTGGCGGCCATTACCCGAGCAGCCTTTCCACCAGCGCGCCGAGCTCGCGCAGATGCACGGGTTTCGGCAGGAATGCGTCGAACACCTGCCTGTTCTCCTTGAGCGCAGTCGACTCATACGCGCTGACGCCGAGGATGGCCGTCTGCCGCTCGCCGCCAGGTGGCATTGCCGCACGGATCCGCTGCGCGACCTCGAAGCCGCTCAGGTCCGGCAGTTCGAGATCGAGCAGCACGAGGTCGTACTGCTGCTCGCCGAAGCGCGCGATACCTTCATTGCCTGTGCCGCACAGGTCGGCCGGGATCCCGAGCGCGGACAGCATCGAGCCGAGCGTTTCGCGTGCGTTGTCGTTGTCGTCGACGACCAGCGCTCGCCGGGCGCGGGGCGGCGCGAGCGGCGGCAGGGGCGGCGCGTCGCCCGGCCGTTCGCCGCCGTCGTGCAGTCCGACCGGCAGCTCCACCGGCAGCGTGACCGCGAATTCGCTGCCTTCGCCGACGACGCTGCGCACGTCGACATGCCCGCGCAGCGTCGTCACGATCTCCCGCACGACGGCGAGGCCCATGCCGATGCCGTCGACGTGCAGGCCCGCCGCGTCGTTTACGCGATAGAACGGCTCGAAAACTTTCGACAGGTGCGATTTCGCGATGCCGACACCGGTGTCGCGCACGACGATCGTCAACTGATGGCCGGCGGCCGTATGCGCAAGTGTCGCGGCGACGGCGATCGTGCCGCCGTTCGTGTACTTGACCGCGTTCTCGATCAGGTTGCTCAGCACCTGCTGCAGCAGCTTGCGGTCCGAGCGCACCGCGAGACCGGCCGGCTCGACCTGCTGCGAGACCTGGACGCGCTTCGCGGCGATCCGCTCGCGAAACGGCTCCAGCACGTCGGCGAACAGCACCGCGACGCCGACGACTTCCGATTCGGCGAGGCGCTTGGTCGAGCGCAGCTTGATGTAGTCGGTGAGTTCCTTCACCAGCGCTTCGAGCGACGACGCCGAATTCTGCAGCCGCCTGATCGTCTTCAGGTTCGCATCGGACTGCGGCCGCGCGAGCAGGATCTCGATCGACCCGCAGATCGCCTGCAGCGGAGTGCGCAGCTCATGGCTGACCATCCCGAGAAACGCGTTCTTCGCTTCGATCATTTCGAACGCGCGGTCCGACGCCTTCTTCTCGGCTTCGAGCGCCGCGTGCTGCCGTTCGAGCAGGTCGTCGCGCGTGCGCACCGTATAGAACAGCAGCAGGAACAGCGCACCGAGGATCACGCCGAGGATGCCGCCGAGAATGAAGATCGCGCGCTGCTTTTCCTTCAGCTGATGGAACGTGAAATCGCGCTGCGCCATTTCGATCGCGCGGAAGTAGTTCGAGAGGCCGTTCACTTTCGGCCAGTACGCGGCGACGTCGGCAAGCACGCGCGCGGCATCGCCGGGGGTGTCGCGCAGCGTCGGCACGTCGCGTTTCAGGCGCGTCATGATTTCGCCGAGGGTCGCGATGTCGTCGCGCGCCTTCGGGATGCGCAGCCAGTATTCGGACACTTCGGACGGCCGCTCGAGGAAGCCGAACGACACCGACAGGCTGTCGAGCTGCATCTGCACGCGGTCGAAATCGTCGTCCTGATGCGTAGCGTAAAGAATCAACTGCCGGTCGAAGCGGCTGTATGCGTTGCGGTATTGTGCGGCCGTCCAGAACACCCCTTCGCGCGGGCCTTCGAGCACACCCTCGTTGACCGAGGTTGCGAGCAGGTCATACAGCAGGAACGCCCACGTGGCGAATCCCAGGATCCACAGGGATCCGAGGATCACGATGATTTTTCTGTTTTTCCACTGCTTGCCGATCATTTCACGGTCAGGCCAATGATCTGCCAGGCGAACTTGGCTTCGCCGAGCGGCGTCTTCAGGTCGTCCGGAAACTGGTCGCGCGGATACATGATCCACAGCGGGCCGTAGTTGTCGTTGCCGAGCACCTTGCCGTCCATCTTCCGCGCGAGGATCACGCCGTACTTCTCCGCATCGGCCACCGGAATCGTGAACGTGTATTCGTCGATGCAGCGGAACTCGATCTGCGTGCCCGTCGCGCCGACGATCTTCAGCACGTCGGCGAGGCGCGGGCCGCTGAAGGTCGCCTTCGGCGTCCAGCTCGTCGATGTCGTGATCGAATGCTGCGGCAGTGCCATCAGCTCCTGTTCGGAGAATACGTAAACGGTCTTGCCGGGCTGGTTCGACTTCTCGATCTTGCCGTCGACGGTGAACGTGAACGGCGCGGCCCAGGCGGCGGCAGCCACACCCAGCAAACAGGTCAGCAGCAGGCTTTTCAGCCAGATCGTCGTGATTCGCATGTGTCGTTCTCGCTTGTCGTTTGTCTTGATCGGATCGGTGGCTCAACCGGCGCTTGCGCTGAACGGCTGGGCGATCTTCAGCTCGCGCGCCACTTCGGCAAACAGGATCGGCAGCCGCACCGGCTTCTCTTCGCAGCGCGCATTGTAGTGCGACACCACGCGCGCGATTTCATCCTCGCTCGCTTCGCCGGTCGAGATCTTGCCCGTCAGCAGGAAGATCGGGGCGCCGCCGTTTTCGCTCGACCGGATGCCGCGCACGAGATCGGCGGCCGTCTCGTCGCCGAGCATCCAGTCGAGGATGTAACCGTCGAAATCCTCGACGGCCAGTGCGTTCCTGAACGAGTCGCAGTCGAAGTATGGGATCGCGTTCACGCCTTTCTCGACGAAATACTCGCAGATCGTTTCGGCGACGTCCGGTGAATCGTCGACCACGGCGATCCGCGCGACGCATGCGTTCTGCTGCGTCGAGCGCAGTTCGATCAGGTCGACCGGGTAGGTCCGGCCTTCGTGCGCATGCTGACGTTCGGTCACGATCCATTCGCCGTGCGACTGGGTCGCGACGAAGTCCGATTCGCCGTGGCTGCTGGCCTTCGCGGAAATTGCGGCGCGGCAGCGGAAGCGCCGCGATTCGATCACGAGCGTCGCGTCGACCATCTCGGCGGCGTGCGCGTTCGGTTGCGTGGCGCGGTCGTCGAGCAGGATCGCGGGCGGCACGCCGAAGTGCGTCGCGATGTCCTGCAGCTGCGACAGGTTCCACGGGATCAGCCCTTTCATCTTGCGCGTGACGACGGAGAAACTGAGGCCGAGCACGTTCGCGATCGTCGTGTTGTGGCTGCGCGGCGGGATGCCGTTCCGGGTCAGGAGATCGCGCACCTTGGTGGCGGTGATGAGGTCGGCGCTGGTCAGCTCGCTGTTGGACATCTCGTGATGGTCTCCGATGATTTTCGCGTGGAAGCATAGCAAAGGTGACGCGTCATGCAAACTTCTTGAAAGAGAATTGGCTTGACATGCGATTTTTCTCCATTATTATTGCTCACCGCGTCACTATTGTTTGTCGCGTCATGTTTGGCGGCTGCTGCTTTCGGGCAGTCGGCGTTCAAACAAGCGGCAGCATGGAACGACACAACGATTCGAAGCGGGAACCTGAGAGAGCCTTGAGCCGCGTGCCGGCGCTGGTGGCGTGTATTCGTCGCCGTGCCGCACGCGCGCCGGGTGCGAGTTCACGGGGATGTTGAAGTTCGACTTGCGGCGCCAATAAATCTCGAGGAAAGTGCCACCGTATCGCCGTCCGTTCGTACCGGGGCCGCTGCTTCTTGCCGCGTGCGCTCAAATTCTGCCTGCCGGCAACGCGGTGCGTATCTGCGACGATACAGGCTGTTCTGATCGACCTGAAGATCAGGTTTCCTACCAAAAGAAGGACGATTCGGACGGCCGAGAGGATCCGCGCATCGCCGAACAGAAATAGTGCGGGAAGAGTGCCTGATATCGTCCGGCGCTGCACGATATCGGAAAGGCACACTCGCAAGTCCACAAGTCTGCAATGATACGGATCGCGAAGCGTGGTGGCCGTCAACGCGTTTCGCTTTATCCGATATCCATCCAGATCGCGCCGATGCGCGACCGATCGCGGATCGGCCCGGCTGTTTCCGGCGCGTGTCCGTCCGCCGACGCTCGTCGTTTCGAGACGCGTCCAATCCGCATGCTTGCCGCGTGAATTTGTTCGATTTACGTCGTTCAAGTTCGAAAATTCCAATCGTCAATACTTGACAGGTACTAAACCGCTCGTTCTGCACTGATTTTCAGCAAGCCATTTGGCATGATCGGTCCACTTCCACTTTTTTCGACCGCGCTCATGCGAGACGCCGAGGCCCGGATGCGATTGCGTTCCGGCACCTGCGTTGTCGTCGTGTTGCTTCATGCCTTACAGCTCGCTCCAGTCCATCCGTCGCTACCAGAGCATCTCGATGTTCGGCGGCGGCATTCTCGTCACGGTCCTGATCCTGGTCGCATGTGCGTTCGGGATGGTGTCGATCGTCTACGGATACCTCGAGGCCGAGCGGCGCAATTTCCTGAGCGGCAAGGAAGAGACGCTCGACGAGATCGAAGTCAGCGAGACGTCGTTCCGCAACGGCGTGGCGAATACGCAATTGATCTGGCGGGAGATCTCGCATGCGCCGGACAGCGTCGTCGATGCCTTCTTCGACAACGATCAGCGGATCACGATCAAACCGTATCCGTCGCTGGTCGTGGGGGTGCCGGGGCAGACCGAAAACCGCGCTGAGGTCTCGCGCTATCTCGCGCTGTCGATGCTGTTGTCGCGCATTTGCGCGGCAAGCTCGATCAATCGCGGCCGGCTGCTGGAGGGCTACCACTACAGCACCCGTGCGGGCATGTTCGGTCTTGTGCCGACCCTGTCCGAAGACTGGCCGGCGCTGGCGACGCCAGAGCGGCGCGCCCGCGTGCTGGATGCGCTGCGGGTCGATTTCGGCGACGAGCGGCCGCCGGCGGCGGACGAGCGTCCGCGCGTGCGCTGGTTGCCGCCGTATGACGGCCCCGTCACGGAGCAGGTCCGGATCAGGATCGCCGCGCAGGCGTATTCGGATGGCGAGCCGTTTGCCGTCCTCGTGACCGAATATGCGCCGGAGTTCCTGCTGTCGTGGCTGCCTGCAGAGCCGTCGTCGGACGGCACCTTCTTCATCACCACCGCGGATAACCGGCTCGTGACGATGGAGCGCAGCGCCGCCGCCGATCAGGCGGTGAGCGGGCATCTTCTGGGTCTGGACGCGCCGCACGAACTGACGAAGTCGGACATGCCCGTGTTTCGCGACGGCTTCGTGGTCTTTCGCAGCAGGCTCGAGTCGACAGGCTGGATCCTCGTCTACGCGATATCGTGGACGGCCGTCGCGGCCGGTGTCGCTTGGCAGACGGGCACGCTCGCCGCCGCGACGCTGCTGGCGCTGGCGGTCATGTGGACGCTGCTGGTGCGGTTCTATCGGGGCACGCTGATACCCGTTTACACGCGCTCGCAGCGCGTGTTCGACAGCGAGGAACTGTGCCGCAACGTGATCGAAATGGCGCCGATCGGCCTTGGCCTGATCTCGCGGTCGGACGGACGGTTGATGCTCGCCAGCGGAACGCTGACGGACATGATCGCGCGATGCGGCGGCGATGGCCGGACGCTGCCCGCGCAGGTCGTCGCGCACTACGAAGCCTTTCTCGCCTGCGGCGCCGCCGAGGGCGCGATGCAGGCCGTTCTTCCGGTAGAGGGTCCGGACGACGCGTGGTTGCATCTCGACATCATCGCGCGCGGCGCGCGATATCAGGGCGAGGAAGTGCTGATCGCGGCGGTCGTCGATGTGACGGCGAAGCGGCAACTCGTCCGGAGGCTGGAGGAAGCGGTGCGTGCGGCCGATTCGGCGAATGCGGCCAAATCGTCGTTCCTGGCGGCGATGAGTCACGAAATCCGGACACCGCTCAACGTCATTCTCGGCAATCTCGAACTGCTCGAGCGCTCGGCGCTCGACGTATCGCAGCACCCCCGGGTACAGACGCTGCGCGCGTCGGCCGAGCTCCTGCTGACGCTCGTCAGCGACGTGCTCGACTTCTCGAAGATCGAGGCGGGGGCGATGTCGGTCGAATCGATCGAATTCGACGTGGTCGCGGTGATCGGGCGCGAACTGGCCGCCTATGCGCCGATCGCGAAAGCGAAGGGGCTGCCGCTGTTCGCCGAGATCGCCGCGAGCAGCGCGCAATCCATGCGCGGCGACCCGACGCGCCTCGCGCAGGTGTTCGGCAACTTGCTGAGCAACGCCATCAAGTTCACGAGCGACGGCCGTGTCACTGCACGCATCGCGATTCGCGAGACCGGACCCGGTGCCCCCGAGCTTGAAATCGCGGTCGACGACACGGGCATCGGCATTGCCGAGCCGAACCGGGACAAGCTGTTCAGGCCTTTTTCGCAGGTCGACACGTCGATTGCCCGGCGCTATGGCGGCACCGGGCTGGGTCTCGCGCTGTGCGACCGGCTCGTTGCCGCGATGGGGGGAACGATATCGGTGACGAGCACGCCAGGGGTCGGCAGTTGTTTCACCGTGCGCTTGCCGCTCGGGACGTCAATCGTTGTCGACGCAGCCAGCGAGTCGTGCGGTGAACGCGTGGTGCTTGTCGTGTCGTCGCGGGATGCGTGGCGCGATCTCGCGCTGCCCCACCTGCGTGCGTGGGGCTTCGATGTCGCCACGTACGATCGCCCGGCGAGCATTCGGTCCGAGCGCCTCGCGAACGCATGCGCGATCTTGCTCCTCGGGGACGCCGACGCATGGTCTTGCACCGACCTCGATAGCCTGGGCGGCGACACGCCGGTCATTCTCGCGACGCCGGACGGGCCGCTGCTGCCCGATATCGCCGACAGGACGATCCGCGTCTCAAGCTATTCGATGGGTGGCATGCGTGACGCGATGATGCGGGGGGCGGCGATCGCCGGCCGGCGCGTGTCGCCGCGCGTGCCGGCGGGCCGGGCGCTTCAGGCGGTCGAGGCGGTTCAGGCGGTCGAGGCGGTCCAGGCGGTTCAGGCAGTTCAGGCGGCGGATCGGCAAGCATTGCGCGTGCTGCTTGCGGACGACGACGCGGACAGCGTCGCATTGCTTCGGGAACAGCTCGAAGTGCTCGGGTGCATGGTTCAGGACGCTGGACTCGGAAAAACGGTGCTCGACTGGCTGGCGGAAGGCTCGTGGGACGTGCTCCTGTTGAGCGCCGATCTGCCCGACATGTCCGCGTGCACGTTGGCCGAGCGGGTCCGCGATCTCGGTTTGTCCTGCGAAGTCGTGGTGGTGACGTCGCATCTGGCGCCGCGCGAGGCGGCGCGGTATACGGCGGCAAACGTCGAACAGCGGCTGACGAAGCCGGTGACGCTGGTGCAGTGGAATCGTATGTTGACGCGGGTGGTGCGGCGTCGGGGAAGCGTATCCCGGTAGCGCGCGTGCGGGATCAGGTCGCCTTGATGTGATCGTAGGCCGTGTGTCGCGGCGTTCGGCCATATGGCGGTGACGCATGTACGAAGTATCGAAGGCGGGGGTGCCGTATCGCAGCGCAAGCGGCACAAGATCATTCACAAAAATGGAGGGGAAGGCCGTGCGTCATATGGGTAAGGTGTTCGCCCTGCTGCTCGGATTTGCAATGCTTCCAGAGAAATACAGGAGGGAATTTCTCGTGAAAATGAACGAGTTCCTGATAATGTCGCCGACGCAAAAGCGGCGCGTCGTCAACGAATGGCAGCAGGTGGTGGAAGACGGTCAGGAAGACGGGACCATCGGCTGATCGAGTAATAGCGGCAGCCGCACGGATGTGAGCGCAAGCTTGTCCGGGGCATCGATGGGCGCGCGCGTCGCCTCGGTGCACTGGCGTATCGGCGTCGATGCGCCGTCCCGTATTTGCTGAGGCCGCGCGGTTGTCTGCGCTGGTTGCCAGGTTGAATCGGGCGAGCACGCGGCGCATATGCGTGCATGTGTCGCTCGAGGCTTGCGCGTGCGTGCCGGATTTTCTCGCGCTGCGGCAGGCGAAGCCGCGACGTGATTCCGATCGCGCTCGCCTCCGCGCGTGAAGAACTCCATCCCCTTTTATCTTAGAATCATGCCGTGATTCATTCGAGTCGCCGGATGCGGTTGTTATTCGGCGTGACGAGACGCCAATGGCGCTCGGTGAATCGGAAAATATGCAGCATGGATTGAAGCTTCGGGGAGAACAGCAACCATGGATGAATTTTTTGTGCGTGTGACGGTGGCGGACGATCATCCGTCATCCGCGCTCGGGATGTCGCAGGCGCTCGCGGGAAGCAGCACGATCAAACTGGTAGGCGCCGTCTCGAACTCGACAGACCTGGTAGCGGTGCTCGACGAGCAGCAAAGCGACGTGGTCGTGGTGGACTACGTGATGCCCGGCGGCAAGTATGGCGATGGTCTTGCGCTGTTGTCGTTCCTTCAGCGCCGCTATCCCGCGCTTCATCTCGTCACGATCACGATGATCGACAATCCGAGCGTGCTGCGTGCGATCCAGAAACAGGGTGTGGGCTGCATCCTGAGCAAGTCGGATGCGATTTCGCATCTGGTCGGCGCCGTTCACGCCGCCTATGTCGGCGCGAATTATTTGTCACCGTTCATCAAGCAATTGCTGGACGCCAGCGAGGTGCCGCCGACCGTGCGCCAGTTGACGACGCGCGAGATCGAAGTCGTCCGGCTCTATTGTGCGGGGTACACGGTTGGCGAGATCGCCGCGCAGCTTCACCGCAGCAAGCAGACCATCAGCTCGCAGAAGTCGAGCGCGATGAAGAAGCTCGGGATCGTCCGCGACGCAGATCTGATCCGCTACGCCGACGAAGGCAAGCTTCCGGACGCACCGGCCGGCCATATGCCGCCCGAGAATGCGTAGCGCGAACGCTGCGACATGATTCCTCCGTGCCCGGGCAACCGGCGCGGAGCACCGTCGAAGCGATGCGTCCGGCTGGAGCCGGCGCGCAAGACGCGACACGACGACCATGATGCCCGACGCGCAATCAGCGCGGACGACGGATCACGATGCTTCCCGGATCGGGGCCGACGAGATCGTAACGACATGCCTAAAAAGTTGAAGAGACTCGTCGCCCACGGTGCGGCGGCGAAACACAAGCCATTCGAACCGGGCCGGGTTCGGCGCCAGCAACAGTCCCTGCTGTACGGCAGCGGCGCGGCAGTCACGGCGTTCATTCTGGTGTGTGCGGCGCTTGTCGTGCGACTCGACATACAGGACTACCTTGCGCAGGCACGTTCGACGTTTCTTCAACGCAATGCCCAGTTGTATGCCGGCGTGCAGGCCATCGACAGATTGCTGATGGTTTACGGGGACCGTACTGAGCAGCTCTGGCACAACGGGGCGCAGCCGTCTCCGGAGGCGCTGCGGACGTTCTCGGCGGCGCATGGAAGGCTGACCGTGCGCGTTGCCAGTGGCGCGGAGCCGTTCTTTGCGATGGCCGAGATCACGCCGGACCGACCGGCCGAATCGTACGCGCAGTATCTGGGAGCCATCCTCGGCCAGATCGATACGAGCGTTCGGCAACGGTCCCAGGAGGCCGATGCCGAGCCGATCGGCGGCTACGTGATCGGGCTCGACGGCCCGTTTCTCGGTGTGCTCGGCGAGGGGCTCGTCGCGCGCGCACGCGCGCTTCCGCCCGATACCGACGTGAAAGTGCTGATTGCCGCGTTGATGCCGACCGGGATCACGCGGCAGAAGCCGGATATGCGGTATCGGTCGTTCAGGCTCGACCGCCGATTCGACCCTATCGTCGGGCGTACAGTCGTGCGCTTCGCGCGACGGCTGGACGATGCGGCCGGACGGCCGGTCGGATGGCTGGTCTTCAACAGCCTGTCTCGTTTCGACGACGTCATGTCGCCACGATCGGACGACGAGGACGTGGCGGTCGTCGCGATCGTCAAAGAGGGCAGAAGCATCCTCTTCGGACGGGAGCGCGATCCGGCGATGATCGACCGCGCGACGAACAATGCGCGCGAGGCGCTCGGCGAAAATGTGGTCGTGCGCAGGGTCGGCACGCGGTTCCTCATCAGCGACCATCTGCCTATTTCCAACCTGGTCCTGGTAACCACCTTCTCATGGCGCAGCGTGGCGGAGGCGACGGGCGTCCGCGTGAGCGTGGTGGTGGGTGCCTCGCTGATCGGCATCGCGCTGCTCTGGTTGACTATCGTCACGTTCGACCTTCGTGCGCTGCGTCCCGCGAACCGGCGCGCGATCCGCCTGATTGAAAGCGAGGCGTTCAACCGCACGCTGATCCGCAATGCGCCAGCCGGGCTGCTGCTGCTGTCGGTGGCCGACGGCGAAACGATGGTACGCAACGATGCCGTGCTCGCTTACGACGGCGGGGCGTCGGAACTCCCGCTCGGCAAGCGCATCTGGCAGGCCTACCGCGAACGCCACGCGGGTGCCGGAGGCCGGGGCTTGGTCGTACACCAGGAACTCGCTGTCGAGCGTACGGATCGCGAGACCGCCTATCTTGCCGCCCACATCGTCCGGACCAGGTTCCGCGGCGTCGACGCGCTGCTCTGCACGCTGACCGACGTCACGGCCCGGAAGCTGACGGAAGACAAGCTGAGGGAGGCCCGCGCGGCGGCGGAGGACGCGAACAAGGCCAAGTCGACTTTCCTGGCAACGATGAGCCACGAGATCCGCACGCCGCTCAACGCGATCGTCGGCAATCTGGAACTGATGGAGCGTGCGCCGCTGCCGCCGAACGAGCGGCGCCGCCTGAAGACGATCATGTCGTCGTCGGATACGCTGCTGCGCGTGATCAACGACGTGCTCGACCTGTCGAAGGCCGAATCGAACCAGATGACGCTCGAACGCATTCCGTTCGATCTGCGCGCGTTGCTGCGCGACGTGGCGGCGATCTTCCGCCCGATCGCGGATGCGAAGCATCTGACGCTCGAATGCCGAATGGCCTTCGATCTGGCGGACGGCTACGTCGGCGATCCGACGCGGCTGCGTCAGCTCGTGTCGAACCTCGTCAGCAACGCGATAAAGTTCACGAAGCGCGGCGGTATTACGATCGCTGCACGGATCGCAACGGATGGCGCCGGCGCGCGCTGCGTCGAGATCGCGGTGCGCGACACGGGCATCGGCATTCCCGAAGATGCGCTGCCGACCTTGTTCGACGTCTATATCCAGGCCGACCCGTCCGTTTTCCGGCGCTTCGGCGGCACCGGGCTCGGGTTGCCGCTGTGCCGACGCATCGTGAAACTGATGCACGGCGAGCTGACGGTCGAAAGCCGCGTTGACGAGGGCACGACATTCGTCGCCGCGTTGCCGCTGCCCTCGGCGCCGGCCGACTGGCGGGACGCCTTTGCGGAGCCGGACGCTGCGCCCGAAAGCGGGCAGCATCCGGCGGACGATGCACATGACGACATGCCGCCGCTTCGCGTGCTGGTGGCCGAGGATCATCCGGCAAGCCGCGCGTTGCTGCGCGACCAGTTCGACGCGTTGGGCCACGACGCGACGATCGTGACGAACGGCATCGAGGCGATGCGGGCGTTCTTCGAGCATCCGTTCGACGTCGTATTGACCGACCTCGGCATGCCGGAGCTCGATGGCTTCACGTTGATGAGGTTCCTGCGCGAGCAGGGAGTGAAGGTGCCGGTGATCGCGATGACCGCGCATGCAACCGACGAGGATTACCGGCGCTGCGAGCAGGCAGGGGCTGCGGAAGTCGTGCTCAAGCCGTTGTCGATCGACGTGCTCGACGCCGTGCTGACGCGGCGGACGGCGGCGCGTGGCCAGGCGGCTGTTTCGAATACGGAGACGGCGAGCAGCGGGCACGCCGATAACCGGCCGGTGTTGTCGGACGAGATCCACGAGACGCTTCGCGCGGCAACGCTGCATTCGCTGGCAGTGATCGGCGACGCAATGTCGACCGGTAAAGTCGATCCGGTCAAGATCGAACTGCACTCGATGCGCGGAGGATTCGCGCTGGTGGGCGACGTGGATGCACGCGACGCTTGCGCGGAGATGGAGCGTGCCGTGAACGAGGGCGGAATGGACGAGTTCGGCGCGCACTGGCCGGGATTCCGCGACAGGATCGGGCAGGCGCTGAGCCGATTGGCCGGGGATGCGGCGGGTTGAACGTCGACCGATTCGAACGCCATATTGACGTTAAACCCGTGCTCGCGCGCAATCCGCGAGGTCGATGCCCCAGGCTTTAGCGTCATCTCTGCAATCGGCCGTCGGTACTCCTCGGGGAAATTCGGCCGTTTCGGTTCCGCCGCCAGAACGTTGCCTGGTCTGTCCATTTTCGCGCCCGCAAAATATTCGCGGGCACTAGCCTCGCCGCCTTTCGTCACGTGCTCGAGACGGCCTTGATCGGGTGCTTGCGAAGGTTGGATGTCTGGCTACTTTCAGTCGCCCGGAAATGCCGGGCCAGGTCGGGGCGCTGGTGTTGCAGTGACACCAACCTGCTGACTGAAGCTTGTTTTGATTTGAGAATGCAAGTTGATTTGATATTGTTTTCCCCAAAACCCCTCCTGCAAGCACATAGACACTGGAACAGCTGAAGGTTGATTTGATCTTGCTCCGAGCGGCAGGTGGCATTGAATCGGACACTGGTGTCTGACGAGCACCTTGATGCCTGCCCGTAGTCGACCCAGGAGCGCTCAGTCGACTTTAGGACCTCGGCCTGCGCAGCAATATCTATTCATATCTTCTCTGCTAGACAGGCGCATAATCAGGGTCGCATCTCATGCGCTGTCAGCGGCCAACGTGCACCCCTCTTCTTGCTTTCGTGCAAAAATGTATTAAGCTGAACTGGTCGCGCTCTGTCGTTCTGTCGTTCTGTCACTTCGGCCGGACGCTGTTTCTCGCGGAGGATGAAAATGGCGAAGCGGATCATGCGCAACGAAAACAGTACTCCTAATAAAATGATCTCAAAGGGAGCTTCTAAGCGTTTCTGGCGCATGGTAAAGGACGGAGCTACCGTCGATGGGGCGCGCGACTCATGCCCTTTCGTCCTTGGCCAGCCGCGACGGAGACGCATCGAATGGATCGAGCAAGATGGGGCGATAGCTATTGTGACATGTGATCTGCACGTTCCCGAGAGCATGGCGCAGCGTCTGGTGTCGACCGCTCGCAATATGGAGCAACAACTGTATGTCGATACCACCGACTTCCGGTTGCAGAGGCCAATGCGTCGTTGTCGTCCTTCGGATGAGGATAAGTAGCCAAACTCGGAGCACGCTCCGAGTTTGGCTTATGAGTCTCGAAGGGTTGTCCGCACAGGCGGGCGAATTCAATCGAAGCGGATCTTAGTTATGCAACCTCATACCAGAAAGGCGGAATCGAATCGGATCGAAGGAGCGGCGCACTTCGATTGCGACTGCAGCGTACCGTACGAAAGGCTCGACGAAACGTCGATTATGGCCATTATGGTTCGCGCTAATCTGACGTCCTGGGGGAAAGCTTTCGTGCGAAGCGTGCGCAATGTCGGACCAGACCACGGGCCGTGCGCCTCGCGCGAACACGGAGGGGGCTTGCTGGCGTCGTTGAATGAAAACCCGCTCTTCAACTCGCGCGTTCTGGAAGTGTGGAATAACGTTTCTATCCCGGATGTGATGCATGGACGAACGCGCGCTTGCCACAAGGTTCACGCGTTGTTGATCGAGCCTGACAAGCTGGTCTTCTTCGAATACCGTCGCGTGAGCGATTTCCTGGCCAGACCTGCCCTCTATGAGCGCGTGGGAGGTGAGTGGGATTCGGCCACGTTGCGTGAAGCGGCTGCGCGCCTCGGCATTGGTTACCAGCTTGTGACTGACGAAGATCCCCGCTGGGTCACTCGACTGAAAGCGCACACCAGGCCTATCGAGCGAAACAGATAGAGCAAGTGCGCCGGTTCCAGCATCGCAACTTCGCGGTCAGCCCGTTATGCACGACGCGCGGTCGGTCCACGATGCGTCCGAGCCGGAACGAAGACGAGTCGAATGGATCGAGCGCGATGGGACAACTGAAATTATGAAATGCGGTGGTGGCAGCCTCATAGGTATCAGGCATTGCGGCGTCTAGCCGTCCGCAATCTCGAACGTGTCGATCCCTGAGATATTCGATCGTTCTGGTTGTTCCCGTGCTTCTCGATCAGGCGAAGATACACGACCGTTCCTGCGTCCCAAACGCGAGCTCCTCTGACGCGAGCCTCCGAAGGCTTGAGCCTACGAATCGGAAAACTCAACCGCAGTGGATCCTAGTCATGCAACCACATCCCAGGAAAGCTGAACTGAACCGAATCGAGGGGGCAGAGAGCTTCGACTATGACAATGGGGTGCCGTACGACAGGCTCGACGAAAAGTCAATCGCGACCGTTATAGTTCGCGCAAATCTCGCGAAACCGGGAATAGCCCTTGCGCGCAGTATCCGTAACAGTCCCCCGGATTTCGCGCCCTATGCCTCGCGCGAATATGGCAACATCGTCGGCGGATTCAACTCGCGGATCATGCGTCTCCTGATGCAATTCCCGAGCGTTGGGGTTGGGCTGTTGGCGTTTCTCTTCATCGAAAGCCCGATTTTCAATCCGCGTGTCCTGGAGGTGTGGGACAACGTAGCTATCCCGGACGTAGTACACGAACGCACTCGCACGGGACACAAGGTTCACGGCCTGTTGGTCGAGCCAGATGGCTTCGTGTTCTTTGAATACCGTCCCGTAGACGATCTGCTAAAGAAGCCGGCCCTCTATCAGCGTATCGGAGAAAGATGGGATTCGCCAAAACTACGCGAAGCGGCCGCGCGCTACGGCTTTGGCTATCGACTCGTGACTGACAAAGACCTCGGCCGGGTTACGGCAGGCAACCTCAGCCACCTGCGACGGGCATACGAGCCAACTTATCCCCGTCCAACAGAGGCGGTTCTTTCGTATATCGTTGCTCGTGTCACGCGCGAGGGGGTTGTTAGCTGGCAGTCGCTTAACGACGAGGGTATATCGGGAGATGCAATTCGCTACGCGATCGCGCACCAATTTGTCTGGTATCCATTGCGTGAAGAGGATCTGACTCTTGAGATCGCCTACCTGTATGCGAGTCAAGAGGAATACCTTATTCACCGAGCGAAACGGATAGAGCAAGGCGCGCTGGCACCGGCGTTGGTCCCCCGTCGTTTGCCCGTCCTGCACGAGGAAGTTGTCCTCAACGAACAGGACGCAGTGGTCGTGCAAACAGGCGATGTCTTTGTTTTCAGCTCTCCGAGCGAAACAGTTTCAATGTCCCCGCGCAAGGTAGAACTTGCTGTTGCCGACGGCTACCTGAAATTTAAGGGTAAACGGAAGGATCTGCTTTATAACCTTAAGCAAAAGCAGATTGATGAGGGTTGCGCCCTAATCCTTCTGTATAGCAAAGAGAGATCAGAATATCGATGGCCGTTTGGTGTAAAGGCCGGACAACTGATTTCGCCTGCGCAGATTGCCCGTCACCGCGCCAAGCTTGCGCTGGCAAAATCTCTAAACATCTCCCCGTTGATACTACTGGCCAGAAACCATAACGGAAATGCAGGGATACGTTCCCTCGTAGGAGAGGGGGCAGTGTACAACCGGGTAATTTATGACGAATTCCTGACGAGTCTCGCGCCAACTCCCACGTTTTCGTACGGGAAGTATACGGAGGAGTGCGAGAAAGAGGGCGTGCTACCTACCAGCGAACGCAACTTCTTTTACCGGATAGCACGGCTGAAAAAGTACGACGTCGTTATCCTGCGCAAAGGCGAATTCGCTGGCTACAAATATGGTGCGTATATCCCGGCCGAGGAGGTCACCCTCCTAACGAAAGGCCGTCTACCCGGGGAAGTCTGCCACATTGACACGACCCCTTTCCCCGTTACCGCAATCAATCCATTCACGAAGCAGGTTGCGAGGCGTAGGCTCCAGCTAGCAATAGTGGCCGACGCGTGCAACGACGATGTGCCTGAGCACCTGCTCTATTACGGTCATCCCGGATATCGCGCAACGTTCCGGATTATTACAAGGCTAGTCGAGAAATACGGTGCGCTTCCGCAGTATCTTGTGGTGGACCATGGTCCTGAACACATCAAAAAACAACTGCAGTTAGTCCTCGGTCGATACGGTGTAATCGTACTGTTCCGGCCGGTGAAAAAACCGCGTGCTGGCCAGCCAGTCGAGGGCGCCTTCTCCGCGTTGATGCGTAGCGTGCTCCGAAATTGGCCCGGATACCGTGACCCGAACGACAATCCACGTGAACAGCCTGTGGAGTTCCGCCCCAGCAGCCTAGCTTCTCTGACGCTAACCGATTGCAGGCAGAGACTGGCTGAGCATTTCGCTCGCGCGTGGACACGACCATCTGCCAAGACAGGTGGCGAGTCGATCGCAGCGTACAACCAGCGAAGGAGCTTCAGCAAGGGCTCGGCATGGCAGCCGGTTGAATATACCGGTGAATTCAGGTTTCTGATGATGCCCTACGTGGACGGGGACGGTCGACGGCTTGTAGATAAGGGAGGCGGCCTCAGACATCAATACATCACGTATTGGGCTCCGGAGTTGGCGGATCCCAAGTACGTCGGGAAGCGTCTCGAAGTTCACGAGGATCCAGATAACATCGGGCACGTATATGTGTTTCTTGAGGATAACGAGGAAGCGTGCTGGGTTGAATGCACAAGCCTTCTTTATGAGCAGTTGAAGCATTTCACCGCTGATGAACGCGACGAGTATCTGGAGCATCGTCGACTTGAAACAAAGTCTAAGTCAAGGAAGCAGGGAGAGACTATCCCGGGCTTGACCCAAGGCCGGCTGGCCGCTGGACTTCGCGACTGGACACAAACAGAGGAAGGAGCCGAGGCGCATAGCGCTGCGCTTCAAAATCAGAATATTGAAGTCGATAAGGCGTTCCTTGAGCTGCATGGCTTACCTCATTCCGCGTCCGGAGCTACCGTTACGAAGCACTCCAGTATCCCGACCACCGTGACACCGCTACCGGACACTCAGACGGTCACACCCGCATCGGCTTCGGACGTCGCTCCCGAGAACGCGAGGCCTCGCCGGAAAACCAGTCGCAAAGTGGATCAACCTTTATCAGGCGCACAGCCTCCGCGACCACCACGGCCGCCTAAGCAGCAGCATCGTACACCGCAGATTCTTGATGAATTTTGATTCAATCCAGCCGAGGAGCTCGACATGAGGGACGTGACGAAATCGATTCTGGAGTCGGGGCGTATCACTGCAAAACTGCAGCAGCACCTTAGCTACATAAGGCACGACTGGAGGATTCGGCATAAGATCTACGATGAGACTAGGCGGCGTCTTAATGCCCATATCACCGTACAAACTGGCCGGCAGCCCGTGCTGCTGGTGGGCCCCACGGCGACGGGTAAAACGACCCTCATGAGGGAGACTGACGCAGAGCTTGTACAGCTCGCGCTCGCGGACGGGAAGCTCGTTTACGGTTCTGGCTACACGCCACTCAACTCGCCGGTGATGGGGAGACTGGATGTCGATACCCTTTATCAGGATATTCTGCGACATGCACTCGAGCCGCTCGTGGACTATAAGATCGCTTATCCGCCTGACATCAGAGATGGTGC
Organism: Burkholderia sp. PU8-34; assembly: GCF_053427725.1. Lineage (NCBI taxonomy): Bacteria > Pseudomonadati > Pseudomonadota > Betaproteobacteria > Burkholderiales > Burkholderiaceae > Burkholderia > Burkholderia sp. PU8-34. The sequence goes on from NZ_JBSAXC010000011.1 coordinate 167,640, forward strand.
TCCGGTCATTAAAGTTCCGAATAGATCATCGCGCGCAGGGATGATGCAGTCAATAGAGAAGGCGATTGGAATGACATACTCCGCGCTCTTCTTCGATGACGCGAGCTCATGGGCTCAGTTGCTAAAAGCCGCGCGCGCGCTGGAAGCGCCGAACGTCTTCAAGGACATCTCGAATAAGGCACCGCGCTGCGGCATTGTGGTTTCAGGTGGTCCAGAGGTAGTGAGTTTTATCTGGAAATCGGATCAACATGCAGCACGTTTTCGCCCGGTCTGGATGCCACCTTATCGGCTTTCCATCCGTTGCGACGTACATGCGTACTGGATCTTTCTCAATACCCTGGAATCCAAACTCGGGCCCGACTATATTGTGCCGGGGACGTTGACTCGACATTGCCGAGAAATCATGTTGCTATGCTGGGGCACCGTAGGTATTACTATCGATATGGTGCTGGCATCGGTGATCATTTCGCTACAGGATGGCCAACCTCTTGAATGGAAAACCCTTAAGAAGCATCTTTTGGAATTTGCTGAAATCAGTAACCAGACAATGAAGGCCGCGCACGACTTCTTTTTCGCTGCACAAAAAGAGGATACTCGACCAGTTTATTTCAGCTACCTGAAATATTTCCAGCAACGCCGCAAGACCGATGCGAGCGACGATCCGGAGCTCCCTGCGCAAACCTCATCGGACGGTCGGACCAGCTCAGCGGACGCGAAGTCAGTCACGCCCAGTCGGAAAGGAGTGTCGTCTTCTCAACGCGATGGCGGAGACGTTCGCGAACAAGCTCCGTCGGGAACTCAAGGCTCGGGAGCAGGCGTTCGTCGGCCTGGAACGCGTGCAAAAAAACCCGAACGTTCCCCGCTTTCTGGAGGTGTTGCTCCGTGACTGCCATTCGCTCTCCCGAACCGCACAACCAGGACAGCTGGGAGTGTGAGTCCCTTTCTAGCTACCTGGTTAACTGGGCGGAATTTCTGAGCGTGTCTGTCACTACGTTGTGGCAAAAACATATCGCGCCGCTGCTCACGCAAGATTGGGCGCATCGGAGTCTCCGCGCCGTTCGTCACATTGATGGCGCAAGGGGTGCGCAAGCCGTGATCGACGCTATAGAGACTTTGGCTGAACGCGATGGTATCGCAAATATCACGTGTACCAGTCTCGCATCTGTCTTTCAGGACAGGAGAAATCTTCGTTCCTTTTATTCGTGGTGCCCTCATTGCCTGCAGGAAAGCGCCGCCCGGGAGACTACCGATGGCGCACAGACTGCATATTCACCGCTCATATGGAGGCTGGTTGCTTACTCGGTTTGCATCAAGCACGAAGTACGTATGGAACAGACGTGCCGGCATTGCGGGCTAACGCGAGTCTCCGTGCTTTGGAGCGGCGCGCGCGTGGGCTGTTGCAGCCACTGCCGTAAGTGGTTGGGTCGGGATGTCGAGGAGCCGTCTCAAGTCATAGATGCCGACCTGCTTGCTGAGTCAGTCTGCCTTTCTGAAATCTTTGGCTTTCAGCTCGAGCGCTCAGATGTACTCGAAACGATACGCTTTAGAATTCAGGATCTGTACTCGGTACAAAGCGTTTTTTGCACACCTCTACTTGCTCTGAGTGGTATTCCCGATAGCGCGCGGCGATCACGTCACGCTGGAACGTCAAAGCCGCCGCTTAGCGAAATAACGGGACTCGCAGTAACTGGGCGACTAAGCATTCATGACTTGCTTTTCAATCTTGCCAGCTTTTCGCCAAGACAACCCCTGGAACAGCACTCCCCCGCCTTGGCTGGCGAAAAAGAGAAGCGAACCGCTTACCGGGAAGAGCGGTTGCGCACGCGTCTGCGTGAAATCGTTCAGCGTTATCGATGGACAGGAACTTTTCTACCACCTACCTGGCTTGCGTCAGAGCTAGGGATTGGCCTTAAGACTCTCCGAGAGCTGTCTCCGGAGGTCGTGCAGGAAATGGATGTGCAATATCGCGAGCACAATTTCAAAGCCCCGCTTGTGGATCGGCTAAGGCGGACGATTGATGAGCTCATTCTCGCGGGCGAGCTTCCAACCTTTGAACGGATCGGTGCAAAAGGTTTTTATATTGATGGTCCGACCGGTCAGTTCGTTAGGGAAGAACGCGAGCGGCGCGGAATTCCTTTCGGCTTGCACCGGCGGTCTGCGCAAATGACTCAAGCTCTGGAGGCGGAGAGGGTCAGAATATTGAAGCTTCGCAATTCGCAGGCTGCCTCGTAATAATGGAGCTGCGATCGGCAGACCGCAGCCCTCAGACTGGTGTCGTAGGTCAGAGCTGGGTAAAAACTACAAAGGCCTTTACGCCCGTTTTCGCGACTTGTGTCTCGACGGCGGGATGTGTCGACTGCCCCACAAGAGCTGTTGGACGCCCCATATGTTGGCTACGTGGTTTCGAGCCGGAGCGTCGTGTCGGTCCGTTCCGGGCCAATTGCGTGATCTGGTACTAATATAGTCGCAGAAAGCCGGCGCGTATCGCCCGCCCCACCGCTCCGGGCAGCCATCATCGGGTTCACCCGCTACGCGGCTTCTGCCACCCGTCGTTTGCGCTTTGCCGGACGCTCGCCGGTCTCGGCGGTTGCAGCGTTCGCAACGGCCCCATCTGATTGGGTGCCCTTGGTTCGAGTAGGCGTGGACATAACGGCGGAGGCGTTTTTCTTTCGCGCGCGCCGTCGACCATCACGATGCAATTCATGTTCGTCGATTGGGCTCGCCGCCTTCTCAAGGGGCATCGCACGTATCAGTACTTCTTTGGGCGGCGTCTTGGCACCGTCTTTGAAGCCCTGCATTGCTGCGATGCAGCGTAGGAAGAAGCTGAACTGAAACGTCCCCTTTTCGACCTTGCGGTACAAGGCACTCTTGTTCTCGCGAAGACCCGTCACCTCAAGGAGGTCGCAAAGATCCTGAAAGCTGATCCCTAGCTCCTCCATCTGTTGTCGGAGGATCAGCCGTGCCTCGTACTGGAAGTTTGCAGCCATCTAACACCTCAAACGATCCGTCGAGCGAGCCCGATTTGTTTTTTCGGAGGCCATCGCACGTCTCACTATACCGTTGGTGAATGAACGCAGCCAGTAAAAGCGCGTTCAGGAAGTACGCGGTTAAAAATTACAATAGGCGCCGTGCGAAATGAGATCTCGTTGATAGCGGGCGTTATGACGATGCGACCCCTGTAAGCCGTACGAATAAAGGCCCTATGTGCGCGTGCATACCGTGGTATTGAAAATTTTTACAATTCCCAAAGAGAGGGCGACGCAACACGGAGACCAACGGCATTTCTTTGCAAATCGCGCTGCGCTACCAACTTGGACGATTTGAAAACAATAGCGCATTTGTTGTCAATTCGTGGCTCGCAGCAGACTTGATAACAGCTCATCAAGGTCCGCGCGTGGGGAATCGAGACCTTGAGCAAGCGGTTCATGGTCGCGACCTGCGGCGGGCGTGCGCTGTCAAGCAGCCGGAGTCTTTGGCTTTTTTTGCGAAGACGCAGGAAAGGCCGCTCAGGCTTACAGCCTAATGAATTGCGGCGTCGCAGCATGAGTGTTTTATAGTACAAGTTTACCCTGATTGAGATGTGCGTGTTTTATAGTACGGTAGAGCATGTTGACACCCTCAATGGTGTCGTCCGACGGGGTACGGGATGAAGCTGCACGTTGCTTCCGATCTGCATCTGCACGGTGACAAGGGTGTCGAGCCGGATCCGCGCGTACGTGCCGTCGACGCGGACGTGCTAATCCTCGCAGGCGACATCGACTCGATGCTGCGGGTTGGAGAGCGCTATGCAGGATGGCCCTATGACGTTATCTACGTACGCGGTAACCATGACACGTACTTCTCGGTGTACGAAAACGCAGTCCGCGAGGCTGCGACGCGGCTAGGGGCAGGACGTGTGCGCATGCTCGAGCGCAGTTGCACGCACTATCGCGGCGTACGGATTCTCGGCTGCTGCCTGTGGACCGATTTTGCACTGGTTGGCAGGGTTGATGACGCCATGACGCTCGCAGCATTCTCCGGTGGCGATTACAAGGCAAACATCCGTGCGGATGGCAAGCGTCTCACCCCCGAGGACACGTTGATGGAGCACCGACTCTCGGTCGGATGGCTCGAGCGGGAGCTGAAACAGCGATACGCGGGAAGCACGGTCGTTGTCACCCATCACGCTCCTCATGCCCGTTCGCTTAGTCGCGGCCACGGAATCAACAGCTTCAGCGCGGCGTTCGCCAGCGACTTGAGCAGACTCATGCGCCACGTCTCGGTCTGGATCCATGGGCACATACATTCCTCGGCGGACTATAAGGTGCGGCGGTGCAGGGTGGTGTGTAACCCGGCCGGCTCCGCATCTCGTCCAAATTCGCAATTCATACCCGATCTGGTGATCGAGGTCTGACTGCCAGCGAGCGATGCCATGTCGAGAATCTCAATAGCGGGCAACGGCACGGGACGCATCGAGCAGCTCTCGAGTTTTGCCATGCGGTACGCCGAAGCCCTGAACGTGCGTTTCGTGGATTTCTATCGTTACGGGATTCAACCGCAATTTGGTCGAACGCCACCTAATCCCGCCAGGATCTTTGTGCCGGGCACTCTGGTTCTTGAAGGTATGGCTAGGAGTTCAACGGAATGGGCGACGGCGCTGACGCGTATCTCCGCCGAATCGGGACTGCAGAACTGCACTGTACTTCCATTACTGGGCGCCATCGCCGCGCGTCGGGTGACAACGCCAAATCGGAGATGGTGTCCGCATTGTCTCGAGGAAATGGCTGAGGCGGGGGATATCATCTACGAGCCCTTGGTCTGGCGTATTTCCGAGCTCGACTGTTGTGTTGGCCATAGCGTTGCCCTCGTTGACAGTTGTCCATCGTGCGGGCTCGCTGGGCAGCGCTCGATTGCCTCCAACGGCCGCGTCGGATGTTGTCGGCATTGCGGCGCGTGGATGGGTCGCCCTTTACGCGCTACCAGCGAAATTGCACTTGATAGCTTCCGCGCAGCAAAAGCGGAGCTTTGCGAAGAGTTGCTGTCCTTGCCGCAACACCTCAGCGAGGGGGAGGCGATCGTCCCATCGGATATCGCCGTAAGCGCGTTGCGGGACACGCTATTCGACGGAAACGGGTCCCGGATGGCCAGAGCCATCGGCGAGATACCGTCCCAGCTGAACGCATACTGCAACGCCGAATTTCCAGCGCCACTGCACGTCTTTCTCCGCACGGCCTATCTGTGTGGAGCCTCAATGCGGGAGATCTTTGTCACGCAGGACTTCAGTCGTCATTCCGGGCACGTGCGCGAGAGCAACTTCGAGGTAACTCGCAGGACTTCGCGAAAGAGCATCGCGCGTGAGCAGGCTGAGCGCTCACTTCGCGAGTCGATAGCAAACGGCGGGCAGACATCGGTTCGACATGTGGCCATAGCTGTGCATACGGATCCGGTCAACGTCTGGCGCTGGCATCCGGAGCTCGCCAGGGAAGTGGCGACACTGCACGCGACGCGAATAGCGCAGGAGTCGACACGGAAAAAGGATGAGTTCTGCAGGCGCGTCAGCGAACTTCTTATCGCCCGCCGCAAATGTGGCGCGCCGGAGCCAGGCGCGAAGGAACTACGAGAACTGCTCAATGACCCTGGCGCGACACTGAACCCGTGGAAGCGCTCAGTCATTGCCAGTTGTATAGCCGAGGTATATGCGCCCGGTGAACGGGCGATCACGCGTTGACACTCCGGAGACTCCTATGGCGGAAGCTGCACATCGCGATCTGAACGGAACCCGCGCACGGAGTTTGAGTATCGCGGAGGCTGCGAACGCGCTCCAGTGCGACGAAGCCTATCTCGAACTGATCTTGCGGAAGGCGAATGTGAAGTTGCAACGTGACGTTTCCGGGGCGGAGTCAGTGGGCCTGGACGTCATCGTCGACCTGCGCCGTCAGTGTTGGCAAGAAATCAGGCGGATTGTCATGACGGTGCTCGACGCGTTCGAGGACGAATCCATTGACTGGATACTGAAGGAGGCGCAGACAAAGCTCGCGTCACGCGACAGGCCGCGCGCGTCGGCAAAGAGTGGCAAGCGACCGAGCGCCTGAGAACGACTATTGCCGTAAGTGTCCCATGAAGCTGCAAATAGCATCCGACCTTCACCACGAGATGGCCCCGCCGCTCTCGACGTTGTCGTCAGCGCTGGAGATAGATCCACGAGCTGACGTGTTGGTCCTGGCTGGGGACGTTCACAGAGGACCGAGTGGCGTGGAGTTCTATGCGGATGCGCCCATACCGGTTGTGTACGTTCCCGGCAATCACGAATTTTTTGGTGGAATCTATCCTTGGACCGTCGATGACATGAAGGGCTATGCGGAAGGAACATCGGTCGTGGTACTCGAGTGTGACGAATGGACCTATCGCGACGTCACTTTTCTCGGCGCTGTCTTGTGGAGCGACTTCGTCAGCCTCGCCATTGACCCTCAGTTCGCCATTGATACGGCACGATCGCGCATGGGTGATTTCCAGTTCATCCGTACACCAAACCTACGTATCTTCAGGCCGGAAGATGCACTACTGATGCATTGGTCAACAGTCAAATGGCTGCAGACAAAGCTGGAAGCGCGCGGCCACGGCCGGACGGTAGTGGTTACACATCATGCACCGAGCGCACGCTCAATTCCCTCGGCGCGGCGGGGATCTCCACTTGCGCCGTGCTACGCCAGCAGTCTCGAGTCACTTGTGACGAAGGCAGACCTCTGGATTCACGGCCACGTTCACAGCAGTAGCAATTACCTACTGGGAGACACTAGAGTGATATGCAATCCACGAGGTGTACCGCGCAGAAACAGAGTGTCTCCGTCGACACCATACTCAAACGCCGAGTTTAACCACTCGCTGATTGTCGAGATTTGAGCGCATGAAACCGCGCCGGAGGTGACTATGCCGATCTATCGTGATAGCGATCCGACCGATCAAAGTGAAATTATGCTCGCGTCATGGTCCATTCGCGAAACGCAGGACGGAACTCGCTATTTTGTGGGGTTTAGCCTTGAACGCCAGGACGGCCGCGTAAGCACATCGATCGTGTCCCTCGATCCATCGACGCGCATTGGCGTGACCTCGAGTGGTCGCCACTACCGTTTGGTCGGACGGGCGGGATTCGACAGCGATGCCGAATATGTATGGAACCTGGTAGTTTCGGTACGGAATCTCGGGGAGTGGCGAGACGTCACTCCAGATGTTTGTCCGGACTGGCGTGAGCCGCTGTCTGCGACAGAGCGAGCGAGGGAAATCGATGAGACGAGTGGATCCAAGGACGTTGAGCAATGAAGCGGCGGATACCGCTCGGCGCAGCGACATACGTTTTTGTGATGGGAATTGCAATGGACAGGATCGGACCGCTTACGTGGCGAGCCAGAGCCTGGCAGCCTAAGGTCCTTGATGACGTTCCAGGGCCACACGTCTCCGAGATTTTTGGGTCGGGTGTCCGCAATATCAGGGTTACGAACTGAGGCCATGTTCGCTTCCGTACGCAAACGGCGTCATCGATGTTGTGCTCCGTATCACTGATTTAGCAAAAGGGCGTCCGTCGGCGCCGAGTGCAAATCAGTGTCCGATATGCTGATTCGTTGACGCAAATATGCGCTCGTGCATAGTTCAATCTTTCGGTACGTGGGGTGCAAAATGTTGAGGATTACATAGAGCTATGGCCTGGTGGAAGAGAAGACAGGAAACGTGTGATTGCAACTGCCGATATACGACGTATAAAGGAGGGAGCGCTTGCCGACTATGAGGTGGAACTGCGTGAGGACCTTCTCGGCGGCGTTGGTGATACGGTTGTCGTCCATGACTATCCGAGATTGTCGGTGAGCGTCTGGGACCTATTTGCGCGGAGCGCCGCTGCTGCGCTCAATGCAGGGCGGGAAGCGTTACCCCCGCGACCTACACGACCAAACGTACCGGTGCATGTACGCAGTACCGACGGCGTTCGCTACGTGCGGCTCGATCAGATAGGCGAGCCGACACGGACCTTTTTGAGCATCGCCTTGCCGGATCGACGATTCCGGCTCATGGATGTGCGTATGCGCACGATTGGTTGGACTTTCTGGATGGCGACTGACAACGCGCTGCGAAAGTAGCCACACCTTCTACGCCGATTTATCAGAAGGAACTCTCCTCCCATGTCAATACATTGAGGTTATGGTTGAAGGCGATCGGGCCCGCGAATGCTTTTCGAGGACGCTCAGGCAAGCAACATATCGGGGTGAGGGTGAGGCGCGAAAGCCGTCGTGTGAAAAGGACCAAACTATTGTCGGCAGAACTGGAGCGTGAGTTCGTTGCTGCGATCGACAACGGGCTCCGACAGCAGCTGCGTCTTATGACTCCACGTCATCATGTCGAGCTCGCGACGATGGGCCCCTTCGAGGTTGGGCTCGCCTTCAAACGACTGCTCCGCAACGAGCAATTTGAGAATCGACGTCGACGGACCCACCGACGAAAAGCATCGCAAGGCATGAAGGAGAAGGGCTGACGAGACGGGTCGAGCGTCGAGGACGAAAGGGCGGACGATACTCGTCGCACGTGCGTTGTGCGGGCTGTGCTGTGTCAGCCAGACGGCAGAGTGCTGTGCGAAATGGCGAGGTTGCAATGTTCAAGATTGGTTAGTGACGGACGTGCCATCAGCGCCATCATGGATGTGAAGGGCGTTGGCTTTGTCATGACCAATAGTAGGTTGAGCTGCAGCCACAAGATTCAATCTGGGTTTGACTTCGGAGTCGGAGCAGATGACAACACCGTATGAGCGAGGCAGGGCAGTTCTTTACGCGAGGCAACTCATGGAGGAGCTGGCATCCGTTTCAGAGGATGCTGATCTTAATCATTTCCGCAGTCGCGCGCTTATGGTGCTCCGTCATTTCCCCGACTCGTTTCATATCCGGTTGTCTGCTAAGGCCTTGCCAGAGGTATGGGCGGATCCGGACGCCAAATGGTATGAGTGAGTCCAATGTGGGAAAACGTCGTCAACTTCCACAGGCCTAGGCGCGCGCAACCACATCAGGCGTAACTTGGGTATGAGATGAAATACGAGACCGAAGCGGCCATCCTCTATCTGGACCTCGACTGCGTAATGCACGTTGGGAACGGGCTCGTCGACGCCGCTAGCAGAGTATCGCTCGACAGCGGTCGCCAGATTTTCGAGTATGCAGACTATCTCGCAAAAGGGCTAATCTAGCCGAACGTCGCCCCCTGGCTGAAGGACGGGTAAACTGGGGCAAAACATTGGTTGCGATACAAATTAGGAAGCTAGATGACGGTCAAGGAATTGATGGAAGCTTTAAGTACAGCAGCCCCGGAAGCCAGAGTGCTATTTCTGGGATTCGGCGCCGACCTTGATGAAGCGGTTGAGGTGTCAGCTGTTTGTTCGGACCGGCGTCCTTGGACACATGAGGACGGCGCTTATGGACGCGGCCGCTACGAGGTGTACTACCGAGGCGCCCCGGTAGTACGTGAGGCCGGCTACTCTGACGTCAACACCCAGTCTGTGCGGGTGGTACTGCTGTCTGAGGACGCCCCCTTTCTCGCTTCCCGCATTGCGGATGACGACAGGCTCAGCGCGTGACGACGGGTTTTTTGGGGGTAGGTAACGATGAAGCTGATGCGGGTCATGAGATGGGGCAGTACCTCGCAATGTGCATCCCGGCTTATTACGCCCGCCACATGGGCTTCAAAGAGGATCACCGGGTGCAAGCCGCTCTCACAGTGGATGCTGGTATCAGCATCCGGGCGAGAAAGTGGGACCGCCGCGCCTTTGCAGAGGAGCTGAAATTGATGCGCGAAGCGATGCCAATGACAAAGTCAGTCTTCGAGAAGTTGCGACGACAGGCTAACTCCATCTGTTGGAGACGATGATGCGCACGGTCAATATGCCGCAAGCCAAATCCTCGCTGTTTCGTTTGGTGGAGGCTATCGAGCAGGGACGGGAGCGGGAAATCCTGATTACCCGCAAAGGGCGCGCTGTCGCCAAGCTGGTGCCGGCAGGAAAGCGTCTTGGCATCGCAAAGGGTGTCTTTGAGGTGCCCGACACTATCGACGAGCATAACGACCAAATATTTAAGTGTATTAGCCGGAACTTGATCTGACAGGTAGTCGGGCCGATAGAGAAGAGACGATCAATGGGGAATGAGTTTCTCCCTGGCAAGTTCCAGTGAATCGAGGAAGGTGCGCATCGGCGTCTTGCCGTAACACCATCGCCCCTGATGCTCCCGTTCATTGTTGTACTGGTCGAGCCACGCATCAAGATCGGTCTGCAAGGCGTCAATCGATTCGTAGATCTTTTTTCGGAAGACGACACGATAGAACTCGTTGAGCATGGTCTTGTGGAGCCGTTCGACGATCCCATTGGTCTGCGGCGACTTGGCCTTCGTGCGGGTATGGTCGATGTCTTCCACGGCCAGATACAGCTCGTATTCGTGATGTTCGGGGTTGCCGCAATACTCCGTGCCGCGATCGGTCAGCACGCGCAACAGCGGGATGCCGAAGCTATCGAAGAACGGCACGACGCGATCGTTGAGCAGGTCGGCTGCTGGCAAGGGCGTCTTGCGGTCGTAGAGCTTGGCAAACGCCACCTTCGAGTAGGTGTCGACAAAAGTCTGCTGATAGACGCGCCCCACACCCTTGAGCGAGCCGACGTAGAACGTGTCCTGCGCGCCGCAGTAGCCCGGACATTCGGACTCGAACTCGCCGTGGGCCTCTTTCTCCCGTTTGGCACGCTCCAGCGCGATCAACTGCGATTCGGTCAGCACCAATCCTTCCTGCGCCGATTTGGCCTCCAACGCCTTCAGGCGCTTGTTCATGGTCTCGAGATCATGACGCAGCCAGATGCTGCGAACGCCTTGGGGCGAAACCTTCAGCGCATGACGCTTGGGACTTCGTTGGCGATACGGATCTGACCATATGCAGGCAGTTCCAGGGCCAGTTCGACCACGGCCGCCTCGATCTGCGGATCCACGCGGTTCTTGAGCAGCGGTCGGTGGTGGGAGATTTCCTGCAGCGCCACTTCGCCGCCCTTACACGTCTGCGCGAACTTTGAATTGTCCTACGGCGCTAGCAAGGGTCGCAGCCTGCTCCTGCATGCTTTGCGCGGCCACCGCCACCTGCTCGACGAGTGCCGCATTTTTGCTGCGTCGCTGTGTCAATCTGGGCGACGGCCTGGTTGACCTGCCCGATGCCGTTGCTCTGCTCGTCCGACGCCGTAGCAATCTCACCCATGATGTCGACGACTTGCTTTACCGACTGCATTATTTCCTGCATCGTCGTGCCGGCCTGCGAAACGAGCTCCGAGCCGCTTTGCACCTTGCTTGTCGAATTGTCGATCAGCGTTTTGATTTCCTTCGCGGCAGCGGCGCTTCGCTGCGCAAGCGTGCGCACTTCACCCGCCACGACGGCGAACCCACGGCCCTGCTCGCCCGCGCGCGCCGCTTCAACGGCTGCATTAAGCGCAAGTATGTTGGTCTGGAACGCGATGTCGTCAATTACGCCGATGATGTCGGCGAACCTCGGGCGTGCTTTCCCGGATGGCCTGACGTGCGCGGTCAAGACGCATCTGCCGCAATTTATGCGGCCAATACACCGAGCCAGTCGCGCACCGGAGTCAGGGGGCATATCATCAAGCGATGGGTTGAGGCCAACGGAGCGCCGAACTTGAGAAAAAAAGTCTGACGTTTCGCGAAGCGGTCAGCCGGCAGGTGCATAACGGCCGCCGCGAGATGGTGCGCACGGGGGAACTGCTACTCCGAAGCGAATTCCTTGCACTACTCGGCACAGGTGAGAGACAGCTCGCAAAGATGGTCGCGGCGGGAAGCGTGTTTTCGATGGAAGTCGACGGTGTGAAGTACTTTCCGGCTGTACTCGGAAACTCGGTGCATGACCGCAAGCGATTACATTCCGTCTGTCGCATCGTCGCCCCGGCCCCGCCGGAATGCCGGCTTTGATTACCTTGAGAGCAAGCAAGGCATCCATGAACACGTCGAGTGGAACGCACTGGTCAACTGGGTGGCAATGGACGACAACGACGACGGGTGGCCGCGTGAGGAACGCCACCATCTCGGGGTCTGCGCCCCTGAGTTCGGCCTGAGTCGGCTTCTGACCGAACTGGAACTGCGCGAACGGCTGTTGTGCTTTTCGGGCGGAGGGAGGTCCTGACGTGCGCAGCGTACTCTTTCTCAATTTCGACGGCGTCTTGCATCGTGGCGCGTCGTATCTGACTCCGCAGGGCGTCGCCAGCAGCGCGCCCGGCCACATCGTGCTCTTCGAGTTCGCACTGGTACTGGACGAGCTATTGCGGCCGTACCCATATTGTCAGGTCGTCCTCTCAACCGACTGGTGTCCCCGGTTCGGTTTCGAGCGTGCTCGAGCCGCGCTGCCATTGGCGTCACTTCGAGCGCGTGTTGTGGACGCCACCTTCGACGCAGAGCACGAGGATTCAGCCACGTGCCTTACGACACCGCGTATCGAACGACCCTACAGGTCAAGCACCAGGAGGTCCGATTTTGAACCCGAGCAACAGAGCATCATAATGTCGTTACGTGCCTGTTCGTCGCTTGTCAACACAAGGTCTCGATGATCGGGAATGCCGCTGATTACTCGCGTTTCGCAGGCGCCGCAGACTCCTTGTTCGCAGGACGTTGGTACGGAGATGCCGGCGGTACGCAACGCTTCGACGATCGTCTGACCGGCAGAAACTAGAACCTCTCGATCAGATATCGCGAGCTTTACCTTAAATGCGTGGTCGGACGCTGCGGTCTTGTCAGAGAGGAAGCGCTCGGAATGAACTCGGTGAGTAGGAGTGGAAACTGTTGCTGCATCAAAGGCTTCTAGCATGCGTGCAGGACCGCAGCAATAGAAGTGCGACTGCGCGGGCGCTTCACGCACGATTGTGTCGAGGTCTAGTTTTACCGCATTCGGGAAGTCTTTGATCGAGGCACGCACCGTCCCCACATGGCTCGCACAGCCTAGCGCCAACACTTCATCGAGCATCGGTGCACTTGAACTTGAAGCTGCTGCGAAGTGCAACGTCCACGGACGTCCCAGGGCTTCGAGCATCTGAATCATTGACAGAATCGGCGTGATGCCGATTCCACCAGCGATTAGCACGCTATGCGTAGCCGAGACATCAAGCGGAAATGCGTTGCGTGGCTGGCTAACTTGAAGCACCGTTCCTAGGGCGACATGGTCGTGCAGCCATGTCGATCCTCCACGTCCAAGCGGTTCACGCTTGACCGCAATACGATAACGATCACGCACGTCTGGACCATTGACCAGTGAGTAACTGCGCACGATACCGGTCGGCAGAGCTATGTCCACATGGGACCCCGGTTCAAAGTCAGGTACGTTCTCTGTACCAAGGGGCGTAAGCTCAAACAGCTTAACGTCATGTGAGCAAGTACGCACGTCTGAGACAGACATGCCAATCGTTCGTATTGCGTTCATTGAATCAAGCGCCCACAGTTTGATAGAAATTTCCTGAACGAATTTCAACGAGTGCTTTTTCTGGGTCGAAATTGACGCCGATAGGATCACCACCTTCTGCGACGATTTTGATTTGCTGTTTCATCATTCGACGAAGCATGGCGATACCACGGTCACTTGTTGCGAGGTGCTCCTCGGAGTGGAGCGTGACGGCGCCTTGGCCGCTTTGCGCCTCGAAGTCGCCTGGATAATCTTGCCTTTCGGTCGCGGTCAGCTCGGTCCAGCGTTTTCCGTTGTGCATTTTATAACCGTCGAAACGCCCCGGCTTTGTGACGCGAGCTGCAAAAAATACGCGGAAGTGCGAGTCATCAACGGCCACATGCCATCCGATCATGTTGCCGCGCCCCTCGCTAAGGGTAATCGTCGGAATTGCGGAGATGTTCGGCAACAAGGCCGAATTGATTCGATCCATCTTGCGGCCATCGGGGAAGTGTCGATACGCGTGATAGATCATGCCGTTGGAGACGGCCTCGAAGTTCACCTGAGGCATTACGCTGAATCCTTCGGCGAATTGCGTTCCCGAAAATGTCGTATGAAGGACGTGGACATGGTAGGGGTCCATGACATTCTCCCAGTTCTGAAGCCAATGGTAGGGCACGTGTGGCTCTTCTACGCGATCAGCGTAGCCGCCATAACCGGTACCGTCTACGTCAATGTACTCACCATCAGCGAGATTTTCGAGAATATCGTAACGGGGAAGTACGGGCTTCTTCTCAGGAGGTCCCATGTAAGCGAAGACGATGCCGTAGCGTTCCTCGATCGGATACCACGGCTGACGCGCTTTGTCGCGTTGCAATCCATTGTTTGGCTCACACGGCTGTTGCAGGCAGTTGCCTTCGACGTCGAACAGCCAACCGTGGTAACAACAACGAATGCCTTCTTCAGTGACCTTGCCATAGTAGAGCGATGTGCCACGATGCATGCAGCGCGGATAGAGCAACCCAACACGACCGCTCATATCGCGGAATAGCACGAGGTCTTCTCCGAGAATGCGGACCATCTGAGGGCGCGAAGTCACATTTGCTGACACGCCAACTGGTTGCCAGTAGCGACGCAAGTACTCTCCGCATGGAGTACCGGGACCGACACCGATGAGGACATCGTCGGGATGTGCCGGCTCGTGTCCGTAAGCGGTCCCGGTGTCGGGTGCATTTTGAGCGAATTGTTCCTTTGAGACGAAATTGATGACCTTCACGCAGATCTCCTAGTGAGCAACAGGGAAAGTTGGAGAGATACAGTCAACTACAGGCTTGACAGAGAGTTCGCCGGCAGATTTGTTGGGGTTCATTGGTCCATGTGCCTGCCCACGCCAACCCTCGCATACACGGGGGGCGCCGAGCGCGGACGAGGATCGGCGCTGCTCAGGCGCGAGTGGCCTTGATTGGTGACGTGGAGGCTCGCGACAAGTTTTTCGTCAAGTGTGGTGCGAAGCATCGAATAGGTGACTGGACTTAGCACCGCTTCGCTGAAGCCGAAGCCCGCACAGCCAACAATCGCACGGGGAACTCGTGGCGAAGTGGCTGCATGCCGAGATTGCGCTCCCACGCTCGCACACCAGAGAGCGGTACAGTCTTGTGATTGCCGCGATCGAATGAATATTCCCGAGGAAGTCGGGCGATGCTGCATATGGTCGGGAGCGCGGCTGCGAGCAGCAGTTCCGCTTGTGAGTCTGACAGGCGAAGATGGTGGCGTATTTGACCCTCTAGGGTCGCCAGCCAGGTCCTGTCGGCGAATGGTAGGAAGGGCATAAGCGAAAGGATTGCAGCCATAGTCCAACCGCAAACTCGAGTCCGTTCGTCCGACACGGTGCTTGCCGTGTTGGGCGCTGCAATCGGCAAATTGACTTCAACATCCCTTGCAACTGGCAGGGGCATAGCCTGTCTCCGGTGTCCAACAGAGGCTTCGAGCAATTTTGTTCGATAACAAAGTATCTTTATAATTAAGATAGAATTGTGGGGTTCCGGAATCCATCCGTGTTTTCCATGAACCACATCGAATACGCATGGCGCGGCAGCGCACGCGCTTCTCGCCGGTGGAATATCGGCTGTCTTTCGAGAGATCAAGGGCCAAGCGATCAAATCCTCGCGGCTCGTGAGTTGACCGGCATCGCGTAGCATGCCGGTCTGCTCGCCACCGGCAATGTCCGGCGGCGATGCGATATGAGAGGGGGTGACGGGGACGCGGCGCGAGCCCACGGCTGGCGCTGCGCCCAAAAGTAGCTCGTGTTGTGCCTCTACGCCAGTCGGCAGAGCTTAGTGCGAAGTCAGATGGCACTGCCGTGAGTCCTCGGTGACTCAAGGAGGCATCGTTGCCCGCGAATGTGTGGGGAGAGAGGGGTTCACCGCTTGCCCTTGCTCCTTCACCTGCCGATTCGGGTAAGCAACCACGTAGGAGTGGCGCGTTTGGATCGTAAATTTGCGCGTTGCACACGGAGACTTGATTGCCATCGACCGGTTCTTGCGTGTCAAGACGATAGCAAAGCAAGTGTAACGCCCAGCTTGTTAAGAAACTTCAAAGTCAAGATAAGGAGACCAGCGTGCGGAAATATGTAATCACAATCAAATTAAAAATAATCGCTACATTTGGAGTCTGTGCAGCAATCTTACTTGTTGTTGGTATGTTGGGACTTGCTGAGTGTCTACACCTGGGAGCAGGCGAGGCGTCACAATATAGATTGTCGATGGCTGTTCTCGTTGCTGTCGCTCTTGCCGGTGCACTCGTTGCGAGTAGCAGCGGCTTTCACTTATATCGCGTCGTGTGTGGAGGGCTCGATGGACAACGTCGCAAGCTCGAAGTGATTGCGGAGACGCTCGACTTGACAGGGAGGTCATCAAGTCCGCGCATGGATGAATTTGGACACGGTGCAGTTGCGTTCGACAAATTTATGCGTAGAGTAGAAGGCGCCATGTCTATCGTGCATTCGGCGACAAACTCTGTTTCTGCCGCTGCTCGAGAAATAACTTCAGGAAATATCGACTTATCTGCACGGACTGAAGAACAGGCTGCGTCACTTGAAGAGACAGCATCAAGCATGGTAGAACTGACGAAGACTGTATCGCAGAACGCGGAAAATGCACGTGAAGCGAGCACGCTCGCAGTCAATGCAACGAATATTGCCGATTCAGGCAATAGTATCGTTCAAGCAATGGTAGGTACGATTGACCGCATCAGCGGAAGCTCGAGCAAGATCTCCGAGATAACGAGCGTCATTGAGGGGATTGCATTTCAGACGAACATTCTTGCACTTAACGCGGCAGTCGAAGCTGCACGCGCAGGTGAGCAGGGGAGAGGATTTGCGGTCGTCGCAAGCGAGGTTCGGAGTTTGGCACAGCGGTCGGCAGGTGCAGCGAAGGAAATCAAAGAACTGCTTGGCTCTTCGGTCGAGATGATTCGGGAGGGCGCGCGACAGGCTGTCGAGGTTAGCACCGCTATGGGTGAGATTACTCAAGCAACTCGTCACGTCTCCACCATAGTCAGCGAGATTGCTTACGCCTCGGATCAGCAAAGTCGTGGCATCGAACAAGTTGGCCACACAGTGAATCAGCTGGATCATGTGACGCAACAGAACGCAGCGTTGGTTGAGCAGGCCGCTGTGTCTGCGCAGTCCCTTGAAGATCAGGCGGTCAAACTGGAAAGTGCTGTTTCATCGTTTAAAATTTCGCGGCGGAGTGAGGGCACGCTATAGCGCGATGCGTGGTCAGTCCGCTCGTAATGGATGTGGCGATGATCTACAACAGCGACAGCTTGGACTGCCTCGAATGATTCGGGCCGGTGTGCGTTTGTGCAACGTGATCCTCGGATGGGGTGGCGTGGGGCATCGCCCGGCGATCGCAACGATACTCCGTTCACAAGGCGGTTCTCGCGCGGCGCACCTTCTGGCTGTATCCGAACATTTCGCGAGGCGAGACTTGTGCTGCTCCAGCTCGGAAAATTTCGTCGTAGTGAACGGCAGACGAGTCCCGATGGTCGTGGACTCGGGACCCACTAAAGTGTTTTCACTGGATTGCCGGAACTTCGTGATATCTGACGGCCGTGTTGGAGCGGCACTAGGCATGTTTGTCGCGCGCTGGAGCAAGGAGGCCGGTGACGGACAACACGAGGCGATACCGGAATGTTTATGGTTTGTCACGTGGCCACGGTCTAAAACGCCCGACCCGAAGCCACAACACCATCCTCGATTTGTGTACCCAATGCTAACGGAGGTCAATGCTCGGCGGGTCACACAGAATGTTCGAGTAAATTGGGGGTGTCGTTACCTCGCGGTGGAAGCAAGAAACACCGGCTTCGCTAAGTATTGTTCGCCAACTCGCCGACTGCGCCCAATAGAAGCCGCGCTTTTCATGTTCGGTTACGCAGTGGGCGAGCACGCAGCCGGATAAGCCTGCTGAAGGACGCTAGGGAAGGGGGGCGTCGACATGCTGTTCGCAGCGTGGTCAGCCGTTCAATGTCAGTTGTATCGCGCATCGGTGACTGCAGTCCGGTGGTGCGACAGTCGGGTGCTAAAGGAGTAACGGGTGTAAAGCACTCTGCTAGCAGCTGCGAGCTATTGCGTGGTGGATGCGTTGGAACTGCGTCGCACAATACGCATCTTCGGCAGCCAGTGGAATTTTGCTGGCAGGGTGGTGAGTGACTGAGTCACCCGTGTATGGGTCATGCCGTGCAGACGTTCGAATCAAAGTGGCCCCGCACAAACGCCATAGGCGACTTGAGCGGAACCAGATGTGAACTGCCTAGTGTCGGCCCGTACCCGCCTAACAGAGGCACGGGACAATGACACTTACGCAGTCGGCTCGTTCTGCGGGAACAGCGAGCGGCGAGTTTCTTCGTCGAAATCCGCCTTCAGAGTGAGCTTTTCCTTGAGCGCTTGTGCGCGAGCTGCAGAAGGTCGCTGCGAGATTTCATCGACCACGCGTTTCACCGACGGGTAGTCGGTCAGGCCCTTTTCACCAAGGATGTAGCCGGCGAAATTCGCCCAGCCCCAGAGCGCCATGTCCGCAATCGTATATTCGTCGCCCGCAAGGTACGGCGATTTGGCAAGACGCGCGTCGAGGACGCGATAGTGGCGCTCCACTTCCTTCAGGTATCGATTCTGCGCATACGGGAGAGTTTCCGGCGCATGGTGAAGGAAGTGAACTGCTTGGCCCGAGAACGGAGAGAGGCCCGTCGCAATGAAGAGCAGCCACGAAAGCATTTCTGCCTGTTGAGACGCAGTGGTCGGCACGAACTTGCCATGCTTTGCGCTAAGGTGCAGGAGGATGGCGTGCGAATCGAATACCGCGATCCCGTCTTCGACGATAGCCGGTACTTTGGCGTTCGGGTTGATCTTCAGGAACTCGGGTTTGTGCTGTTCGCCCTTGAAAGTGTCCACGCCGATGAGCTCGAACGGCACTTGCAGTTCCTCGAGCAGCAGTGCGACCTTCATCGGGTTCGGGGACGGGTGAAAGTAAAACTGGAGCATGATATTTCCTAGTAGAAAGGTGCAGCAGGTTAAAGCGACGAAGTAAGGTGATTTGGCGATGCGAGCTGCCCCCGGTGATGCGGTTCCCAAAAATCAACAACGGGGCCGGCGGGTACGACGCCGGTCGGGTTCACCGAGCGGTGGCTTTCGTAGTAGTGACGCTTAATGTGAGAAAAATCGACCGTCTCCGCGATACCGGGAATCTGGTAGATATCCCTGGTGTATGCGGAAAGATGCGGATAGTCGGCAATCCGCCACAGATTGCACTTGAAGTGTCCGACATACACTGCGTCGAAGCGGATCAGGGTGGTAAAGAGACGAATGTCCGCTTCAGTAAGCGCATTACCCACCAGAAAGCGCTGCGTTGCAAGTCGTTCCTCGAGCCAATCGAGTGTCTCGAACAGCGGCAAGACGGCTTCTTCGTACGCCGCTTGCGTCGTGGCGAAGCCAGCCTTGTACACGCCGTTGTTCAGTGTGTGGTAGACGCGATCATTAACTTCGTTGATCTCGTCGCGCAGCTCGACGGGGTAGAAGTCGCCGGGTTTTGCCCCAAGATCATCGAAAGCCGAGTTAAACATCCGGATAATTTCGGAAGACTCGTTGCTGACAATTGTCGCGCGGTGTTTGTCCCAGAGGATGGGAACCGTGACACGTCCCGTGTAAAGGGGATCCGCTGCAGTGTAGACCTCGCGCAGAAAGCGGGATCCATTGATGGTATCGGGCACAACGCCGGGGCCGTCGGCGAAGGTCCAACCGTCTTCGAGCATCAACCAGTGCACGGTTGATACGCTGATCAAGTCTTCCAATCCCTTGAGGGCTCGTACGATGAGTGTGCGATGAGCCCAAGGACAAGCAAGGCCTACATAAAGGTGATAGCGGCCCGGTTCGGCTTTGAACCCGGCTGCGCCGCTTGGGCCGGCTGAGCCATCAGTAGTGACCCAGTTGCGGAATGCGGCATCCTTGCGCACGAATCGACCACCGGTGGATGCGGTGTCGTACCAGCGATCCTGCCAGATGCCATTCACCAAAAGTCCCATGTCTATCCTCTCATCGAAACGGAGTCGGAGAAATAACGCGCAGCAGAGACACCTTTCCCTGCCGTGTGCGGCTGAAGCGCTTTCTCTGGGTGGGGCTACCAGGGCCCGTACCTTCCTCGCGGCGCTTTTGAGTCGGTGAGAGAATCATGGACTGTTACCGAGAATTTGCCGTACGATTCCATCGAAGAGCTTATTCGATGAGGTCGAACATGTTGTCGGAAGATGAATTGGCATTGCTGAACGCGATTCGGGACACGGGAAGCCTGAACCGGGCCGCAGCGCGGCTGAATAAGGCTCCGTCCACGGTTTCGCATGCCGCGCGGCAACTGGAGGCGCGTTTTGACGCGTTGTTGTTTGATCGACGGCGATACCGTCTTCAGCTCACGCCGGCCGGACAGTTATTGGCGGACGAGGCCGCGCGGCTGATGCAGGATGTATCGCGATTGACGCAGCGGGTGCGGCAGATTGCGAACGGCTGGGAGGATCGTTTATGGATTGTGACCGACGATATTATCGAGTTCGAACTCGTGATGCCGGTGATACGTGCGTTTGATGCACTGGAATCGGGGGTCAAGCTGCGAGTGACAAATGAGGTATTGAGTGGCACTTGGGAGGCGCTGCGCGATGGGCGTGCAGATCTGATCATTGGCGCGACCAACGAACCGCCTGCTATACCAGGGTTGCAATGGTTCGAACTCGGAGTAATCGAATGGGTGTTTGCTGTGGCGCCCCGTCATCCGCTTGCGGTAGAAAAGGGGCGGCTCAAGCGCGAAACCATTCTGGCGCATCGATCAATTGCCGTGGCCGATTCGTCGCGCCTTACCCCAGGCCGAGCGTACGGGGTAGTCGGTGGTCAGACCTCGCTCGCTGTGCCCAGTATGCGCGCCAAGATTGTGGCTCAACGTGACGGGTTGGGGGTAGGCTGGTTGCCGAAGCATCGAGTAAGTTCGCTTTTGAAGCGCGGCGAACTTGTGGAAATGGAAACAGCAGACCCTCGCGAGCCTAATGTTATGTATGTCGCTTGGCGTGGCGATCATGTTGGCCGTGCACTGCAATGGTGGATCGAGCAACTGCGACAACCGCGTCTCGCAGAGCGGTTAGTGCAAGGCGTTGACATGTTTGCCTGATTGGCAAGAGGAGCGTCAACAGTATGAGTGAACCCGTCCATCGGTTTCGGAATCGACGTGGGAGCGAATCGATGGATAGAAAGGTGGCCCTTGCGTGGCGGGCGAGGGAACTTGCCGGGTGGGCGGTTTACTGGGCTGCACGCTGCGGCACGCAGCCCTGCGCTCTTTGATGCGTGGATTACGCCAGAGCGTTGGCCGAAGCCAAGGTGTTCCGACCAATCGCTAGCAGTCGCGCTACTTGGGCGACTCGGGCACCGAGAAACTCGGCGGTGCGCAGATCAGCGGCCGGAGGTACAACCTCGGCCGGCAGGTCCGCGTCCGATTGTGCTGCAGCGCCAATAAAGTACCCGTGTCGGTTCAACGTATCCTCCGTTGTATTGGACGCATTGTGCCCCGGAGGAAGGCCAAGATTGACCCAATGCATGCGGTGCTGAGCCGCGAAGATGGCGAGTTGCTGCAGCGTCGCAAGCTTGTCGCCGGACCGCGACGCAGCGTTCGTGAAGCCAGCTGCAACCTTATCTGACCACTTTGCACCCTTTGCGAACACATGGCGTGACGTTGAGTCCATGAACGTTTTGAACTGTGCGGAGGCGCTGCCCATGTATGTTGGGGTTCCAAAAATGATGCCATCGACATCCTCAAGGGCATCCCAGTAGATATCGATTTCATCGACGCTAACAAGCAGACTTTCGACGCCTTCGACACTCTCGATACCTCGAGCAACTGCCTGTGCTTGCTTCGCCGTGTGACCATAACCACTGTGGTAGACGACCGCGACGCGATTTCCGTTAACTGCACTCATGATGTTCTCCAAATCGTAAAAGGAAAAACCGGGCTGACAATGAGGAGGATTGTGGACCGGGTCGCCGCGTTTGATGTACGAAGTGTCGGACGTTGATATGCGAATGCCTCGAACAACTGCGGGCGGATCGCGCTGCGCCATATTGCGCGGAGCCAGGTCAATTCAACATACATGGAGTCTTCGTCACTATTGGCGTGAGCGGCAGGTGCTCGAACAGCGTCAACGAATCCCTGTAGGTAACGCTGTGGTGCCAAAAAAAGGCCCCGCCGCTGCATGTATTCAAGCGGGGGGTAACGTTAGGCCGCAATCAGGCTATTTCTTATCACGATCCCAGGGAGGGACTCCGCCGAGCATCTCGACAAGGAAGTCAATCATCACACGAACCTTTGCTCCGAGATGTCGACGGCTGGGGTAAATCGCGAGCACATCGATGTCCGGCAAACGAAAATCACGAAGCAAAGGCACCAGTCGACCTGCCTGTATGTCGTCCCCAATGAGGAAGGTCGGTTGCCAGATTACACCGGCGCCTGCAAGAGCCGCTGCACGCGCAGTGTCACCGTTGTCCGTGTGTATACGACAAGTAACCCTTACACCGTGGAGCTTCCCATCTCTATCGACAAACTGCCAATCGTCGCCGGTCGAGGCATAGGTGTAACCGATACAGTGGTGGTTGGCCAGTTCATCTGGTGACTGGGGGTATCCGTGCCGCTCTAAGTAGTCCGGTGAAGCGCACAGGATGTTGGTTGATGTTGCAAGCTTGCGCGCGACATGATCCGTGGACCCGGCGCGTGATATCCGGATGGCAAGATCGCAGCCTTCATCGAGAATGTCGATGATTCTATCGGTGAGTGAAACCTCGAGCTCCACTCTCGGATATCGTCGTACAAATTCGGCCCATAGCGGGGCCAGGTGAAGTATGCCGAAAGTGACAGGAGCGTTGATGCGCAATCTGCCTCGAGGCTCGCCCGACATCGAAGAGAGCAACTCTTCCGTCTCCGTTAATTCATCTAAGATTTGCCTGCTTCGTTCGTACAGAATTTCCCCGCTCGTTGTGAGGGAAAGCTTGCGTGTTGTCCGGTTCAGGAGGCGTGTGCCGAGATGGTCCTCCAATTCATTGATGTAGCGCGTGACGTTTGCCGGAGATGTCGCAAGCGCGTCAGCGGCGCGTCTCAAGCTGCCACGACTTATCACCGTCACGAAAACTTCCAGAGCACGCAGTCTGTCCATGAACACGCCTCCGGATATTCAGAGAAACTGAATAGTGCTCGAACATTTTGCATATTCTAACCGCTTCCCCTAGCACGTATAGTCCTCTCCACTGGCTGAGGCGTGATGCAGCGGCCGACGAACTCAAGGAGAGTCAGATGCAACGTTTGTCAGGGAAAGTCGCGATCATCACTGGCGCTAGTGGTGGGATTGGCCGCGCAACTGCAAAGCTGTTTGCGAAAGAAGGGGCCAAACTTGTCTTGGCAGCTAGGCGTCAGGCTGAACTCGAAGCCCTGGCAGCCGAAATCGCTGCCGAAGGCGGCGAAGCGGCTTCTTTGGCAGGAGATGTTCAATCGGAGGAATATGCGAAGGCCCTCGTGGCGCTTGCAGTCAGCCGTTATGGCCGCTTGGATATCGCGTTCAACAACGCCGGAACGCTTGGCGAAATGGGGCCGACCACGGGGGTATCGGAAGGCGGTTGGTCGGAGACGCTTTCGACTAATCTGACCAGTGCCTTCCTGGGCGCAAAGCACCAAATTCCCGAGATGCTGAAGCAGGGCGGTGGCTCTATTATCTTTACGTCGACCTTCGTTGGCTACACGTTCGCCTTCCCTGGCGTCGCAGCCTATGCAGCGAGCAAATCTGGTCTGATTGGACTGACGCAGGCGCTGGCAGCAGAGTTCGGCGCACAAGGCGCACGGGTGAATGCGATCCTGCCCGGGGCGGTCGATACGGACATGTATCGAGGCATGAACAATACGCCGGAGTCTCAGGCCTTCGTGACGAACCTGCATGCACTTAAGCGAGTGGCGAAACCAGACGAACTCGCCCGTTCGGTTCTTTATCTCGCGTCGGACGACTCGTCGTTTGTGACAGGGACGGCTTCGCTGGTTGACGGTGGCGCATCCATTACCCGCACGTAATATCAGCGTACAAGGGCAGTCCACGGCATCACAAATTATCACGATGTCCGGGGCTTGCCTAACACCGTCATACCGTCCTTATGTCCACACTGGCCTTGACCAGGATGGTCCAGTGCAGCATCTTTTTGGTCGCTGAGCGCCACATCGCGATGTAGATGATAATCGCATGCTTACGTCAACCGCGTGAGTCTGAACTGTATGTGCTCCGCGCGTGAGCGGCGTCTCATGTCCGATGACACGCGAGGCATTGCTCTGATTCGCATTGTCAATCGATTTCGACTCTCGGTATCTGTTCCATGGCAACCGTCCAAAACGTGGCGGTTGTCGTGCCAGACCCGTCCCACAACGCTTGTCTCTTGTCAGCTAGGAGAGTATTTCCGTGTATCAGGCACATCTACCGCCAAAGCCCGTATCCGGGTTTCGATTGTCGAACTTCGCTCTGGCAGTCAATGATCTGGATGCGATGATCCGTTGGTATACGACAGTGTTTGACTTCACTATGGTCGAGCGAGGTCGTTTCGACGCAGTTGGAGCCGAGTATGCAATGGTTGAAGCCAGCGGGCTTCGAATTGAACTGGTCTCTCGCCCGGGAGCACTGAAACGCCCGGTCGACCGCACGCCGCCGCCCGATCACCTTGGGGTACTTGGCTGGAAGGCATTGGTACTGGAAACCGACGATCTGCCCGGGATGAGCGCCTTGTTGGCGGAACACCGCGTAGAAACCGTTTGGGTAGACCAGCAACTCGCCGAGGGGTTGAGGTCAACGATGATCCGCGACCCGGAGGGGAATCTTATCAACATCTTTGGTGCAAACTGAGCCAAATCATTCGTTGACTATGGTCACGACTGGGACACGTTCCGTTTCTCATTTGTCGGGCGCACACTTTTTGGTACGTACTTCTATGTCTCGAACTCGCTCGTCGCTCGCCGCGTTGGCATTATGCGCGATCGGCGCAATTTCGCAATTGTCTTTCGGCGCATCGGCGCCGTCCACCGCCGATGAGACTGTTTACGGCGCGGAACTTGAGGGCTTCATGTATCCCGCCCCGGTTCACATGTTTGATTTTGCGTCCCAAGGCGAATCGTTGCACATGGCCTACATGGACGTAAAGCCGGAACATCCGAACGGTCAGACTGTTGTGCTGCTACACGGCAAGAATTTCTGTGCAGCAACCTGGGATGGAACGATTCGGACGTTGTCAACCGCTGGCTATCGCGTCATTGCGCCTGATCAGATTGGTTTCTGCAAATCGAGCAAGCCACCGCACTACCAATACAGCTTCCAGCAACTTGCGCGCAATACTCATGCATTACTCGAATCAATCGGTGTATCCAATGCCACCATCATGGGACATTCCACGGGCGGCATGCTCGCGATCCGCTATGCACTGATGTATCCGTCGGAGACGCGACAGCTCATACTCGTGAACCCGATAGGCCTCGAAGACTGGAAGGCTAAGGGCGTGCCATCGTTGTCGGTTGACCAATGGTACCAACGTGAACTGGCGACAAGTGCGGATCGAATTCGCCGCTACGAACGATCAACATATTATGCTGGACAATGGCGTGACGATTTCGAGCCGTGGGTTCAGATGCTCGCGGGGATGTACCGTGGACCGGACAAGAACATCGTGGCGTGGAATTCTGCTCTCCTCTACGACATGATCTATACGCAGCCCGTCGTTTACGAACTCGGCCAGCTCACTATGCCCGTGCTGCTGATGGTTGGCGACAAGGATACCACTGCAATCGCCAAGGACGCGGCGCCGCCGGAGGTGCGAGCGAAGATCGGTAACTATCCGCAACTCGCAAAGCTAACCAAAGCGGCAGTTCCTCATATTTCTGTAGTCGAGTTTCCGGAGCTCGGGCACGCACCGCAGATCCAGGACCCGAGTGCATTCCATACTGCTCTGCTTAAGGGGCTAGCGCCCGGTTCGATACCTCATTGAATCCAAGCGCCCTCGCGTTCGATCGGGTTGACAAGCTAGGTTGACAATCCTTGTTGAGGAGGGGGGGCGGAAAATAGACCGCGTGCGCTCCATCGATCTAAGTTGAAGTTCGAGGTATTCGAATGCCATTGACGACGATGTCGCATATATAACGCCGATTCGGACGCCAAGCGTAGCATCTCCTTTACCCGTTCAAGCACTTGCTTCACACTCGCAAGTCCGACAGCGAGGTGTCAACCTCGATGGTCAGGCACTCGCGCGTGTAGTCGTCGACTACGTTCAGGCATCGAAACTACCGACCATGGGCCAGCCCGTCGGAAAGTCCATCGACCAGCTCTTATTCGGGTCCGTCGGTAACGGCAGCGGCGTACTTTCGACAGCCGCAATACGCTTGCGAACGCTCAATCCTGCCTTGCTGTACAGCGGCCAGATGCGCTTGTGGTCGGCCAGCCAGCCCTCCCGTTGCAAGCAGCACGTGAATTCGACGCTAGCCTAGCGGCGCTTCTTCTCGGCGATTCGTGCCGCGTGGTCCTGCGGCCCGCCGCCTTAATGCATCGCGAATCAGAGAAATCGCAACTGCATCGACCCTGAACGAGAGATTAGGGTACCTACGGGCACATTTCGATCGGGACCCAGCCTAAATTTGTACGATGAATCGGCGTGCGACGCAATTCCTTCGTCGTTCATGAATATATATTTTCACTGAAGATTGATGTTGAAAATATATATTCGCGCAGGCATACTGCGAGCATTCCGTCACCCATGCCCCGCCTGCCCGATTGTGAGCGCAACCAAACTGCACGGCGCGATCGAGCGCATTCACTACGCATCTACCACGGCGTCCGACGCGTTGAAGCCCGTCGCGCGCTGGCTGGCGTCTCATTCGCTCGATGCGGCGACACTGACGATCGAGGAGGTTGCGCAAGCCTGCGGAGGTTCCGTCGCGAGCGTAAATCGTTTCGCCAAGCACGCCGGATATCGCGGATTTTCGGAATTGAAGTCAGAACTGGCCGCAGTCGTGCGGCAAGCGCTGCAACCGGTGGAGAAATTGGAAGCTCCCAGCCAGCAGGAAGGAATCGGCGCATGGCTGGGCGACCACCAACGCAACCTTGCTGCATTGGGTTCGTCGCTTCAGCAGGAGCGGTTGACCGAGGTAGTGACGCGCATTGTTGCGAGTAATGCAGTGTATTGCCTTGGGTTGGGTCTGAGCACGTACTTGACCGGACTACTGGCAGATACATTGATGCCGTATCACCGGCACGTCGTGTGTGCTGCCGGCGGCGGCGGTAGTGAGCAAGCAGCCCGACACGTGGCGCACATTGGCGCAGGCGACACGCTGATCGCGATCTCTCTGCCTCGGTATTCGCGCGATACGGTTGAACTCGCGCGATTCGCCCGCGAACGCGGTGCCTTCGTCGTCGCCTTGACCGATAACCCCACCGCGCCGCTCGCCGCAACGGCCGATATCGTCTTGTTGGCGCCTGCCGAGCATCGCGTGCTGTCGTCGAGTTCGGTAGCGATGGTCGCGCTCATCGAAACGTTGACATCGGAAGTGCTGAAAGCGACACCGCAGACCAAAGCAATGGCGGTCGCGCTATCTCAGACGGTGTTGCCGTATCTCGTATTTGATACCGCGCCATCGATGCAACCAAAGGCTGCCGCCAACACGAGTCGCCGCAGTAAGACCAAGACCGTCATTCGATAGCGTGACGGTTGCGTACTGACGCACCTCACAGAATTAGCAACCAATAGCGACCTGGATCATTGGTGCCTCCAATAGTTTCAGCAGTCGAGAAGTCGTGGAGACTAGAAATGAACAGTAACTTCGATAGCGCTGTCAGCTCATCGGGCCAGCACATCCGGGATACAGCGGGTCTCGCAGGACATCCGCGCGGACTCACTACGTTGTTCTTCACCGAGATGTGGGAGCGGTTCAGCTTCTATGGCATGAGAGCCATTCTCGTGCTGTACATGGTCGCTGCTCCTGGCCTTGGCGGGCTGGGCTACGATACACCCCATGCGACGGCGATCTACGGCACCTATTCGATGGCCGCATTCCTGCTGTCGCTCCCGGGAGGCATTATCGCGGACCAATGGCTCGGCACGCGCCGCTCGGTATTGATCGGCGGCATCATCATCGCGGCCGGGCACTTCACCATGGCTATCCCAGCCGTCTCGACCTTCTTTGTTGGCCTCGTGCTCGTCGCATGCGGGACGGGCCTGCTCAAGCCAAACGTGAGCGCACTGGTCGGCGGCCTTTACTCGCAAGATGACGAGCGCCGTGACAGCGGGTTCTCGCTCTTCTACATGGGAATCAATATCGGCGCGTTCCTGGCGCCGCTCGTCTGCGGCTTTCTCGCGGAAGCGGAGCCTTTCAAGAACGTGCTGCGCTCGTTCGGCGTCGACCCGGTCAATTGCTGGCACTTCGGTTTTGCAGCGGCAGGTGTCGGCATGTTGCTCGGTCTCGTCGTCTTTTGGTCGCAACGCGACCGTCTCGAGCACGTCGGCGACCGGCTCACGGCGAAGCTCGCACCGTCGGTGCAGAAGCGGCAAGGCAGTGCGCTGCAGAAGACGGTCTACGCCGCGCTTGGCGCGTTCACCATCATCGGCACGTTGTTCGCTGGAAACAACTGGCAGAACGTGCTGCCGTTCCTATTGGCGTTCGATGCCTTTGTGCTTGTCGTCATGATGGGACTGCAGGAGCAACTGACCGGAGCCGAGTGGAAGCGCCTCGCCGTGATGGGTATCTATTTCGTCGTGACGATTGCGTTCTGGTCCGCTTACGAGCAGAAAGGCTCGAGCTTGAGTCTGTTCGCGAAGGAAATGGTGCAGCGAAACATCGGCAGCTTCATCGTACCGGCGGCGTGGTTCCAGTCGTTGACCGCCCTGTACGTAATCCTGCTCGCGCCCGTGTTCGCGGCGCTTTGGGTGCGGCTCGGCCGTCGTCAACCGTCGAGCCTCGCGAAGCTCGCGCTCGCGCCGCTGCTGATTGGTTTCGGCTATGCCGCGTTCGCGCTGTTGTGCTCATCGCTAAATGTCGGCGCGAAGATCAATCCGCTCTGGCTTGCTGGCCTGTTCCTCTTCGAGGTATTCGGCGAGCTGTGCCTGAGCCCGATCGGCCTGAACCTTGTCACGAAGCTCGCGCCCGTCAAGCTTGTCGGATTGATGATGGGGCTTTGGTTTTTCGGCAGCTCGTTCGGCTACAAGCTTGCCGGTTATTTCGCGGGTTTTTACGTGCCCCAACCGGCTCGGCTGACGTTGCTTTATGGCGGCATTGCCGGAGGGCTCTTCGCCGTTGCGGCGTTACTGTTCCTAATGTTGCCGATGATGAGAAAGCTCGTCGGGGACGAATCGGCGAAGGCCACAACGCACACGCATTGACGATCGAACGGAATACTGCAGGAAATTGGAAATGGCAAAGCACATCCTCGCAATCCATGGTGGCGCTGGGACGCTGCAGCGTGGCGTGATGACGCTGGAGCAGGAGGCGGCGCATTGTGCCGCGCTCGAAGATGCGCTCGCGGCAGGCCATGAAGTTCTGAAAGCCGGCGGATCGGGCGTCGACGCCGTCGTGGCCGCCGTCGTATTGCTGGAGAATTGCCCGCTGTTCAATGCGGGGCGCGGCTCCGTGTTCACGCACGCGGGCACCCACGAAATGGATGCGGCAGTCATGGAAGGGCATACCGGACGCGCAGGCTCGGTGGCCGGCGTGTCGCGCATCCGGAATCCCGTCGAGGCGGCGCGGCGTGTGATGGATCGGTCCACGCACGTGTTGCTCTCGGGCGTAGGAGCCGAGCAATTCGCCGCCGACGAAGGCCTCGCGTTCGAGTCGCCTGACTACTTCTACACCGATTTCCGTTGGCAACAACTGCTCGCCGTGCGCAATACCGGACGCGAATTGCTCGATCATGACGGTACGACCCTGCTTGGCCAGCAGGCGTCGTCCGACACGAGTCGGCTTATCAATGGCGAGCACAAGTTTGGCACCGTCGGTGCCGTCGCGCTCGACGCATACGGCCACCTGGCCGCCGCGACGTCCACCGGCGGCTTGACGAACAAGCGCCATGGACGCATCGGCGATTCGCCACTCATCGGATGCGGCACTTTTGCCGACACGCGCGTGGCCGTGTCGGCGACGGGCACGGGAGAGGCATTCATCCGCGCTGTGGCGGCCCATGATGTCGCCGCACGAGTGAAGTATGGGCTTGAGACAATCAATGAAGCGGCTCGCGCCGTAATAGATATCGCGATTCCGCAACAACGTGGGAGTGGTGGGCTTATTGCCATCGATGCCGAGGGGCAGGTTGCGATGGTGTTCAATACGGAGGGGATGTATCGCGGCGTGGTTCGGAGTGACGGCACGCCGCACGTCGATATCTACCGGTAAATCAATTCGGGAGGTACGGCGCAGAAGGCCGAGCGTAGCTCCACGCCAAAGACTTGCTTGGCACAGGCTCACGCGTCAGTGGCGCGTGCCTGTCTTAGCGCCCGGCAAATAACCTGCACATAGCTAGTCGTTACCTGCTGGAGTAAAGGAATGAATATCGCGATTCCACCAATTGTTATAGCGATGTTTCGATATCTAGGCGCACGCCCGAGACTAAATATCGGTATGGCCCCATGCTAGGGGCACTAGGTAAGCGAACTTCGCGTCGATTCCTTGTCGAACTGCTGGGTCCGTTTGCCCATCGCGATGCATACGGAATGGTTCTACATTACGGCGCCTAACGATGAGCCGCTAAGAGCTCCTCGAATTCGGATAGTGGCAGCGGCATGGCATAAAGATAGCCTTGCGCGACTTCACAGCCATATGACCGAATCATATGCTCCTGCTCATGCGTTTCGATTCCTTCGGCGACCACTTCGAGATTGAGTGCGCTCGCAAGTGAAATTATCGCTGAAACTAGCGTCGCAGAATGAGGATCGGTAACAATGTCGTGGACGAAGGAACGGTCGATTTTTATGCAACGCACAGGAATGCGTTTAAGGTAAGCGAGTGCAGCGTGTCGAGTTCCGAAATCATCGATGGTCAACATGATTCCAAGTGAGGCGATCATTTTAAGTGCCTCTTGGATGTCGATACAATCCTCAAGTAAGAGTTGTTCAGTAATCTCTAGCTCAAGCCATTCAGGGGCGCAGCCGGTCTCGACTAGAGTATCTCGCATCACGGTCGCAATGCGATTCATTTTGAACTGTTTCGCCGATGCGTTCACAGCAATGCGAAGTGGGAATTTTCTGGCCTGATTTAGGTGTAACGCTACAAGGCTCGCAGATCGAATCGCCCATGCCCCGATGTCGGCAATCAGACCTGTGTCCTCGGCAATGTCGATGAATCGGCTTGGCATCAGCAACCCATGCGACGGACTGCGCCAACGTAACAGAGCTTCGGCGCCGATTATTTCACCGGTGGATAGGCAGACTTTGGGCTGATAGAACAATTCAAGCTCCCTCCGTTTTATCGCGCCACGGAGCAATGACTCGAGTTCTAGTCTTTCGGCTGCTTGCGCTGTGAGTTCGGAAGAGTAAAAGGCGAATTGGCCTCGTCCTTTGGATTTCGCGCAATACATCGCGGCATCTGCGTGCTGCAACAAGTCCGTCTCGCTTTTGTTATCGATCGGGAAGGTGGTTATTCCGATACTCGTACTAGTAAATACTTCTCGGCCGTTTAGTATGAATGGCGCATCGAAGGTCGAGAGTAGTTTCTTTGCGAGGAATGTGAGATTGTTGGTGTCACCCACTCGCGGTAGCAGGATCGCAAACTCGTCGCCCCCGAGCCGGGCAACCGTATCCTCGACGCGTAGAGCGGCCCGCAATCGATGGGCGACCTCACGAATTAGCATATCGCCGATCGCGTGACCTAACGTGTCGTTGACATTCTTGAAACGATCTAGATCGAGCAGCATGAGGCCATGAACGGCGCACCCGTGCAGCGACTCAGAGACGGCGTCGTGAAGTACGTGATTGAAGCGTTGGCGATTCGGTAATCCTGTCATCGGGTCGATATATGCAAGCGTGTACATTTGATCGCGGCTGCGCGCGATATGAGTCACGTCTCGACCAACAGCCAATACAGAGACGACGTTTCCGTCATGATCTTTCTCGGGAGACATTCGAATAAGATGATAGATTTGCGTGCCCGCGTCGCTACTAAATCTCAGTTCAACGTTTGTTCCGTTTCCGTGCTCGATCACCTCCCGCAGTCGCTCTTCGTATTTGAGCATTGCTATGCCCCCGGGGCACTCCGAGGGAGTGCGTCCAAGCCATTCCTGTTGTGACATGCCAACTGCTGCCTCAAGGGAAGGATTGATATATCGGCGCCGACACGCGCGATCGTAGCGAACAATGCTATCTGGCGAGTTTTCTACTAACGTTCGAAAAAACGATTCATCAGCAGCCATTGATTCGAGCTCCAGTTTTTCATTGCTTATGTCACAAACTATCGCCAATACACTGTTCGCGAGTGAATATTCGTTGGCCCCAGGCATCATGCGAACGCTATACCAGCGAATTTCTCCTTTATTTATTTCACATCTCGCCTCGAAACTGCACGGCGTACCGAACTTACTCGTAGACAGTAGAGCGTCCAGCCACTTGGGTGCGTTGGAGCGTGTGAGCCATGGCGCGCTCGGCAGGTCACCTAACGTCCCTCCGGCGAGTTCGATATAGGCGAGATTCGCATAAATGGGCATGCAGCAGCGTACGTAACAAGCGAGAGCTATGGGTAACCGATTCGTCAGTGCGCGGAAATCGCACACCTCGAAATGATCTCGTGTCGAACCCCGGTGAGCTTCACTGATTTCGGTGCGCTGCTCGTCCATACGATTCCTTCCGGAACTGAGTCGATTTAGTCCCCTGCTCGGAGTTGCTGAGCTTGTCTCGTGGTTGCCAAACCGTAGCAATCGGACTTCGAAATGATATGTCTTAAAAGGCACGTTGTTCAAGTTCGATTGACTTGCAATCTGCTCGAGCGTTGTATGGCGAGTGTGTCGTCGAGGCTGTCGGTAACTACGTGCACGCTCATGGTGCGGCCCTTGGCGTGGGTGTACTTCAACTTTTAAGAGAAATTGGTGCGATTGCCGCCTTTCAGATACCGGGTGTAAACGCGTCGTATGGATTGGAATGTAGCCGATAGCGTTGAGGAGGCGGTGATGCGAAAAAGTATGCAAAAAGATTATATTGATTCGTTGAGTGTATTAATGATATTTGTGAGCGGATTGATGCGGAGTGGGAATTGCAGGTGTGCATAACGTTTACCCGGGTTAGAGGGTGTTAAAGCAGCCAACGCACCGAATGCTCAAGAGTCTTTAGTCAAATCATCAAGCACCGGCCGGCTTGGCGTCTGGCGACATTTGCAATCCGCGATCGGCTTCCGCTCGTCTGTCGACTGAAGACGGACTGCTCCCTGAAATCCCCTCGTCTGGTGGAAACCCCCATATACCTCGATCTTCATGTATCTTTAAAGTAAAGATACGCGAACATCGAGATTGATTTGGCGGGGGAATTTCGACGGTAGATGCAGGGCTAAATGCATTTGAGGAGACGGGAAGCAATGAAACTACAGCGAGGTATGGCGCGCGTTGCCTGTTTTGCGACGAGCATCGCAGGTCTGGGAACAGTCGCGCATGCGCAAAGCAGCCTCACCATATACGGCATTACTGACGCGAGCATTCTCTATTCATCACACAGCACGGGAACCAAGGCGAAGCAATTTTCGTTCGCAGATGGCGGGTGGTCGCCCGACATTTTCGGGCTGAAAGGCTCAGAGGATCTCGGCGGCGGTCTGAAGGCCCAATTCGATCTGCAGTCGGGCATTGGATTGGGCACGGGCGCATTCAAGTTCAGCAACGGCGGGATGTTTGGGCGCCAAGCGTGGGTTGGTGTTAGTTCGAACAATATAGGAACTGTGAAGGCCGGTCTGCAATTCTCCCCTTTTTTTCAGTCGATCTCGGGAACGGATCCGCGTGGTTTCGCGCAATTTGCAAGTGGTCTGATTGCGTATGCGGATAACATTGGCCAAACCGGCGTTTTCAGCAGTAACACTGTCTCATACACGAGCCCATCGATCGCGGGCGTCCAGGTGAGTGGCGCTTATGCGCTGGGTGGGGTAGCTGGCGAGTTCGCTAATGGGCGCCAGTACTCGGGGCGGTTGTTGTACGACATGAATGGGCTTCAGATCAACGCTGCGTTCCTCAAGAGCGAAGGCGGGAACAACCCCTCCGTTCCGGCAGCCACTAACTTGCCCGTCTGGGGAAGAATGGTAGGCGCTTCGTACACGATTGGTTCATTGACGATGCGAGCCGCATTCATGAGTTTTAAGCGCGGAAACCAACATGTGCTCGGGAACACCAACGTATATGGCGCAGGCGGGTGGTACTACTTGACGCCATTTTGGCTGGCAAACGCCGGCGTCTGGTTCTCTCGCGACCAGAACAACGGCGCTAATCATTCCATCCTAGCGGGCGTAGGGATGCAGTATCTCCTCAGTAAGCGCACAAGCCTGTATACGCAAGTGGGTTGGGTTCGGAATCATGGGGTTATGGGTACCGGGCTCGCGGTGAGCGGTACCAACAACATCGCCGGACTACCGGCGGGCACTGCCGAAGCAGTCAACATCGGTATCAAGCACACGTTCTGATCACGTGCGTAATCTAAATAACCTTATGTTTTAAATATTTCGTGGAGCTAAGTTATGTCGAATGTTAATGGCGGACATGTTCTGATTCGTTCTATGCAGGCCATGGGTGTGAAGACAATATTCACATTGCATGGAGGGCACCTGGATTCGGCACTCCATGCCGCAGTAAAGGCCGGAATCAAACTAGTCGATACGAGGCATGAACAAGCCGCTGGGCTCGCGGCAATGGGATGGGCGCGGGTGACAGGAGATGTTGGCGTAGTGATGGTAACCGCTGGCGGCGGCGTCACAAATGTCGTGACCGCCGTAGCGAATGCCTTCGCGGATTGTGTTGGGATGGTCATTATCGGTGGTGCACCGCCGCTGCGCGACTATGACTCCCTCCCGGTGAACAGTGGGTATGATCAGTTAACCGTGATGGCTGGTATTACCAAGTGGGCTCATCGGGTCACTCATATCGAGCAACTTCCGGAGTTGGTCGCTCGAGCTTTTCACATTGCACGTGAAGGACGGCCGGGGCCCGTTTATTTGGATTTGCCAAGCGATGTTCTTTTTGCGTTGGTCAATGAGGACACCGTTTCTTATCCGAAATATGGTAGGAAGATTGCGCCGCCGGCGCCCGCGTCGTATGCCGTCGAGCAGGCATTGCAGCTGTTGCGCCAGGCAAAGCGGCCGGTTATTTTGGCGGGCGGCGGCGTCGTGTATTCCGGTGCGGCGACCTTGCTGCAGCAGTTTGTCGAACGATCCGGGATTCCCATTTTGACTAACAACAAGTCACGCGGGACGCTTCCGACGGATCATCCGCTTTGGGGACGTGGCTTCAGTTCTATTGCTGCTAACGCAGCGAGAGGAGGTGGCCAGCCGGACGTCGTAATGTTGCTTGGGGCGCGGTTGGGCATTTACACGGGCGGTCGCCGTACTTCGCTGATTCCCACCGATGCGACGGTAATCCAAGTCGATATCAAGGCAGAGGAGATTGGCCGGCTTCGCGAGATCGACCTGGGCATTACAGCAGACTGCCGGGAAATGCTCATCGGGCTGATCCAGCACGACGATCTCTCGCCGTGGCCCGATCGCTCTGAATGGTCAAAGTCGCTTGTGCCGGCGACCCCGAGCAAGCGGAACAACGAAGATGTTTCTCAGGATACCTTGCCGACGCCTGCAGTTGCTGCTGCCGTCATTGCCGCATCGGTTCCTTCCAATGCAATCCTTGTTACCGACGGTGGCGAAACGCCCGCGTGGTTGGATGCGGTCGCGCCTAGTCTTTCTCCAAACCGCTGGCTCGGGCACGGATATCTGGGGCTGTGCGGTGAAGGTATGCCGCTGGCCGTTGGTGCACAAGTTGCGAAGCCGGAATCGCGCGTCATTTGCTTTACCGGTGACGGGTCGGTGGGTTTCAACTTCGCAGAGTTCGACACTATGGTGCGGCACAACTTGCCGATCGTTGTAATCGTCAATAACGATGCGCAATGGGGCATGTCGGCGCACGGCCAAGACCTCGCATTTGGCGCGGGAAATCGTATGGTGTCGGAGCTATTGCGAACGCGTTACGACCAAGCGGCAGCAGGTTTTGGCGCGTATGGCGAGTTTGTGGAGCGCTTGGAAGATCTTGGACCTGCTATCGAGAGGGCGCTTGAGTCACGCAGGCCGGCGTGCATCAACGTCGCGACGGATGCTACGGCTATCGCACCGGTAACCCGGCGTTTGCTTGGCCTGGCTGCTGAAGGGCTTGTTGGGCCGAATGGCAAAGCACGTGTTCCCTACGCCGACATTCTGGAGATCTGACATGGAACAATCGAAGCGTTTGACTGGCCGGGTCGCTCTGATTACGGGGGGCGCGTCCGGCATGGGGTTCGCGAGTGCTCGTCGCTTGGTGAGCGAAGGTGCCTCCGTAGTGATTGTGGACCAGAATGAAGCCAATGCACATGCGGCGGCCAAAGAAATTGGTGCGAGCGCGACTGCATTCTGCGCTGACGTAACTGATGAAGCTGGTATGGCTGCTGCCGTCGAGCATGCTGTGCATGTGTTTGGCCGTCTAGACATTGGAATTAACGCCGCAGGCATCGGTGCGATGGTGCCGATCGTGGAGCAATCGCTGGAGCAGTTTCGTCGCATCCAGGACATCAATCTTGCCGGTGTATTCATTGCCTGCAAGACCCAGGCTCGACAAATGATTGCTCAGGGCAGCGGCGGAGTAATTGCCAATTTTGCCTCGACCAACGCCCAGCAGCCCGCAGAAGGTCTCGGTGCGTATTGCGCAGCCAAGGCAGGTGTCGTCATGTTGACACAGGTGGCAGCGATGGAATTGGCTGAACACGGTATCCGCGTTGTCGGCATTGGACCGGGGCTCACTAGTACTCCGATGGTTGATCGTCTATTGGCGATTCCTGGGGCTCGTGAGGCGTTTGTCGAAAATATCCTGATGAAACGCCCTGGCAGGCCTGACGAGCTTGCGGCGGCCGTTGCTTTCCTCGTGTCCGATGACGCCTCGTATATCACGGGGAGTACGTTGTACGTGGAAGGCGGCGCGCTTACACTGCGCTACCCCGAGTTCAGCAAACGACGCCCTGTTAATAAAGCCGCATGAGGGATAAAAAAATGAAAGCAATCATTTACGCCGGTGGGTCCGACACAGCACTCGTCGATATCAATCTGCCGGAGGCAAAGGCAGATGAGGTACTTGTCGACGTCGTACGAGCGGGTATCTGTGGTACCGATATCGGTGCGCTTGCACGCGGCCGTCCAAAACTGAATCCAGGAGTTGTACTGGGTCACGAGTTTGTTGGGCGACGCATCGATGACGGTACGTTAGTGGTAGGCAACCCAATCGTGGGCTGCATGCAATGTGAAGTTTGCGCAAAGGGTACGACTCATTTGTGCATGAATCGTGCCGTATTGGGCGTGCATCGAGCTGGAGCATTTGCCGAGCGTATTGCGGTGCCGGCTCGTAACCTCGTGTCGGCGGATGGCCTTACAGCGGCCCAAGCCGCGCTGGCCGATCCTTTGGCTACTGCGTTGCACGCTTGGCGTTTGGCTCCGCAGGGGAGCACTAGGGTTGCGGTTTTGGGCGCAGGCGCGATTGGGTTGTGCGCGATTGCGGTGCTTAAAGCGGCCGGGGTTGCGGAGATTATCGTGACCGATGTCGTCGGTGAGCGCCTCGAGTACGCGATGGCGTTAGGAGCTACGTCCGTCGGAAACCAGCCCGCCGGTACCTTTGATTGCATTCTCGATGCCGTCGGCACCGATGAAACCCGCAAGCAGGCGGTCGGCTTGTTGCGACCAGGTGGAACCGCAGTGTTGATCGGCTTGCACGCCGAACTCCTTTCTGTGCCGGCGGGCTTGATCATTGGTGGGGAGCGCGTCGTGCGAGGCGCGTTCGCATATACCGAAGCTGAGTTTGTTGAAGCGACCCGTATGGCAGCAGGTCTCGACACGTCCTGGGTGCGTGAAGTGCCTATGGATAGCGCGGTCGACACATTGTCAACGATGGTTTCCGGTCGGGCTGCGCCACGCGATGTCAAGGTGCATATCGAAATCGGCCGCTGATTGGACATGAGGAGAATTGAACAATGACGACGTCGATTTCGTCGGAAGTTGAAGCGATACCTTCTACTATCGAGGATGGCTTCGCATACGGGCAGAGTCGCGCTTGGTCCATGGTGGCGATCCTGGCGCTGATGATCCTGCTATCATTCATCGACCGTTACTCCCTGACGGTGTTGGTTGGCCCTATCAAGCATGACCTCCATTTAACGGATACGCAGATCGGCCTGTTGCTGGGCACGGCGTTTGGGGTTTTCTATAGCAGTGTTGGTTTGCCGTTCGGATATCTGATCGACAACTATAATCGACGAAATTTGCTGATCGCTGGAGTCGTGATTTGGTCGACAATGACCGTTCTCAGCGGTTTTGCTCACGACGCCACGGTCCTATTTGTCGGGCGTATGGGCGTTGGATTCGGCGAGGCCGTGCTGACGCCAGCCGCATATTCGTTGATCAAGGACACCTTCCCAGAAAATCGGCGAGGCCGAGCATACGGTGTCTATTTATTTGGCTCATCGATTGGAACGGGAGCGGCACTCGTTGTTGCCGGCTCGTTGTCCAATATGTTTGATGGAATGAATCACGGACAGTTCCCGGTGCTAGCTGGATTCTCGACGTGGCAGTATGTCTTGATGGTAATCGGTGCGGCAGGTTTCCCGATTGCGGCACTCGGTTTGATGATCCGTGAGCCGGCGCGGCGTCCCGCCGCCGTAGGTGAATCACCTCGAATCGCCGACGTACTGAGACATGCCAATGCGAAGCGTCGGATTTACTTCCCGCTGTTTGCAGTGTATGCAGTCTGGGGAATTTGTATCTATTCATACGGCGCTTGGGTCCCCACGGCAATCTCACGCGTATGGCAGGTGCCAGCGACGGTCGTTGGTCCAAAGTATGGTTTTATTACGATGTGTCTCGCACCGCTCGCCGCCGTTTTGTTTTCGCCCTATTTCGATCGCCTTGCGAAGGACGGTCATGCGAACAAAATCCCACTATATGCAGGAATGGCATGCATGGTGGTGGCGGTACCGACGGCAGTAGCTCCCCTTGCACTTTGGCCGTCCATCACGTGGGTCTGTCTTGGAACGACGATTTTCGCCTCAATGGGCGTGCAACTCGCACTTGCCGTCATTCTGGCCCAAATTGCGCCTGGGCGAATGATAGGGAAGATGTCTGCGATGTGTTTCCTTTGCTTGAATCTCGTGGGCCTCGGAGTCGGACCGTCGATGGTTGCGTCGTTTGGAAGTCGGCTCGGGAGCGCGCCTAGTGCTATTGGCGAGGCGCTGTCCATGACGGCCGGTACATGCTGGGTCCTCGT
Source organism: Burkholderia sp. PU8-34 (assembly GCF_053427725.1). Lineage (NCBI taxonomy): Bacteria > Pseudomonadati > Pseudomonadota > Betaproteobacteria > Burkholderiales > Burkholderiaceae > Burkholderia > Burkholderia sp. PU8-34. The sequence goes on from NZ_JBSAXC010000011.1 coordinate 207,126, forward strand.
TGGTCTGCTGCTCGTGATGGTATGGACTGGCATGCAAAGAAGTCGATAGATTAGTTTGGCATTGGTGTTTTTGTACTTAAAACGAAGGTTAGGTGAGCGAAAATTCTGTCCTATATGGGAACCGGGATGGTGTAGAGTTTTCGCTCGCCATGGGAGATACATTGCGCCGCGCAGAGCTATAAAAATCGTTGCCTCGTGAGTTTTATCGCGCAAGGTGACGAATCTGATAAATCATCCGGCAAGCCATCCCATGCCAATCGACCAGAAGCACTCGATCAGTAGCGAATGTGCTACACGTAAGAAAGGGCGGCCACTGCAGCCTATGGCGTCGACGAATAGCGTGCTTGACACGATTAAGGGGCTAAACGAGCGCTATCACATCGAGGTCCGACATGACGCGGTGCTGGATAATTCGGAAAAACTCATTCGGATGTGGAAAGACGAGTTACCTGGACGTTACTCGGATCCGTTTGAAATTTCACTCCGTGTTCGGCGCCTCGCTATGGCACTTGACGAGGCGCTGGCGCATGCTTGCGAGTGCCTAGGTGTCAAGTCAAGCGAAATGCTGCTGCTGTTTGCGCTACGTCGAGGTGGCCCACCGTACAGCATGCGGCCGACGGAAATTCTGCGAGAAACAGCAGTGACGTCTGGCACTGTGACATATCGAATTGATCAGCTTGTTAAGCGCAATCTGGCTGATCGCATTCCAGACCCGGTCGATCGTCGAGGCTTTCTCGTGCAACTCACTAGTCACGGGAGAGAGATAACCGATAGGGCGCTTGAAGTTTCGATTCAGTCCGCCGAACGTGCACTAGAGTCGCTGAAGAAGGCGCCCTTTGCAATGGAAGTGTTTTGTGAGCTCCTCAAGTACTACGAGTACGGACTAAAAGCGGAAATTGCCTGATTTAGTTATAGGATTTCGAAATGTGCTGCATCGCAACTGACACTGAGGGATCACGCATCGCGAAATTCGATCAAGGTCGGCAAGCGCCGACGCAGACGCAACCATGCGGTACTATTTTGTCATGGTGCATAGTCGTCGCGTGGGCATTCGTGGGGCGATGGGAAGTGCCTCATTGATTTTTCCGAGGTGGATGTCTAGTATTTTGGCATCGGAGATTTGTTTTAATCCGGGGTTGGCATCGCGGTGGCAGAGGTCGGTCGGATGACCTTGGTTATTTGAGTTTCGGATGTCGTTGTCAAACCCCAGTAGACGTGCTATCTCGGTAGAAATCGGTTCGTGTAGGTTTATTTGACGATGGCGAATCGATGGCAGTTCGAGTTGGCGTTGTGTTGCTTGAGAGTGTTGAGTGAGCGGGGCGACGTATGCGAGTGCAAGTGTATTATTTTGATGGATGTGCGATCGGCATTTGAAATTGAATTTCTCTTGTTAAGTATGGCTGATTGATCATAACGAGAATTGAGGTGCGCGATGAAGATACTGTACAAAATTATTGCAGTCGGAATCGGTGTGCTCGTTTCCAGTATCCCCGCATTTTCAGCAAAACCGTCTTTACCTATCGGATTCAAAGAGCGCGTTGTTTCGGTGTCTGACGGTGCAAAGATTTTTGTTCGTTCTGGTGGAGCTGGTCCTGCCGTGGTTCTTATCCACGGCTTTGGCGACACTGGTGTCATGTGGGGGCCGCTTGCTGCGAAGCTGGCCAAAGATCATACGGTGATTGTGCCGGATCTTCGTGGAATGGGACTGTCGTCGAAGCCGCCTGGTGGATATGATAAGAAATCGCAGGCGACGGACATCAGAGAGGTATTGACAACGCTGGGGGTCGATCATGCCGCAGTCGTCGGCCATGACATTGGCACAATGGTTGCGTACGCGTATGCGGCCAGTTACCCGGACAAGGTAGATAAACTGGTTGTAATGGATGCGCCAATCCCTGGGATCCCCCCATGGGATCAGATCGTGCGCAGTCCGAAATTGTGGCATTTCAATTTTGGCGGCCCCGACTGCGAACGGTTGGTGGCAGGCCGGGAAAGAATATATCTTGATCGATTCTGGAACGATTTCGCAGGAAACCCGGCAAAGATTGACGGGGAGACGCGTGCATATTATGCAAAAATTTATGCGCGTCCCGGTGCGATGCATGCGGCATTTGCTCAATTTAATTCGATTGATTCTAAAGATGTTTCGGACAATTTGGTGTTTTCCAAGACAAAGCTCGGTATGCCTGTTCTCGCAATAGGTGGGGAGAAATCGTTCGGCGCAAATATGGCGGCGGTGATGAGGAATGCAGCGACTAACGTCCAGGAATCGGTTGTGCCGAATGCGGGGCACTGGTTGATGGAAGAAAGTCCATCTGAAACCGTATCAATAATCGATAAGTTCTTGCGTGAGGGAATGCAGAAATAGTCGTGTGCTGGCAGATGCGGTGGTGTTTTCCGTAATGGGCGTGCGCGCTCGTCGGACTGAATCGACGGACGTTTCGGCGACCGGCGCCGGCAGATGTCAACCATGCAGTTCGGCACCGTCTGCGCGAGCTGGCACAGGAGCGGCCACGGTTTGGTTCGCTGCGCCTCCACGTTCTGCTGCGTCGAGACGGATTGGTTCAGAACCACAAACGGACCGAACGGCTATCCCGCGAAGAAGGCCAGCCGCTTCGCTTGAAGCGGAGAAAGAAGCGTCCGAGCCATCTGCGTGTCGTGATGCCGACGCCCAATGGCGCGGACGAGAGCTGGACAATGGACTTGTCGCGGATGTGCTTGCGAATGGCCGGCTCGTTTGTATGTTGGCCATCATCGACACGTGGAACCGGGAGTGCCCACACATCGAAGTCGACTTCTCGCTGACGGGTGTTCGCGTGGCCCGTGCGCTCGAGCAATTGCGGCAACGAGGACGGCGCCCCAACCTGATTCAGGTGGACAACGTTCTAAATGCAAGCGGAATGTGCAACGCAAGGTAAAACGGGGCCGCGCACACGGCGAGATGCAGTGCGCGAGCTGTCAAAGAGCGAACCGACTACAACTCGGTTCGTGGTGCAGTTGTCGCAGGTCCGCGTTAGAGATTCATTGAGGGGAAGCTTGTGAGAGACCGGTACTGCTACGGTTCAGCGCCCTTCGTCTCGACAATGAGGTGAATCGACATCGTGACACTTGCGAAGGGCTCGCGCGGTTAGCGAGACCGGCGTCTGTGCGACGCTTAATCCAGTGCTGGAGCGCAGTGCGGCGAAAGTCGCATGCTGCGTTCTTCGGGGGCCGCGTTCCCGGGAGGGAGTGCGGCTACGCAATTATTCGGCGGGTTAAGGTCAGATGCCTCGGGATGTACCAAAATTGATCCGCCAAAGCATTACAATTTACTGTCTAAGGTGAGGCGTTCGGTCTGGCCATGTGCTCCCGCGAGGTCAGTCTTGACGCAAAGTACAGATCCTGGCCGGCCAGAGCCACCATATCATATCGAATTTGCATAGAATGGAACGCTCGTCCAGATTTTCAATTGCGGCTAGGTATGATTCCGCGCGGCGGGACGGAACCGGATGAGGCAAAATTCGGATGCAGATACGAGGAACCTGTAACAGGGAATCATATGGTTAGCGGGCGGAAGAGGTCGACTGATGTCGATGGTGCTGGTGTGTATGGGCGATCGACGGCTTCACGGCGGTTGCGCGGAACGGCGGGAGATGGGCCGAAGGATGGCGCGTGTTCAGAAGCTGCTGAAGTGACAGCTTTGCGTGCACCTCGACTGACCAAGAAAGGCCGTTCTTTGCTAGACGACCTAAGATCATTGAATGAGGGGTGCGTTGTCGAGACGTCGCACAACTCTGCTCGAGTTAGTTCAGATGAGTTGGTCAATCTTTGGGCGCGTGAATTGCCGGGGCTTGAGCTACATCCTTTCGAGATTTCGCTGCGGGTTCGGCGCCTCGCCATGGCGCTCGATGAGTTGCTTGCGCATGCATGCGAGGAGTTAGGGGTGAAGCCGAACGAGATGCTCCTATTGTTTGCGCTTCGTCGTGGTGGCCCACCTTACAGCATGCGCCCGACGGAAATTCTGCATGAGACTGCAGTCACCTCAGGTACCGTAACGTATCGGATCGATCAACTCGTCAAGCAGAATTTGGCGCAACGCATCCCGGATCCTGTGGATCGTCGAGGTTTCCTCGTGCAGCTTACCGATCATGGGAAGAAAATGACAGATAGGGCGCTTGCCGCGTCTATAGAGTCTGCTAATCGGGTGCTGTCACCGTTACGCGATGTGCCGCCGGCAATGGACGTCTTTTCGGAATTACTAAGGCTGTACGAGCATGGCCTTAGAAGTCAGATCGGCTAAACGCAGTGCTAGGCTATCGGCGGGGGCTATTCACATGGGGCATGTGGCAACGCCGCTCCGGTCCGATGACTATGCCTTGGCATCACACGGCGGCTCACCAAGCACGATACGCCCCGTGTCGGCCTCGATGCGTCGTAAAGTCTCAAGAAGGCGAGGCGCAATTTCGTCAATCAATACTTCGCGTGTAAACAGAAACGCAGGGCCTCCACAGTTGACGGCAAAGCGCTCGCCGGCTGGCGAGCGCACAGGTACTGCAATAGCGTTCACGTCGCCGTTCCAATCACCAAACGCGCTTACATAACCGTCGCGCTTTAAATCTTTGACCGCGTTTGTTGCGACCGTACGAATATTGATGCCTTCGGCGCTACCCGACACGCGGATTGCTTCGATCAATGCTTCACGTTCGTCTTCGATAAGATTCGCAAGATAGGCACGTCCGATTGCGGATGTCGCAATATTGAGGCGATCGCCAAGCCCGAGTCGAATCGTTACTACACCAACCGACGGTCGTACCGACTCGATTACGACCATGTCGAGTCGGTTTCGAATACACAGATGGACCGATGCGCCCGAACTGTCGGCCAGCTCATGCAGGTGCGGTCGCACTACCTGACGCATATCAAAATTGTTGAGGAAGGCATTGCCCAGTTCCAGGATCGCAGTCGTTGAGACAAAGCGGTCCTTGCTGGGTAGCTGCCGAAGGTAACCGGCGCTAACGAGGGTCGATGTAATTCGGGCGACAGTCGGGCGAGGTATCCCGGTTTCGTCCGACAACTCCTTAATTGTAAGTGGTTGAGCCGCTGAAATTACTTTCTCAAGTACACTGAGCCCTCTAGCGAGGGCCGACACCTCGTCATCGCCTCCAAGCTTTGCCTGTGCTTCTTGATGGGATGTGCTGGAAACCATCACGTATACCTAGTCGAGAAGAATGTCGCAGTTTACCGCAGCATGGGCGCAATCTTACGCAGCTTGCCCCGCATGGAATTATATCGTTTCGCGCACTGGGGTGAGTAATGTGTGCCGTGTACTCATAAGCCTACCGAGAAGCAACACAACGGCCGCGCCGGTCATGCAAATGAGCGCAACGGTAAAAAACCCCGGGGAAAACGAATGGGCTATCTCCTTAATGTGCCCCATGACCATGGGCATCGCTGCGCCGCCGACGCTTCCCATCATGCCGATCGCGCCCATTGTCCCGGCAGAAATGTCGCGATGCAAGAACGATTGAGGTATCGTCCAAAAAATTGCTTGCGTCGAGAACACTCCAACGCTGGCAATTACAAATCCGATAATGATTGCGGTGAGTTCAGTTGAAATGGCGATCAGTGCGAATCCGGCGGCTGATAACATAAATGCGACGGCCGTATGGATGAAGCGATTCCGCCGGCGGTCCGACCAGCGAGCGAAGATGAGCATACCGATCAAGCCGACAGTAGGCGGAATCGCTGAAAGTAGGCCAACCTTCTCTAAAGGCACGTGGAATTCGCGAATGATCTGAGGTAGCCAGTATTGAAGCGAGGTCAGTCCGCAGAACAACAGTAGGTTGCATAACCCCATCATTAATACGATCGGGTTCGTTAACGCACGCAAGATCCCATGCGATTGAACTGAATTGTGCGTGGTACGGTCCGACGCAAGCGTTGCGAGCAATACCTTGCGTTCTCCAATTGACAGCCAGTGTGCATCTTGAGGTTGGTTCGTCAAAAACTTGAGGCCGACGATGCCAAGCGCGACAGCGGGCGCGCCTTCCAGTAAAAACAGCCACTGCCAGCCGGCGATCCCCCATGATCCGTCAAGTGCGAGGACTCTGCCCGAGATTAAGGCAGATGCGACATAGCCGAGCGCTGGCGCTAGGTTGAACATTGCGTTGTAGCGACCGCGATACGCGGAGGGAAACCAGAGGCTCAAGTACAGCATGACACCAGGGAACAGCCCTGATTCGGCTGCGCCCAGTGCGGCGCGCAGCAGCCAGAAACTGATCGGGCCAACGACGCAAGCCATCAGCATGGTGACACCACCCCAGAGGATAGCAATGCGCGAGAGTGTCGCCCGAGCACCGATCTTCGCTAAGGTTAGATTGCTCGGCACTTCAAATGCGGCGTAGGTAACGAACATCAGTCCCACGCCGATACCGAACGCTTGTGCGCTTAGCCCTATTGTCTTGTTCATCGTGAGGGCGGCAAACGAAACATTGCCGCGATCCACGATTGCAAAGAAATACAGCGCCACTAAGAACCACATAAATCTGCGACCGATCTTTCTAACAACTTTGTCGAGCTCAGCGCTTGTCGGCATAGGATCGCTATTGTGCTGCGCATGTTGGGCTGTCGGGTACGTCATCTGTGTCTCTCCATGGCTCGAATTGTTGCGATGTGGACCCGGTTGCATCTTGAGGCGCTGGGGAGGGCCTCCGGTTGTTCGTTCGTCTCGTCAGCGTGTCATCAACTCTACGCGGGCTGTTCGGTGACTTGATCTGCAATGGCAGTATCGAGGTCGATGGTTGTTGTTCGGCGCATCTCGCGCCGAGTCGCTAGGTCGTAGCGGCGCCCCCGATGCAGCGTGCTTCTGTTATCCCACATCACCAAGTCGCCGACTTGCCAGCGGTGCGTGTAGACGAATTCGCGTTGCGTCGCGTGTTCAAGCAATTGCAATAGCAACATCCGTCCTTCCGGGATCGTTTGGTCGACGACGTGGCTCGCATGTGCCCCGATAAAAAGCAGCTTTCGCTTTGACCCAGGGTGAGTGCGTACGATCGGCCATCGGACTGGCGGAAGCATGTTGCGTTGTGCTTCGCTATATTCAGCGTCGCCCAGTAAAAAGCGCGAATGCAGTGCGTAGTGTTCGGCTTCCAGGTCTTCGATTTCAGCTTTCAAGTCGGACGGTAGTGCGTCGTATGCGGCGCGCAGGTCACAAAATTCCGTTTCGCCTCCGTGGGACGTTACGGCAATAGCGGACAGCATCGAGTAGCGTGCGGCCGGGCGTTGAAATGAGCTGTCGCTGTGCCAGAGCTGGTTGGCGATGTTGCTCACAATGCGCTGTGAGTCTCGTGAGGCGACCTTGCCGCTTACATCAACATTCGAAATGTCGATTAGCTCTGCGTGTTTAAACCGGCTCGGCGTGCCCTTGACTTTCTTCAGGCCGAGATCGAGCGTGCCGAAACCTGCGGTGAGCT
>NZ_JBSAXC010000110.1:0-212 GCF_053427725.1 Burkholderia sp. PU8-34
GATCTCGGCGCGACGCCGCTGAAGGTGTTCTTCGTGGTGACGCTGCCGCTGATCTCGCAGGCGCTGCTGTCGGGCTGGCTGCTGTCGTTCACGCTGTCGATCGACGACCTCGTGCTGTCGGCGTTCCTGTCCGGCCCCGGCTCGACGACGCTGCCGCTCGTGGTGTTCTCGCGCGTGCGTCTCGGCCTGAACCCGGAAATGAACGCGCTGGC
>NZ_JBSAXC010000111.1:0-212 GCF_053427725.1 Burkholderia sp. PU8-34
TGCGCCCCGCCGTTCCGTCGTTCGTCAATCGGTCGAAATCGAAGCTCCCGCTGTCGCGCCCCATCTGGTCCAGGATCGCCTGCGCGACAGGGTTCGGCGGTGCCACCGTCCCGATCGTCACGTCGAAACCCGCCGACGCCACGCTCGTGTTGCCGGCCGGGTCCATCGCCGTCACCGTCAGCGCATGCGTGCCGTTCGACAGGCCCGACGGC
>NZ_JBSAXC010000112.1:0-206 GCF_053427725.1 Burkholderia sp. PU8-34
GACGAATATCGGGCGCTGATGACGAACGGCGCGAACTACGCGAAAGCATTCGGCTTGATGCCCGGAATCGCACTGACAGCCGCGCAAATGGACGTGCTGACGAGCGATATCGTGTGGCTGGTCAATCAGACCGTCACGTTGCCGGACGGCAGTACGACGCAAGTGCTGGCGCCGGTCGTCTACATGGCGCAAACGCATGCAAAAGA
>NZ_JBSAXC010000012.1:0-204788 GCF_053427725.1 Burkholderia sp. PU8-34
GAAACCCCCGCCCGTAAAGGCGGGGGTTTTTGCATTGGCGCGGCGGAAAGGCATGCTGCTGACATGGCGGGCCCGCCGTGTTCGTTCCGCCGCCTCCTTCTCCTCCTCGACCGGCCACACTCGCCTGGCCGCGCGCAGTTGCTGCCCCGGCAGCCATGCCGGGGCCGCCTCTGCTGTCCGTCTCCCCTGGCCGACGCTACGCCACTGCGAGGCTGACCTTGACCTTACCCCGCTGTAACTTCCCTGCGTCAGCACGATCTGCTGTCCGTTTACCCCAGGCCGACGCTACGCCACTGCAAGACCACCAAGGCGCCATCGACGGTGAGTCAACCCGTACTCGAGGATGGTCGCGGCCCTCTGCCCATTTGAAACGATCATCGGCTGCTTGACGCAGGTCCGGCGACCTAAACCCGATTGGGGATAGCGTTTTCGGCCGGCAAGGGCGACGTGTCAAGCACCGCGGCTTTCGCACCCAGCAGTTCGTCGTCGCTCACTTCAAAGCGACGGAGCCACTCGGCCGTAGACGTGGCCGTGTTGTAAGTCGGTGCTCCGCCATTCACCGTTCCATGCTGCAAAGCGTCGAGCGAGTCTGCGCGGATCGCGCGCAATGCGTGATCGAGGATGATGTAGGCAGGCGGCACGACGGGAGGTTGTCCCTCATCGTTCGACGCGCCTGAGTCTGGCAGTTCGCCCGCGCGAATGACTATTCCGGTGCCGTAGTCGCCAATCGCAAACCAATCCGGAGGCAGTTCCGAGCGTAGCGCGGAGAGCCCACCGACGGTGTCGAGCATCGATTTGTCGATGGCAGTCAGCCAATCGACGGTTTTGACTTTTCCTTTGAGCTGGCGCGTTGCCAGATCACCCGGTGCCCCCACATCGAGGCCGGGCATCATGCGTGAAATCCAATACTCCGTCGGCTCGTTCTCGTTGACCGCCGTCGGCGACAGATTGACCGCGAAGCCTGCATGCCCGTGAGCCGCGTTGAGCCGCGCCGCGGCGTCGAAAAAGAGTTTCACGAACGCGCCCGGATTCTCTTGCACGTCGACCAACGGCCAGGAGAACGATAGCGTATTGAATCCTCGGTTGCCCGTCTTCTCTTGTCTCTGCCGCAACCCGACGACGGAAAACTGATAGAGGCTCGCATCCGTGGCTTCCTTGCCACCGACGTAGTCGAAGTCGAAGCGCTCTTCCGGCGACAACGAAGCAGCGAGCTCGCGCAACGGCTTCGCTTTTTTGAAAGTCTGCGCGGCCTTGCCGTTGTGCCAGACGAACGTCAGCTTGTCGGGCGCGGTCTTGAGATAGTCGTCGAGGCATTCGGCGATCGCCACGCGCACGCCCAAGTCGAAAGCGCGTTCAAAGTAGAGCGCCGCTCGCACAACGAACGCGGCACCGATGCCGCCAGTTGCATAGCGAGGCTCGAGCAAGCCGTTGGCGATGAGGGCCTGGTCTTGATTCACCTTGGCCCAATTGATGAAATTCTTGTCCATGGGTTCTGTTCAATTCGAGGCATTTGGCCCGAAGGTCGGAGGCGGAAATCCGGGCTTGGCTCGCATGCTCGTGCCGGCGCCAGAGTCGCAGACGAGGCACTATGGCAATGCAAATTATGGAACAAAGATCGGCGGCGGAGGCGGCAGCCCACCGAAGCCAGGGATCTTCGGAGGCCCCTTGCCGATCAAATTACGCAGAGAGCGGGCAAGTTCCGAGAGCTTTTCTGCCGCAACCCGCACCGGACTTTCGTTGCCGTCGTTTTCCGAACAGTCGCAGTCCTCTGGACCCATCACTTCGAGCTTCTCGCGTGAGCCGGCGATCAACCGAAAGTCTTCTTCCTGTTCAGGGTCGCGCTTCTGCGGCGGGAATTTGATTTCGACGACGCTCTTGATGTTGTCTTGCGTCGGCGGCCGGCTTGGATCTTTCACGATGACGACATCCGGTCGGCGCATCGTTCCACGTGGATATTCTTCGATCCCTCCGGGCCAATACTTCTGCAGCCATCCCGGCAGATATGGGTGCGGCTCCAGCGGCGTCGCCGAGCGCATCACAGGCGTCGGCGGGGTGGTGTCCATGTTGTAGTTGACCTCGGCCTTATACGGGCTCATCCAACCCATGTCCTTGTCGAGGTCGCGCAAATTGCGCGAGACGCACTGCTGTTTAAGCTTGGCCTCGGACTCGCTCTTGTCGGGCGAGCGGTTGCAGACACAGATTGCTTTGCAGATGACCTGCCTGTCGAGCGGGTCGAGCGTCAAAGGCTTCAAGCGAACGGGTGTGGTCGTACCTTTGGGCGTCATTCCGCCCGGGGCGCTGCTCGATCCGTAGCCACTCATGCCGGGGCCCCTTCGCCCGACGCATCAGAGCCAAAGCGCAGCGAAGCGGGCGAATCTGCTTCATGCCACTGCGTGTAGCCCTCGGCGTCCGTTGTGCCCTTCAGCGTTCGGCCATCCGCCGTTTCCAGGGAATAGGGATGGTTGGGGACCGGCTTGCCCGTTACTTCGTCGAGCACCTGAAAGCGCCCGCGATACGATTCCGCCGAGTTGGTAGCCGCCTCATGCGTCGCGGTCTTTCCGCCGGTTCCGCCAGGACCCATCGGTACGCGCGCTCGAGCAAGCGCCTGCGACGAGATCAGCGATGCGCCACACGCGGTCTTGTCGCCGTCGAATGCGGCCGCTCGGCCTTGCAGATTGAAGCCCGGATTTTTGCTGGTGACGATTGGATAGATACCGCCGCAACGTGGGCACGTGACCATATCGCCCACGCGCGCCATCGCTTTGCCATCGACGTTGGTCGTCGATGCGCAGCCGACCACGCGCCCGCCATGATCGGTGGTGTCGCCCTCGACAATGAATGCATCCATGTTGTTGTTTCCGTCTTTCGGGATTGCGTCGGGGCTACTGTAAACCAAATGTATGACGAAAACGTCAAAAACTCGTCAGTGGGCTCTCGAAACCCAGTGAGGACGTCGGAGGGTGGGGCGTGTTTAGTGCGGGATGAGAAGCGCTGGCGAATGATGAGCAGGATCGGCAGGAAGAATATCCGCGTGGTATCGGAGCGTGAGTTGATATCGGCAACGTACCGAGTAAGGCTACTTTCGGTTGTGACAGTTGCTAACGATGGCCGTCGAAAATCGGTGTGACGTCCGAGGTGGTGACCCGGGGGATGAGGTATTGCCAATGTCATCGACCTCGAACATGGCGTAGGTCATGCCGTCGATCAGGAAATCGTGCAGAGGTGGGTGTCTTCCCAGCCGAAGGCCGCCTGCAGGATATCCGAAGTCCGACTGAAGGGAGCCGCTTCGCGTTGAGCCAACGATCGAGGAGGCAAGGGCCGCGCAAGCGGCCCTCGCTCGTTACGCTGACTGTTCTGGCTCGGGATGCTGATGGTAGGGCTGCTCTCGCAGCGCAAGCTGGCTGTAGTCAGGCGTGATGGTGATTTTTCGGGTGACGTGGTTGATGTCGAGATAGACGCGGTCACCCGGTTCGAATCCGAACAGCTTGAAGTGCGCATCGATGACGCTCATCCATGGCAGGTACGGCCAGCCTCTCTTGGGGCGGTCAGGCGTACTGCGGAGGATCATCGCAAGCACGGTGTTCGGGTTCTGCTGTTTGCGCTTCTTTGGACGTGACTTATGATTGGCGTCAGCCATGGTCAACTCCTTGGTTGAGTTGGTGGTGGTCAGCGGGTCGTATGGGTGGCAGCCCATGCGGCCCGCGCTTTTTTGCAGCGCTGCGAATCGAGTCTACCGGATCCTATACCTAAAAATTGCTGGGAAACGCGGATTGGCCGAACGGCATAGTGACGGCGGGGATGGGGTTGCCAGACAATACCTCCGCACTCTCCTGATTGGCGCCAAATATCAACAAACAGGAGACTGCTCGACCCGGACCTGGTAAAGTTTCGGCACGATTCTGGACTTTCCTTCAGCAAGCAAAATGACCATTCCCGTTGTAGATCTGTTCGCAGGCCCAGGAGGTCTGGGCGAGGGTTTTTCCGCCGTACGCGACGCGGACGGGAATCGCGTGTTTGACATTCGGGTCTCGATCGAAAAGGACGCTGTAGCTCATCAGACGCTTACGCTACGGGCATTGTTTCGTGCTTTGGCACACGATCGCGTTCCGGATGCATACTACGACTATGTTCGAGGCGAAATCGATCGCGGGACCTTCTTTAACGATCGAGCTGTTGCGCCGGCGCTGGAGGCAGCTACTCAAGAAGCACACTGCCTCGAACTGGGCGTGACCCCAGAGGATGAGATCGACTCACTTATCAGAAGAGCCATTGATGGACACGATGACTGGGTACTCATAGGTGGCCCGCCGTGCCAAGCATATTCACTCGCGGGAAGATCTCGTCGTCGAAACGTTGATCCGGAGTTCGAGAGCGATCCAAAGCACTTTCTTTACAGAGAATATCTGCGGATTATTCGCGACTTTCAGCCAGCAGTTTTCGTAATGGAAAACGTGAAAGGGATGCTCACGTCCACGCATAATGGTCAGCGCATATTTGAACGTATTTATGACGATATTTCCGAGCCGGCTCCTGGAGTCCATTATGATATTCGTTCATTCGTGACTGCCTCGCGTCCGGGTGGACTGGCTCCAGAGGAATACATCATCAGAGCGGAGGATTTTGGCGTTCCTCAGATGCGGCATCGCGTGATTTTGCTCGGGGTTCGCTCCGACCGGGCGGGGCAGCCTCACGACTTGCTCGATCGTTGTCAGGATCGGGTGAGTGTGCGCGATATTCTCACTGGCCTTCCCATGTTGCGCAGCAAACTGTCGAAGGAGTCAGATTCTGCAGACGCCTGGCTTCGCGCACTGAAGGCTGCAAAGTCCACTCTTAAAGGCTGGCGATCACCCGTCCGTACGAACATCGAAAGTCTGATGGCGGATGCGGTAATTCAGGCTCAACGCCTCAACAGCGTTGGTGGCCGATTCATTCGACGGGACATGCGCGCTCCGCGTGGTCTTGCGGATAACCTTGCTTCGTGGATACATGACCCCCGCATCGGTGGTGTTTGTCAGCACGAATCACGCGGCCATATGGTTTCCGACCTGCATCGATACCTGTTTGCTTCATGTTATGCAAAGGAATATCAGTACTCTCCAAAACTGAACATGTTCCCTCCCGGACTGCTGCCAAATCATCGCAACGTGGATGAAGAGAACGTGCCGTTTGACGATCGATTCAGAGTGCAGATTTCCGGAACACCATCAACCACGATCGTGTCGCATATATCCAAAGACGGGCACTACTATATCCACCCCGATCCCTCGCAGTGTCGTAGTCTCACCGTCCGCGAGGCTGCACGCCTTCAGACGTTTCCGGACAATTACTTTTTCGAAGGAACTCGCACACAGCAGTATCACCAGGTCGGCAATGCGGTACCGCCATTTCTGGCGGAGCAACTGGGTGAATCGGTCGCAAGCTTCTTGCGGCGGCCCAAGCGAGCTGCCGGTCAGCCGCGGTTGGCACGGGATCTTTTCACCGAGCTTGGATGACGATCCGTTGGGGTAGCGGGGAGTTCTCCGAACTCCTCGTTACCGTTAAGCCATCGGATCAGTTCCGGCTCAAGACGATCTCGAAGTTCACCGGTTCTTGTCGAACATTCCCAGACAACCAGTACGCGCCATCCGAGCGATTGCAAAGCCTCTAGCTGTCGACGATCTCTCTCGCGATTTCTGGCTAGTTTCTCGCGCCAGAATTCGCTGTTGGATGCAGGTATAGTGGCAAATCTGCACCCCTCGTGAACGTGCCAGAAACAGCCATGAACCATGACCACTGCTCGATGCTTGGGTAGTACCAGATCGGGGGTGCCCGGCAGGTCTCGTCGATGAAGTCGGTAGCGGAAACCAGCGGCATGCAGCATTCGCCGAACCACCAGCTCCGGCTTGGTGTGTCTCCCCCGTATCCCCGACATCATCTGACTGCGTTTCGCCGGATCGACAACATCGGTCATGCGACTGCTCCGTGGGTATCGCACATCGAAGAGGCCTCTGCTGACTGATATGCCATTTGGGCGACTTTCCGGTACAACGGCTTCATTGCCCGTTCAGCCACCATTCGGCTTCGGACAGCGGGATTGTCTCGTCCCGCTGTCCAAGTTCTGGCATGGACTGCCGCTTAAGCCCTCTTGAGCTCCGGGATTGACTCGTCAGGTGTCGAGTAGGTTGCAGAGAAAACAGCGTCTTTGCACTCTGGTCTTTTGGCCCATTCAGAAACCATTTTGCCGCCTGCTGTACGATTCAGAACCTCATCCACCTCGCGTGCCCAGCGAGCGATCTGATCCATCAACTGTTGCGAGCCACCCTGTGCTGCCCAGACGCGATCAAGATCAATACGGTCGCCGAGTCGATCGGCTAACAAGGAGAACGTATAAGCTGCAATGTTGGCCTGAAATGCCGGAAACATTGACCGCATCATCTTCTGCGTGTCCTTGAACAGCTTCGCCTTTGCGATCATTCGTTTGTACTCTGAGACATCAGGCAAAGGTATTTCAGCACCTTCCGATGCTGACAAACTGGCCATGAATTGTTCGAAGTTCTTCTGCGAGCCGCGGCTTACGATGTCCGGTCGCTTGTCCCACGCGTTGAGGTATTTGGCCAGATCTGTTTTCGTAATACGCCGCGCTGGCGGCATTGTCTCCTTGAGGTCCCGCAGTTTCGCTGCAGTTGTCCCCTCACGGACCAGCATGGTGTTGTAGCTTCCCGCAGCGCGCTCATAGAACCAGCGACTGCGTCCGTCAGGACAATAGACGGTCAGCGACAGGCGTTCGACCTGGACATGGAACGGTTTATTTGCGGACAGGTCTGATTGCTTCACTGCGTTCTGACTGTTCGCGAACCGAGAGATGTCCGAGACAAGTGCTTCTTCTTTCACCGCATCTTGCGTTTTCATAACGATGATCTTTGCCGGGACACGTACGCGGGAAAGATCAGTGTCAGGGTACTTCCGTTTTGCAAAGTAGATCGAGGCGGTGGTCTGACCGCCGTTGACTACCTGAAGGCCTTTGAGCCAAGCGATGCCGGCAGCGCCTCCTCCCGCGTCGCCAACTCTCATTTCATCGGCAACGACCACGATCCCATTGTTATATGCCATGAACCGACTTGGTGCCGTCCTAAGCGTATTCTGAATGCCCGCATTGACGCCCTTTGCCTTGACGCTGAGGAATGAGCGCACGTTGGCTTCGAGAAGTCGCGCGCCATACTTTTCGTAAAGAATGCGCAGCGCCTCTCCGGGTACGGCGGTCAAAGCATAATCGTAGTCCTCACCGTTTCCAGGTACGAAGACGCATGGCAGCGGACCGCCGCAAACGTCGTTGAAGTCGACGATCAGTTCATCGCGCGGTTTGCCCTCAGACCAGTGACGGTGCAACCGTGCGATATCCATGACTTCTAGATGTACGGTTTTTCCACCGATTTCTCGCGGTTTGAACTGCAGAGTTCTTGCGACACGATCGGTTAGGACGTAGATACGAATCTGCTCCAGTTCGTCATAAAGACCGTGGATCAACTCAGCCAGAATACGAATCTCGTCCGATTGATCAAGCTTGCTGGCGAGCTTGCCTTCGGCGCAAAGCTGGAGGAATCTAAGACATTGCTCCACTGCCGTCTTGGTTTCCGAGTCCGGGACAAACGTCAGCTCGTCGACTCCCTCATAGAGGCTCACGAACAGGTCGAGTTGCTCCTGTTCGTCGGAGATCGAGTAGCCGCTCAGGCGCACGTTCGCCGTGCCGACCTTTCGGGAAAAATGGGTCGGTTGCGGCTCGTCAGTCATTCCGATGTCGGCCATGTGCTGCATCACGATTTCAGTGAAGGCACTCTCCGGAAATGGCTGGTCGCCCTCGATCTGAGCGCGTACTTCGGACTGCGTCTCGTGCAAGAAGTCGATAAGTTCCATTCAGATTCCTTTCATTTCTACAAGCGCGCGGTGTAAGTCAAACACGTCTGCGGTCGCTTTATCGATATCTATTTCATATGAAGCGCGTACCACGCCGTCTGGCATCAAATGTGGTGTTAGGCGCGGGAATCCTGGTCCGACGAGCAGGACTCGAGTTTCTACTACCTCGAACCTACGCACATAGCTATCGGCATGCTCGTCGCGGTAACCGGATGCAATGATCCGCTCCGACAGCAACCGCTCGGCTATCGAATCTCCTGCAATGATGTCGCGCGCCATCTCTACTGCCTCAGACAGAGTTCGACCATTTTGCGTCTGGCGAAGTCTTACTGCTGCGACGAACAGCGGTTGGCGCTCCGTATCGTCCAGTTGTTCAAGGCTTCCAACCCGTGCTCGAAACCCTGTTGACGATAGTGTGCTCTTGACCTCGATGGCGCCAGTGCCGAGCTCGAAATCACGCAGGCCACCAAGCGGGCCGCGCCATGCCTCGCAAGCCACGGTAGGGTCGATGCCCTCGTCAAACATCGCGCGCAACAATGAAAGTTCGCCAAAGAGGCCAAGTTCGGCTTCAGCGCCCAGAGGTTCACCGCCTCTGCGCATGAATTCCTGCCACGCACGTACCCGACCCAGAAGCGTCGCGAGTGACTTGGCTTCGTCGGACGCTGGACAAGCTGAAAGGGCCGTTGCGATATCACTTGCCATGGCTGCAAACAAGTCGGGGCTGGCAGCCTCACGCCGCGTCAAAGCAACCCAGGTGACACCGTCAATAAACGACGCTCGCTCGACAAGAAAACCGCCACCTTCCGGAAGCTTGACTGTCGCTGGCAGTGAGGAAGCGGAAAACTGCACGAGGATTGCCTCGGTTCCAATGGGGAAGCGGCGACCTGCTCGGACCAGTGCAGACCCAGGTGGCGATATCTCAATACTGCGCCAACCGTCGGCAGTGTCGTCAGATACCGCTAGTGAACTCCACGCGAGCGTAAGCTGATTACTCGGCAGAGCCATATTGCTCCTCCCATAGCAAATGGTCGACCTTATATTCGACCGACACCTCCTGGTCACTTGAGGGGAAGCTGGCCGCAAATCCGATGATCGGTTTGTCCCATCCGTTGATTATGTTCTTCCCTTCACGGTTGAGCGGTGATAGCGGATAAAGTAGCAGCAGCCCGCGATGGTTTGCACCATATCGATTGGCTGCTCGGAGATCACGCAGCGAGCGCCCACTCGGACGTAAGGGTTCAGGCCGGCCCTTGCTTCCGTCTCTCTTCCAAGCATCGATGGTAGCGTCGAGAGCAGCGTTCCACTCATCAATTCCGACGTCGATTCCTTCGTCGTGCGATTCAGTCAGAACGCCAATCGAATGACCTTTGGCATTCCCCTTTGGCGTGCGCGTTGGCATGGCTGTCACGGTGAAGCGTTTGGCAAATGTGTGAGACGGTCCATCTCCTTCGTTGTCCTTGCCCTCTGCAACGAGCGCCACTGTCCAGAGATCCAGCTCGCACTTCTTGTTCATCTCATCGACAAACTCTGCCATCACTGCTCCATTCGCACGCTCAATGCCAGGTGCTGTTGTATAGGCACGCAGGAATGTCTTGATCACGTCAGAAGAGACGTTTCTCCAGAGGAGGGAATTTGACCATTTGTCCGGTTTTTCTGGACGGATCTGCTCTAGTTCGGAATTGGCGGGGGATCCCATACTCGTGATAAGTCGGTCTGCTGCGTCGAGATTGCCCTGAAGTGATTCCGTGTCTGCGGGAAATGCAATAGTTTGCGTGAGAGAGCCACTATATGAGAGCCGTACTGTCTGCGCCGTTCTCATTTTCATCGGCGACGTTACCAACAGGCTGGGATGCGATGCTACCTTGAGGCCATACTTGTCTGGGGTGGCACCCACGGCCACCATTGCGTCAAACTCCTGTCGTAACTCCTCGGCGGCATCGGCGATCAGACCGAAGCTCTGAATCAGATCTTTGGTTGTGTACAGTCGGCAGAGATCGAGGTAGCCAGGTCTGTAGCCGAACCAGCGGCCCATTTGCATGAGCGTGTCATACATTTTCGTGGTGCGAACGAAGTAGCTGGTCGTGAGACCCTCCAACGTCAGACCGCGCGCCAGTTTGTCTCCTCCAATGGCAATTACCTTTAAGCCGGTGGCTTCCTTTTCGACATAGTCGAGCGCATCCTTGACAGAGCCATTAATTGTTTTGACGACAATATCTGCGGCAGTATCAGGAAGGGCGGAGGCGATTTCGTCCCACGAGGGTAGCGCCGTCGGTCGATCGCCATCCGTCAATGCTTCTTGGATTGTGTCATGGGTCGAAACGAAGTCTGATTCCCAGAGATCATGAAGCTCGGCCAGAAGTCCGTCTGCATCGACGTTGCGTGCCAAGCGCTGCGAGATTCGTTTTACAAATTCATCGATCTGCCGTCGAACCTGATTTTGCACGAGCGTGAGCCGCGTGACGTGGACCAGCATCGAACAATGCTTCGTCTTCTGTCCGCGACACGCGCGAGCTGCACATGCGAGCAAGAACGAGTAGATGGCCTCGCGGAGTGATGGTGGCAAGGCGTCTTGGCCGCCATGCATCGGTAAATGGTCTTTATTGTGCTTTCTCGGCATCCATCCGCCGCCTTCGGCATCCGCATGGTCATTGAACTCATGTACTAATGGGAGCCCACCAGCACGCACGCCATCAGGACCAGTTATGCCAAAGACGCGGGTTGGTCCCACGTAGTTCGATGGCGCCGCTAGATTGCGAATGAACGAGCGAGGAAAGAGATCCTCGCCCTCGTCGTTCGTTTTACCGCGGCGATGGATGAATACGTTGGCGAAGGGTGTGGCCGTATATCCGACGTATGCGGATTTTGCGAAGGTATCCAGTATCTGTCGGATGAGGCTATTGATCGCCTTCGGTTCATGCTCTGGATCAGGAGTGCCGTTCTCGTCAAACTCTTGCTCCCCTGTATCGATGGAGGCGTTATCAGCTTCGTCGTCGATTACGAGCAATGGAAGATTTGTCGAAATTCGTCGGCCAGTTTGTGGATCGGTCGCATTTGCCACATGGTTGCTTCGCATCCATTTGAGCAACTTCTCAAGCACCGATTTGTTCTTCTTGACAACGAATAGCCAAGGTCGCTGTTCCGGCGAGACAGAAAATTTCTTTGCTGCGGCGCCATTAAAGTCCCCCTTCTCATCTCGCGAAGTGGCGCAATTTGGGTGGATATTTGGATCCCGGTCTTCAAAGAAGACGCCGATTGGGTTGCCTGGATCTCTATTCGGAGCAGTCTCATAACCTAAGAACGCTTCCTCAAGACGCATCTGCGTTTGCGATCGCAGGTTGTTGTGCATGCCGGCGAGGACAACGATGATTTTGTAGCCAGCGTCCGCAGCCTTACAGATGAGAGCCGAGTAGCTACTGGTCTTGCCAGATTGAACATGGCCTACGACCAGTCCTCGGCGGTCCCATGGTGCATCTCGCTTGGGATCTTCAAGTTGCGCCATGACTCCGTCGGTTGAACGGTCGAGAGCCTCGACGACATTCACCGCGAGGGAGCGTTCAAGGTAACGTTGCAGGCGCTGCCAGTAGCGCCAGTCCTTCTTCATTGATGGCTGGAACCAATCCTCGTGGCCGGTCGGGTCGGTCAACGCGGAGTCGTTGGGTACCCAGTGGCTAAACCGGCGGATGAGTTCGGCGACAGCAGCTTCTTCGTCATAGTCGCCGGGCGCAACCTTCATCATCGTGGACGCTATTCGCACGTTGTCGGCAATTGCGCTGGGCGATCGCGTTGTTTCTTCTGGCGCGTCACGCAGCAGGATCTGAGCGATCGAGATTATCTTTGTCTGAATAGATTCGGAAGTGCTCATTTTTTCCCCGTTGTCGGCACGTTCTGTCAGGTTTGAAGTTGCAAGGTGGTGACTAGAGCTGCGTATTCCTGAAATGGTTCGGTTGTAGCCAGAGTCGCTCTGGCGAGCTCCTCACTCATGTTCTTTCGGATGACCATGTCTCTGAATAAAACGGATAAGACCCTCTGCACCTCCCTGCTTGGTTCACCGGAAAAGCCGCCGCGAGGGGTGTCCTTCGCCTCGGCCGTATCGAGCCAGATGCGCTGAACAGGTACCGTCTCTTCAATTACACGAAGCATTGCCCGGACGAGTTCCAAATTCCCGTTGCAGGCGTCGAGTACGGCTGCGACCGCCGGGTGCTTCTCGTCGATGCGATATTTCACGCCGGCCTTTGTGTGCTCGGCTCTCCAGGCAAGACCGACCGGTGCCACACCAGTCCGGGTTTGTGGTGCCGCCCGGAAGGCAAAAACTCGTCGCGCTCTTTCCCGCGTATCCTCTGCAAGCTTGGTCAGCCATGGTCGCAACGACACCGGCGGCCGTGCTGTTGATTTGCGGATATCAATCTTCCAAGCTGCGTCAGCAGTATTGGGTATGTCCATCCGTATGCGCGCCAGACGATAGGCTTCTTCTCGATTCCAGGCCCGACCTTGCCCCAGTCCGAGCCACCCCCCAGCAGCAAGAAGGCGTTCGTTTCTGTACACGTAGAATCCTTGCTGAGCGCTCCAGCCTGCAGGACCGCCATCGCGTTCGAATTCGTCGGACCCGAGCCGATCCTTGTGAGGTAGCACATGGCATTGCACGGTAATCACGCCCGCGTCCGTCTGCATTTTTGCGACTGGCGATTCCCATGGTTTTGCAGGATGCCCGGACATGAACGGATCCCAACCGATGACGGGGCGTGAGTTGATCGTCAATCGTAGCTTCGGGCGCACTCCCTCGATGAGGCGGTGGAAGACCATGGCCAAGTGCTGCTCGACTTCGTCAAGCAGATCAAGAAAGTGATCCGGTGAAAATGCCTTGGTTACGATCCGGTCCATCGTCTCCCAGAGGACCAGGCAACCATGAGAGCGGTCGAGCATTTTCGCAATGAAAGTCTCGGATCCAGGAGCAGGCCCCTCGAGCAGGGCCCATCCGATTTCGGGTTTCAGCGTGAGTTCATCGAGGTCCCACCTAAGACAAGTGTGAGTGCCATTTTTTGCACTTGCGATGGTCAGCCTTCGGCACTGAGAGAAGGAAGCTGTCTTGAGCCCCATACCAAACCGCCCGAGGTCGTCAGGATCTCGTGAGTCAAGCGGACTTTTGTCCCCAAGTGTCATGGCACTCTCAAGTTCGGAGTCATCCATTCCGCGACCGTCGTCGAGTATGGCCACGCGACTGGCTGCACCATCCCATACGAACTCAATGTCCACGCAGGTGGCTCCTGCTGCAACACTGTTGTCCACGATGTCTGCAATTGCAGCGCCGGTGGAATAACCCATGCCCCGCAAGGCTTCAAGCATCGCGCCTGCTCGCGGGGGCGCCTGTCGTATCGTGGTCATTGTCGATAGCCTTTTCCTGGTTGCCAGGTGTAGCCCATTCCAAGCAGATTCCGGATTAGCTTGCGGGCCTTGATGTTCTGTTGTTTGATCTCACCGAATACGAAGTTTGTGCCGGATCCGCTCGGATCCCGTAAAACTGATACGCCAAGCTCGTGAGCCAGATCGAGCAGTCTCTGCAGGGATTTAGGTATCGAATCGGTGGCTGAGTTGGATATTGGTACCGAGGTCGCGAAAGCTCGGCACGACGCATCGCTTCTCGTTTGTGCTTCGTATACGCTCGAAGATTCGCTTGAGTGACCTGATGTGGTGTTCGTTGGAGCAGCACTGTCTCCGGTTGGGATTTCCTCTTCGGCAGGTGCTATCTGACGTTGCTGTGGCGCTCGACCGACAGCTTTCGCGAGCGGGTCGTAGTAGGGAGCAGATAAAAGCTTGCGCATCGCCTTCGATTCAATCTGACGCACGCGTTCACGCGTTACTCCGAAAATCTCTCCGACCTGCTCTAAAGTTCGATGCTCGTTAACTCGAATACCGAAGCGCAAGCGAAGCACCTCGGCTTCATTCGGCTTCAGTTTTGCTAACAACTTGTCAACCAATTGTGCCTCTTCGGATGCTGCCAGACGGGCAAAGGGCTCATCGGCATCTTCGGATTCGAACCAGCCTTCCCGTTTTGCGTCGGTGATCGACAATGGGTCTGAAAGTGCGCGGGCAACCAGCTCGTACTTGTCGGGCGTCATGTGGAAGATGGCCGCTTTTCCGGCCAAAGAGATCGGTTTTCCGAGCATGCGCTCACGCGATTCGATTTCCCATTTACTGCGAGACACTTTTTCGTGGACATGTACCGGAAGTCGGATCGTCAAGGAAGTGTCGAATATCCCGCGACTGAGCTGCTGCTTGATCCACCACGTTGCCATTGTCGAGAATCGAAATCCTCGACGCCAATCAAAGCGATCAATTGCCTTGAGCAGGCCCAAGTTTCCTTCTTGGATGAGATCTTCTAACGCGAGCCCGGAATGCTGCCTGCGACGAGCTATGTCCATGACCAAGCGTACGTTGGCTTGCGCCATGTGGTTGCGAGAATGGATTAGTCGTGCGATGGAACTCCGATAGGCCGATGCCGAGGGATGACAGTCGCCCAGCGCTACTTTGTCCAAGCTGATAAGGAATGGTCGCCGCAATCGTAGCCGCCCGAGTTCAGACCGAACCACCGTGATCGTCTCTGCACGTAAAGACTCCGTAACCAGCTCCCGGATATTGGAAAAAACTTCAAATACGTCGTCGACAAACTGTGTCGCATCGTCGCCGCTCGTTAGCGTGTTATCTTCACCTTGGCCGATGTCAAAATCCGATTCGATATCGGCGTTTTCATCGCTATCGGCGCTTGAATCGGCGTCACGAGTATCGCTACCAGCCAAGCTCACGATGGTTGAAAGACTTGCGGTGCCGGCATTCGCTTTGTCGATCTCGCCGAGAAGATGGTTCAGGCCAAGAGGCCAACTTGCCAAGGCATCGAGGGCACAGGAAACAGCTTCGTCCATCTTTTGCGCAAGCTCAATTTCCTGTTCCGCCGTTAACAGAGAATGCTCGGTGATCGCGCGGTAGTACATGCGAAGCGGATCATTGCTGTCAGAGAGCAGTTCCTCGAAATGCAGGATGGCACCGTCGACCTCTGCTTCTTCGGCGGCGGTTTCTACGGGATCGACAAATATTTCAAAATTATTGCTCGGGACGTCCGATGAAAACTCGAGACGCTCATCAATGTCAGCACCAATGTCATCAAGGATAAATTCGAGCGCTGTCTCGACTCGCCGGCTATGATTTTCACCATTCTCCCGTTCGAATAATGCGTCCTCGATGGCTACTCGAGGTACGCTACCTTCACGCAGCGCTCGCAGCAGCAGTTTTCGTAATGCTTGACGAAGTTCATGGTCGCCGACCCGAGGTTGTGGACTTGCCAGCTCCGGTAAAAAGGCCTCGAATTCGTCCCAGCCGGCACTGTGGTCGATTGG
Organism: Burkholderia sp. PU8-34; assembly: GCF_053427725.1. Classification (NCBI taxonomy): domain Bacteria; kingdom Pseudomonadati; phylum Pseudomonadota; class Betaproteobacteria; order Burkholderiales; family Burkholderiaceae; genus Burkholderia; species Burkholderia sp. PU8-34. The sequence goes on from NZ_JBSAXC010000012.1 coordinate 15,276, forward strand.
GATATGGCTGTCGATGTGTCGCTGCCGTTCAGCCTCTGCCATGACCACCTTGAGATTTTCCTGAGGAGGCTCCGTCGTTACAACAGGTTCCCAATCTCCGAACATTAGTTCGATGGTTGGCTGGTGATCCTCGACCCGCGGATTCGACGCTTTGCTCGACTCGTCAGGGACCGCGCTACTGTTCACTTGTATGCCATCTGCCTGTTGGGACAATAGTAGCGACGTTGCGTCTGGTAGGCAGGTATTGAAGTCAGGCGAATCTGCAACGACTCCAGATTCTGACCCCGTGGACGGTGCCTCAATCTTGGGAAGTTCGTTGCCGTCGAAGAAGTTTTCGGCGGGCGTTACCTGTTCAACACGAAACTTTTTCGCAAAAGATGTGGGATGCGAGATCTCTATAGATCTCGAATCTGCGTTGCTCAGTTGCGAGTTGTCTTCAAAGTGGTTTGCAGCTGAACTTTCAGTGGTGTCGGTTTGGGCGTTGCCGATGTATTTGTGATGTGTGTGTGCGGGCGCCGAGTCAGTAGCCTTAGGTTCTGCATTCGAGTACGGCTTCAGGTCGTGACCAGTGGTCAGGTTCGGGGGGGGCGGCAGCTCGATGTCGTCCGCGGTTGTTGGGACCACTGCCGTCCAATTTTCCTTGGACGCCATGTGGTCGAGCGTCGCGGCTATGGTTTCAGCGGCGGCTGAAGCACCGGATTCTCTAGCGATTTCAAGAGCATTCCGACCGGCGTGGTCGGTTGCAAATACGTCGGCACCAGCGTTTATAAGCAGTGTGCAAATACCTGCCCGGTCGCGTGACGCGGCTATCATCAGCGGAGTGAGGCCTCTTTCGTCGCGACACTCAAGACTGTCGCCCCGACCGATGTGCAACTTCACGGCCGACTCAATGCCTGCCGATACGGCAATCTTGAACAGCCGTCCAATTGGCCGCACGGCATCCGGTGCGGGCTTGGTCATGGCCCACTCCGCTCTAAAGCGCACGCGCGTGGTCGAAGCGATTTTCCCCGCGAATTCCCTAGGCTTTGTTCGTTCATCGCTCTCTGACGATCTGGAATTATGCTTGCTGCAAGGGCCCGCTTCCGAAAGATCAGCTCGACGTCGGCATGTCGGCCACTTGCGAATCCAGACCCCAAATTCGGCATTGTAAGCGAAGCAAAAGAATTGCTCGTCGAAGTGCCTACCACGAGCGCCGTTCCTGACGGACGTTCGGCGACGCTATGATCTCTCGTATTGACTGCAACCGCAGGGACCCGAGTCGCTCGCGGATTTTCGATATATCACTTTAGCGGTATGAGATTAGAACGCCATATAAAAAAACCCTTGCGCCTCTGCCGAAGCTGCAAGGGTTGGGCTGTCTAAACTGCAAACCAGAGCCATGATCCGTGCTTACGAGTTAGGCGCCATTTTCCAATTTTTCAACCATCGTGAGTCATCGCATTCAGTTGAATCAAACATCAATATTCCCCGCCCGCAACGCATTCGACTCGATAAACGCTCTCCGCGGCTCGACCTCATCCCCCATTAGGGTAGTAAAGATCCCATCCGCAGCAATCGCATCCTCGATCTGCACACGCAGCAACCGCCGCACCGCCGGATCCATCGTCGTCTCCCACAGCTGCTCTGGGTTCATCTCGCCGAGGCCCTTATAGCGCTGCTTGGACACGTTGCGCTCGGCATCTGCAATCAGCCACTTCATAGCCCCCTTGAAGTCGCCCACAGCCATGCTGCGTTCCCCACGCTTGATGACCGCCCCGGCCTGAATGAGCCCCTTGAACGTATTCGCGGTCGTCACAAGCTGCTGATAATCCGCCGTGTGCTGGAACTCTTCATCGATGACAGAAACCCGCACATTCCCATGATGCGTACGCTCAACCCGCAGCGACCGAAGCTCCCGCACCGGGTCATAAGCGGCCACAACCCGCACGCCATTCTTGACCTGATCATCATGAAGCGCGGCATGCAGCGCCTTGGCCGAAGCCTCAGTGGCCTCTTCACTGGTGAGATCGATCACAACCCCATCCAGAATCGCCTCGAGCGCGGCCGGGTCATACAACCGGCTCAACCGCTCGATCACGCTCTGCGACATCAGATACGACCGCGCGAGCTCCCCAAGCGCATCCCCCGAAATCGGCGTCGCATTCTCACCAGGCACAAGCTCCGACCCTTGCAGCGCCAACCGCAGCATATGCGCGTTCAGCTCGACATCATCCTTCAGATACCGCTCGTCCTTCCCGGCCTTGACCTTGTAGAGAGGCGGCTGCGCGATATACACATACCCGCGCTCGATCATCTCCGGCATTTGCCGATAGAAGAACGTGAGCAGCAGCGTCCGGATGTGCGCACCGTCGACGTCCGCGTCGGTCATGATGATGATCCGGTGATACCGGAGCTTGTCGAGGTTGTAATCGTCCTTGCCGATGCCGCAGCCGAGCGCGGTCACGAGCGTAACGATCTGCTCGGAGGACAGAAGCTTGTCATACCGAGCCTTCTCGACGTTCAGCACCTTGCCGCGCAGCGGCAGAATCGCCTGGAACTTCCGATCGCGGCCTTGCTTGGCCGACCCACCTGCCGAGTCACCCTCGACGATGTAGATTTCCGACTTCGCCGGATCCTTCTCCTGGCAATCAGCGAGCTTGCCCGGCAGCCCGACGCCATCGAGCACGCCCTTGCGCCGCGTCATTTCCCGCGCCTTCCGCGCGGCATCGCGCGCACGCGCAGCTTCAACGATCTTCCCGCAGATGATCTTCGCGTCGTTCGGCGTTTCGAGCAGGAACTCTTCCAGCGCCTTCGCCACAACATCCTCAACCGGCGCACGCACTTCAGAAGAAACCAGCTTGTCCTTGGTCTGCGAGCTGAACTTCGGCTCCGGCACCTTCACGGACAGCACGCAGGAAAGCCCTTCGCGCATGTCATCGCCGCTCGTCTCGACCTTCGCCTTCTTCGCGATTTCGTTATCGGAGATGTACTTGTTGATGACGCGCGTCATCGCAGCCCGCAACCCGGTAAGGTGCGTCCCACCATCCCGCTGCGGAATATTGTTCGTGAAGCACAGCACGTTTTCGTTGTAGCTGTCGTTCCACTGCATCGCGACTTCCACGCCGACGCCATCCTTCTCGCCGATGATGTGGAAGATGGTCGGATGCAGATTGGTCTTCGTCTTGTTGATGTACTCGACGAAGCCCTTCACGCCACCCGCAAACGCAAAATCGTCTTCCTTGCCCGAGCGCAGATCGGTGAGCCGAATCCGCACGCCGTTATTGAGGAACGACAGCTCGCGCATGCGCTTCGCGAGAATGTCGTAGTGAAACTCGACGTTCCCGAAGATCGTCGGATCGGCCATGAAGTGCACTTCGGTGCCGCGGTTCTCGGTATCGCCGGTCACCAGCATCGGCGACACTTCCACACCGTCCACCATCTCGAGCACGCGATCCTGCGCGACGCCGCGATGGAACTCCATGAAACGCTTCTTGCCGTCGCGGCGCACGGTGAGGCGCAGCCAGCTCGACAGCGCATTCACGCACGACACACCCACGCCGTGCAGGCCGCCCGACACCTTGTAGCTGTTCTGATCGAACTTCCCGCCGGCGTGCAGCTCTGTCATCACGATCTCGGCGGCGCTGCGCTTCGGCTCGTGCTTGTCGTTCATCTTCACGTCGGTCGGAATCCCGCGCCCGTTGTCGGTCACGGAGATCGAGTTATCCGCATGAATCGTCACGTGGATGTCGTTGCAATACCCCGCAAGCGCTTCGTCGATCGAGTTATCGAGCACCTCGAACACGAGGTGATGCAGACCGGTGCCGTCCGACGTGTCGCCGATGTACATCCCGGGGCGCTTGCGCACCGCTTCCAGCCCTTCGAGGATCTGGATCGAGGATGCGCCGTAGCTGCTGTTATCGGGCTGCGTATTGTGCTGTTCACTCATGGATATCTTCCGGTTCTGCGAGGCCACTCAAGCGGCGGCGTGGTGCGTTTTCGCGAGAAAACGCCGGGCCGCTCCAGTTTTCCTGACCCATCCAGGGCGCCGGCCCGGCACCAAAAGGATGGGTTTTCGATTCGCCATAAAAACGCCAAAGGGGCTTGCCGCCCCCTGGTGTGTATCGTGATGTCGCGCGCGTCAGATGCGCATCGGCATCACGACATACTTGAACTCGTCGTTCTCGGGCACCGTGATCAGTGCGCTCGAGCTGGCGTCGCCGAGGCTCACCTGCACGGTGTCGACCTTCAGGTTCGCGAGCACGTCGAGCAGGTACGTGACGTTGAAGCCGATGTCGACGGTGTCGCCCTGGTAGGCGATTTCCAGTTCTTCCTGCGCCTCTTCCTGGTCGGCGTTGGTCGACATGATCTTCAGCTGGCCCGGCGCGATGATGCAGCGCACGCCCTTGAACTTGTCCGAGGTCAGGATTGCCGCGCGCTGCAGCGAACGCTGCAGTTCTTCACGGCCGATCTCGAACGTGTTCTTGTGCGCCTTCGGGATCACGCGCTGGAAGTCGGGGAACTTGCCCTCGACGAGCTTCGACACGAGCTCGACCTGGCCGAACGTGAACTTGGCCTGGGTCTGCGCGATGTCGATCGTGACGGTGTCGTCGATGTCCTCGAGCAGGCGCTGCAGTTCGAGGATGGTCTTGCGCGGAACGATCACTTCCTGGCGGCCGAACGTGCCGCCTTCGATCTTCATCGACGAGAACGCGAGGCGGTGGCCGTCGGTGGCCACTGCCATCAGCTGGTCGCCGTCGACGACGAGCAGCATGCCGTTCAGGTAGTAGCGGATGTCCTGCTGCGCCATCGCGAAGTGCACCATGCCGAGCAGCTGGCGGAACGACTTCTGCGGGACGGTGAGGCTCGCGCTGAAATCCTTCGCGTGCGCGACGGTCGGGAACTCGTCGGCCGCGAGCGTCTGCAGTGCGAAGCGGCTCTTGCCCGACTGAACGGTCAGGCGCTTGTCGGCGAGCGACAGCGTCACCTGGCCGTCAGGCATCGCGCGCAGGATGTCGAGCAGCTTGCGGGCGGCAACCGTGGTCGCGACGTGGTCGTTGCCGACACCGAAATCGGCGCGCGTCGTGATCTGCAGTTCCAGGTCGGTCGACAGGAACGAAACGTCCCCGCCGTTCTTGGTGATCAGCAGGTTGGCGAGGATCGGCAACGTGTGGCGGCGTTCGACGATGCCGCTGACCGTTTGCAGCGGCCTGAGGAGGGTGTCTCGTTCGGTCTTGACCAGTTGCATAGAGTTCCTTCGTTGAGATAACGGCCTGCAGCAGCCTCGCAACGCCCCGCCGGCCGGGCGCATGGCCCGCCCCCGCCGGAGCGGTCAAACCTATATTGTGCCTCAAAACCGAACCGCCCCCCTTAATTTGGGGCGGACGCCGAATTCTCAAGCGCGCTGCGCCGGATCACCCCTTCAGCGTCTGTTCCAGCACGTGCAGCTCGTGGTTGAGCTGCGCATCCTTGCTGCGCTCGTCGGCGATCTTGCGCACCGCGTGCAGCACGGTGGTGTGGTCGCGCCCGCCGAACAGCTCGCCGATTTCCGGCAGGCTCTTCTGCGTCAGCTCCTTCGCGAGGTACATCGCGATCTGCCGCGGCCGCGCGATGTTCGCCGGACGCTTCTTCGAATACATGTCGGCGACCTTGATGTTGTAGAAGTCGGCAACGGTCTTCTGGATGTTCTCGACCGAAATCTGCCGGTTCTGCACGGTCAGAAGGTCCTTCAGCGCTTCCTTGGTCAGCTCGATCGAGATCTCGCGGCCGTGGAACTTCGAATACGCGAGGATCTTGCGCAGTGCGCCTTCCAGTTCGCGCACGTTCGAGCGCAGGTGCTTCGCGACGAAGAACGCGACGTCCTCCGACAGGTTCACGTATTCCGACTGGGCCTTGCGCATCAGGATCGCGACCCGCATTTCCAGCTCGGGCGGCTCGATCGCGACGGTCAGGCCCGAATCGAAGCGCGAGATCAGGCGATCGTCGATCCCCGAAATCTCCTTCGGGTACGTATCGCTCGTGATGATCACCTGCGCCTTGTTCGCGACCAGCGCCTCGAACGCGTAGAAGAATTCCTCTTGCGTGCGCGACTTGCCGGAGAAGAACTGGATATCGTCGATCAGCAGCAGGTCGAGCGAGTGGTAATAGCGCTTGAAGTCGTCAAACGCCTTGCGCTGGTATGCCTTCACGACATCCGACACGTATTGTTCGGCGTGGATGTAGCGGATCCGCGCGCCCGGCTTGTCGAGCAGCAGCTGGTTGCCGATCGCGTGGATCAGGTGGGTCTTGCCGAGGCCGACACCGCCGTACAGGAACAGCGGGTTGTACGAGATGCCGGGGTTGTCCGCGACCTGGATCGCGGCGGCGCGCGCGAGCTGGTTCGCCTTACCCGTCACGAAGTTGTCGAACGTGAGCACCGGGTTCAGCTTCGAGCGCTCGTACATCGAATCGGCCTCGCCGGCGGCGGCCGGCGCGGCGCCGTTGCCGGGCCGCCACGTGCGGCGGCCCGCCGCGGCTTCATGCGCGGGCAGGCTCGGCAGGTCGATGTCGGCGTCGTCGGCGTGCAGATGCGCGGCGGCCTGCGCGCTCATCGGCATGTCAACCGGAGCGGAAGCAGCGGACGCGGCTGCGGCGACGTTCGCCGCAAAATTCGCCGCAATCGCGGCCACAGCGGCAGCGGGGCCACTGGCCGGGGCCAGCGGCGCGCGCGGGGCCGCCGGCGCAGCATGAGCCGCGCTGCGCATGCCGGCCTTCGGATCGAGGACGAACTGGACTTCGATCGGCGCGTGCCAGAAATCTCGGGCCAGATCGGAGATCCGGCCCGAGAACTGGCTCTTGACCCAATCCAGCTTGAAGCGGTTCGGCGCGGCGATGGACAGCGTGTTCGCCGCCGCATCGAAAGCCACCGGGGCCAAGGGTTTGATCCACGTCACGTACTGCTGGGGCGTCAGCTCGCGCTCCAGCAGTGCGGAACAGTGTTGCCAGAAATCGTTCATCAAGTAACTGTCGTTTTTTGCGTGCACTCGGGCTCGCCGTCGCCCTTGTCGCGGTTGCGCAACAAGGCCCGAAGCGGTCGTGCGAGCATGCTTCGGGCGCCTGCGTCACAGTGTCGGAGGGCAGGCGTGAGCCGAAGCGGCGTGCGGGATTCTTGGAGATAAGGCGAGATTCTACCCGCAAAAGCGGCCACAGCGGGAGTTATCCACAGGCCGGTGTTGTGGGTCGCGGGGCCGGATCACAGGGGCGCGGCGCGGCTGGAGGGTGCCTAAAGTATTGACCGCCCACAGAAAAACGGTTTAAATAGCGGGTTCCGCGAAAACCAATCCTGTATTTCCGGCGATTGCGTTCGCCCGAAGGCCTCCTGGTTAGGGCACGCGGTCCCCTGAATTTCGACATTCTCGAACAAGTGAGAGCATCATGAAACGTACTTACCAACCGTCCGTGACGCGCCGCAAGCGCACCCATGGCTTCCGTGTCCGCATGAAGACGGCAGGTGGCCGCAAGGTCATCAACGCTCGCCGCGCGAAGGGCCGCAAGCGCCTCGCCATCTAAGGCAGGTTGCGCGCTGTGTCCGCCGTCCGCAGTGCTGCGGAGGGGGCCGTCGAGCCGGGTGCGAATCCGTTGCAGACGAAGGCCGTCTTCCCGAAAGCTGCGCGACTTCTGAAAACGGATGAATTTTCATCCGTTTTTCGTTTGCGCCCGTGGCGGCGCTCCGCGCACTTCGTGATTTACGGCAAGCCGACGGGCCAGCCCGCACGGCTGGGGCTCGTCGTCGGCAAGAAGTACGCGCCGCGCGCAGTGACGCGCAACCTCGTGAAGCGGCTCGCACGCGATGCATTTCGCCTGCGCCGGGCCGAGTTCGCCGGTTACGACCTGCTGCTGCGCCAGCACACGCGCTTCGACAAGAAGGCGCTGCCGAGCGCGGCTTCGGCCCCGCTCGCGGCGTTGTGCGCGACCGAGATCCGCGAGCTGCTCGACCGGGCGGCGCGGGAGATCGCCCGTCGTGCGTCGAAGCCCGCGTCCGAGTGACGCACCCGCCCGCCGCGGCGGCGTTCGCGCCTGCGCGGCCGGCTTTGAAGCGGCGCTGAACTGACGCCGCCCCTGGTATGCAAACGGTATTGATCGCGTTGCTGCGTTTCTACAAGGTTGCCGTGAGTCCGCTGCTCGGCAACCGTTGCCGTTTTTATCCTTCCTGTTCGGATTACGCGCGCGAGGCAATCCAGTATCATGGCGCCGCGCGCGGCACGTATCTCGCCGCCAGGCGGCTGTGCCGATGCCACCCGTTTTCCGCGGGCGGCATCGACCTTGTCCCGCCGCCCAACTCCGAAACACGCGCCCGCGGCGACGCCGAAGCGCAGTCCCATCGACTCTGAGACAACGCATGGATATCAAACGCACCGTCCTATGGGTGATCTTCTTCATGTCAGCTGTCATGCTGTATGACAACTGGCAGCGCTCCCATGGACGCCCGTCGATGTTCTTCCCGAACACCACGCAGACGGCGCCCGTGGCAGCTGGCGGCGCATCCGGAGCCGGCGCGACCGGCGCCGGCACTGACACGGCTGCGGCCGGCGGCGTGCCCACCGCCGCAGCCGGCACGGCCCCCGCAACGACGGCACCGGCCGCGCAGGCGCAGCTCGTGAAGTTCTCGACCGATGTGTACGAAGGCGAGATCGACACGCGCGGCGGCACGCTCGCGAAGCTCGTGCTGAAGAAGGCCGGCGACGGCAAGAACGCCAACGAGGCAGCGGTCACGCTGTTCGACCAGTCGCCTTCGCACACGTACGTGGCGCGCACGGGCCTGTTCGGCGGCGATTACCCGAACCATAACGACGTGTTCACGCAGGTCGCAGGCCCGACGTCGCTCACGGGTGACGCGAACACGCTGAAGCTGTCGTTCGAATCGCCGGTCAAGGGCGGCGTGAAGGTCGTGAAGACCTACACGTTCACGCGCGGCAGCTACGTGATCGGCGTCGATACGAAGATCGACAACGTCGGCACGGCGCCGGTGTCGCCGACCGCCTACATGGAACTCGTGCGCGACAGCACGCCGGTCGAGACGCCGATGTTCTCGCACACGTTCCTTGGCCCGGCGGTGTTCAGCGACGCGAAGCATTTCCAGAAGATCAACTTCAGCGACATCGACAAGAAGAAGGCCGATTTCGTCGAATCCGCGGATAACGGCTGGGTCGCGATGGTCCAGCACTACTTCGCGTCGGCGTGGATTCCGAAGCAGGGCGTCGCGCGCAAGAACTACGCAGAGCAGGTTACGCCGGGGCTGTACCGCGTGGGCGTGCAGCAGCCGGTCGCCGCGATCGCGCCGGGCCAGTCGGCCGACGTGTCGGCGCGCCTGTTCGCCGGTCCGGAAGAAGAGCGGATGCTGGAAGGCATCGCGCCGGGCCTCGAGCTCGTGAAGGACTACGGCTGGGTGACGATCATCGCGAAGCCGCTGTTCTGGCTGCTCGAGAAGATCCACGGCGTCATCGGCAACTGGGGCTGGGCGATCGTGCTGCTGACGCTGCTGATCAAGGCCGTGTTCTTCCCGCTGTCGGCTGCGAGCTACAAGTCGATGGCGCGCATGAAGGAAATCACGCCGCGCATGCAGGCGCTGCGCGAACGCTTCAAGAGCGATCCGCAGAAGATGAACGCGGCGCTGATGGAGCTGTACAAGACGGAGAAGGTCAATCCGTTCGGCGGCTGCCTGCCGGTCGTGATCCAGATCCCGGTGTTCATCTCGCTGTACTGGGTGCTGCTCGCGTCGGTCGAAATGCGCGGCGCGCCGTGGATTCTGTGGATTACCGACCTGTCGCAACGCGATCCGTTCTTCATCCTGCCGGTGCTGATGGCCGTGTCGATGTTCGTGCAGACCCGCCTGAACCCGACGCCGCCGGATCCGGTCCAGGCGAAGATGATGATGTTCATGCCGATCGCGTTCTCGGTGATGTTCTTCTTCTTCCCGGCCGGCCTCGTGCTGTACTACGTCGTGAACAACGTGCTGTCGATCGCACAGCAGTACTACATCACGCGCAAGCTGGGCGGGGTCAAGAAGAAGCCTGCCTGACCGATGGCTGGCGCCGGGGCGGACGCTGTCCGCCCGCAGCGCCGGTCTTCGCGACGATGAAAAAAAGCCGCATGGCCTTCGGGCCCTGCGGCTTTTTTACTGGTGAAGCGGGATGGCGGCGCGCGGTGGTGCTGATCGTTGCTCGGCCGTCGAGTGCTCAGGATTTCGACGAATCGCCGTAGAACTGCTCGATCAGTTCCTGAACCAGATAGCGGTGATGCGGCGACAGCGCCTCGATCTTCGACGCGAGTTCGATCGTCTCCGGTGTCGGCGGATAACGCTCGTCGCGCGGCAGCGGTTGCGGCGTCGAACGCGCCGCGGCATTCGGCGGCGGGCCGTAGTGCAGCCAGTGGAGATCGACGCGAAGCCAGTCCGCGAGCGTGCGCAGCTTGTCCTGCGTCGGAATCGTGCGCCCCGTCAGCCACTTGTGCGCGGTCTGCGGCGACACCGGCTGCTCGCCGTGGTGGCGGAGATTGAAATGCAACGCAAGCTCCGTCGCGCCCGTGATTTTCTCGGGGCTGCGCAACAAGGCGAATTTCAGACGTTCGGTGAACGCCGCTTTTTCTTCGGGTGTCGGCATGGAGGGGATTGTGCAGTTCAGCCGACATCTCTCAGACAACCAATCGAGATAAACGTATCTTGATTGGATTGGTCCCAGGCTAATGCCAGGTTTGTCGCGAAGCGATAGGACAGCGCGTCGGTCGGTCCGGGCGGTCATACTTGTCCGAAGCGGATGCCGAGCGTCGCAGTCGATATGGGAATCATCTTATCGTGATCGGGATAAATTCGGACGAATCCGAATTCCGGCGCATGCGCGGTGGCGGGGGCGCCGCCACGCTACAATGCCGGCGTCCCGATGCCCGCGTTATTGTGCGGGTGTGTTGCGGCTCTGCGACGGGGCTGCCGCGAGTCTGCCGCGAGTCTGCCGCGGTGCTGCCGCGGTGCTGCCGAATAACTGCCTGAATCTTCCGACTTCTTCCGATTGCCATGCTTGCTACCGATTCCGATCCGATCGTCGCCATTGCCACCGCTGCCGGCCGGGGCGGGATCGGGGTCGTCCGCGTATCGTTCGGGCGCAGCGGCGAGGCGGCGGCGCTGCCGCTGATCGATGCGTTGTGCGGGCAGCGGCTCGCGCCGCGACATGCGAGCTACGTGCCGTTTCTCGACGAACACGATGCGCCGCTCGACCGCGGCATCGCGCTGTATTTCCCGGCGCCGCATTCGTACACGGGCGAATACGTGCTCGAACTGCAGGGCCACGGCGGGCCGATCGTGATGCAGCTTCTGCTGCAGCGCTGCCTCGACGCCGGGCGCGGCTTCGGGTTGCGGCTCGCGGAGCCGGGCGAGTTCACGCGGCGCGCGTTCCTGAACGACAAGCTCGATCTCGCGCAGGCCGAGGCAGTCGCCGACCTGATCGAGGCGAGCACCGAGGCGGCCGCGCGCTCGGCCGGACGTTCGCTCGACGGCGCGTTCTCGCGGCAGATCCACGTGCTCGTCGACGACGTGATCAACCTGCGGATGCTGGTCGAGGCGACGCTGGATTTTCCGGAAGAGGAAATCGACTTTCTCGAGGCGGCGGATGCGCGCGGCAAGCTCGCGCGGATTCGCGAGCAGCTCGCGCACGTGCTCGGCGATGCGCGGCAGGGCGCGCTGCTGCGCGAAGGGCTGTCGGTGGTGCTCGCGGGGCAGCCGAACGTCGGCAAGTCGTCGCTGCTGAACGCACTGGCGGGCGCGGAGCTCGCGATCGTCACGCCGATCGCCGGCACGACGCGCGACAAGGTCGCGCAGACGATCCAGGTCGAAGGGATTCCGCTGCACATCATCGATACGGCGGGCTTGCGTGAAACCGAGGACGAGGTGGAGCGGATCGGCATCGCGCGCACGTGGAGCGAGATCGAGCGCGCGGACGTCGTGCTGCATCTGCTCGATTCGCGCAACGGCATGACGGCTGACGATGAGGCGATCGCCGCGCGGTTTTCGACGGGCGTGCCGGTCGTGCGCGTGCTGAACAAGACGGATCTGACCGGCGTGCCGGCATCGGTCGCGCATCCGGCGGCGGAGGGGGATCTCACCGAAGTGCATCTGTCCGCGAAGCGCGGCGACGGGATCGATCTGCTGCGTGGTGAACTGTTGCGGATCGCGGGGTGGCAGGCCGGTGCGGAAGGCGTGTATCTGGCGCGCGAGCGGCATCTGATCGCATTGCGTGCGGCGCAGGAACATCTCGCGCAGGCGGCCGATCACGCGGAACAGCGTGCGCAGTCGCTCGATCTGTTCGCGGAAGAGCTGCGGCTCGCGCAGGAGCAGCTCAACTCGATTACCGGGGAGTTCACGTCGGACGATCTGCTGGGGGTGATTTTCAGCAGGTTCTGTATCGGGAAGTGAGAGGGCGGCGAGCGCTCATATCGTTCGCTTGACTCAACCGCTGACCGATATGCGACCCATTGCAACGGCGGTGTTCGACGACACTTGGTGGAGTCTCATCCAGATCGCTCAGTATCACTGAGCGATCCCGACCATTGCCTGCCTGCGGCAGCACGGTGACACCCACGTCGAACCGTGCCGCGCTCACCGTTCTCAATCCCAATCGCGATGATGATGGTGGTAATACCCGCCACCACCGTAGTAGCCGTCATACGGCGCGATGACACAGCCGCTCAACAACGCGGCCACGCCGGCAATCAACAACAGGGTTTTCATGGCGCTCACCTGCACAGGTTTTCAAGATGAGCCCAGCATATCGAGCGCCTTTGGCGGCGGCTGTAAGTAATCGTTTCTCAACACCGCATTGCGTAACGGCGCATTATTCCGGTCAAAACGCCCGATCAGATGGGCGCCTCACACCGTCGCAATCCGGTTGCGACCCGCATCCTTCGCACGATACAGCGCGGCATCCGCCGCTTCGATCAGCGCATCCGGCATCGACAATTCGTCGGGCGACACGGTCGCGCAGCCGACGCTGACGGACACCCGCCCGGACGGCGCAAGCGTCGACAGATTGAGCCGCAGCACCGCCTCGCGCGCTTCTTCCGCGACGAGCCGAGCGCCGCGCACGCCCGTATTCGGCAGCACGATCGCGAACTCTTCGCCGCCATAGCGCGCGACGAGATCCGCGGGCCTGCGCACGACGCCCGTCAGCGCGTTCGCGATCGCGATCAGGCACGCATCGCCCTTCACGTGGCCGAACGCATCGTTATAGGCCTTGAAGTGATCGACGTCGACCATCAGCAGCGACAGCGGCTCGCCTTGCCGCCGCGCCTGCAGGAACAGCAGATGGAAGTGATCGTTGAAATGGCTGCGGTTGTAGACGCCCGTCAGGCCGTCACGGGCAGACGAGCGGATCAGCGTCGCGTGCGCTTCGAAGAGGCGCTGATACAGCATCGTCACTTCCCACGCGAGCACGCAGACGAGCACGCCCGGCGTGAACATGCTGAACACGCGCGCAAGATACCAGCCGACCGTGAAGCGGTTCTTGCTCAGCAGGTTCAGCGTGGTGTCGGTGAGGCATGCGAGCACGGCGATCGCGAGCCACAGGTCGAGCGTCGTGCGCAGCCGCCCGGTGACGAGCACGGCGACGAGCGCGATCGCGTTGAGCGTCCAGACGACGAGCGCGATCGGGTTGACCGGGATCAACGCCGCCTCGCCGGGCGAACCGAACGCGGGCGGCAGGTGCACGTTCAGCGCGAACACGCACAGCAGCGCGGCGACGGCAGCCGGGCCGCCGACGAACGCGATCGTCCACCAGTGCGTGCGCTGCACGCTGATCGGCGAGCGGATCATGCGCTCGCGCGCAAAGAGGGCGAGCATCACGAAGCACGGGTAGCCGGCATGCCAGAAGATCCACATCCACGCGGCGCTTTGCGGCAGCGCACCGAACAGCCCATGCGGCGCGAAGATGCCGGGAAAGGTCAGCAACTGCAGCGAGACCGCGAGCGCGGTAAACGCATAGGCGCCGCCGAGCGCACCGAGCACCGGCTGGCGCGTGACGGTGAATTGTGCGCCGAGGAAGAACGCCGCGATGCTGGCAGTGCTGAACACGGTCAGCGCGCACATCGGCATGAACGGTTCGACCGAGGGCAGCGCAACGTTCGCTTGCGGTGCGGCGATGCCGAGCGCCAGCAGGATCACGAGCGCCGTCAGCGCGCCGAACCAGAGTTGCCGGCGTGTGGTGTGCTGGATCAGGATGCCTTCCATGAGGTCTCCGAGGCGCTTGCCCGAAAGCGCCCGGTCGAGATCCCGGGCGTCGCGCATCCCGGCCGCGGTGCGACCGGTGCGGCCTGATCCTATCGCGTTATCGGTGCGCGCTCAAATCCCGAGCCCGGGACCATAGTTGCCGGCGACCCAGCGCGTGACCGCGTCGATGTCCGCGTAGTCCTGTTCGGGCAGCCCGTCGAGCATCGTCAGCACTTCGTTGCTTGCACCCGCATCGCGCGCGGCGTCGACGATCGTGTCCTTGTTCGCGGGGTAGCGGACGGTGGCGAGCACGTCGGCGATCTGCAGGTCGATCGTTTCGTGCGGGATGTCGGGCTTCCGGGGGGAATGGGTGTTGTTCACGTCAGCGCCTCGCAATCGGATCGAAACGGGCCGCACGTCATAGCCGGGCGCGAGCGTGCCCGGCAAGGCCGTGGACGGTGGCGCGCGCCGGCCACGATTGCGCGCCACGGCCGGTGCGCAATCCTGCTGCATCCCGTCGGCGCAGGCCCTTCAATGCCCGCGCCGCACGCGGCGCCACGGATGCTTCCAGTCGATGTGCGGTGCATTCTCGTCGCGCGGATGCTGACGCCGGTGTTCCTGCCACAGTTCATCGGAAAACAGCACGGCCACGATCACGAGCGGCAGCACCAGAAAAACACCGAGTATCACTTGCTCGATCACGATTGCCTCCCAGACGGTGGCAGGAACCCTCTTCCCATTCTAGGCTCTCAACTTCACCCACGTTCATTTTCTTACCGTGCGTGCGAGGAGCCATCGGGACTGCGCCCGACAGGGTCGTCCCGCGCCCCGCCGCCCGACGCGAGAACCCTTACGATGCAACTACAAAACGACATGAACACGCTCGCACTGCGGCCGCTCGAGCGCCAGGATCTGCATTTCGTTCACGGGCTGAACAATGACGCGAAGATCATGCGCTACTGGTTCGAGGAGCCTTACGAAACCTTTGCCGAACTGTCGCAGCTGTATGACCGTCACGTGCACGACCAGCGCGAGCGCCGCTTCGTCGCGGTCGACGCGCAAGGCGAGCTGGTCGGCCTCGTCGAGCTGATCGAGCTCGACTACATCCACCGCCGCGGCGAATTCCAGATCATCATTGCGCCGCGATGCCAGGGGCGCGGCTATGCGGGACAGGCGACGCGGCTCGCGATCGAATACGCGTTCAAGGTGCTGAACATGCGCAAGCTGTACCTGATCGTCGATACGTCGAATGCAGCGGCAATCCACATCTATGAAAAATGCGGGTTCCAGCACGAAGCGGAATTGATCGAGGAATTCTTCGGCAACGGCGCGTATCACAACGCGTACCGGATGTGCCTGTTCCAGCGCGATTATTTCGAGCGCCAGCACTCGGCCTGACGCGTTGCGGTGCGCCATTCGACGGGGGCGGGCACCCGCCGGAAAGTACGGGTAAATGCCGGGTATTCGAGTACCTGGCATTTTTCTTGTTTGCGCTTAATAGCGTGGCGCAATGCAGTAAAACCGATGTCGTTCCGGATGACTTTATGTGCAATGCATCAAAACCGTCCGGATATCGAAATGGATTATCCAAACCGTTCAACCGAGACCGAGACGATTCGGTGCAAGCCTTTCTGGACACGGCTTTGCGACGGCCGTTTCTCGTTGGCATGTCACGCGCGAATGATTCGCACCGATGCGACAGAACCCCGAACGATGCGGCGCGCAGGGTGCGACAATTCGCCGCTATTGCGATCGCACAACAATTGTGCTTGCCATCGCCTGCCGGTCTTCTAAATTGAACAATGCGGGTTCACGATCACCTTTAAGCACATAGCTAACCCCAGCCTGGTGCCCGCGAGCATGGAGACAAAAAATGATGAAGCGATCCGGTGTTTTTCTTGCGCTCGTCGGCGCCTTTGCCGTGGTGTCCATTGCCCAGGCCGGCGGCGATTCGGCCGTGCAGCCGAAACAGGAAATCCAGTTGACGAGGAACGCATGGGGCTGTCTGTCGAAGGATAATCTGGATTCCGTACTGAATCACGAGCGTGACGGCCAGTCGCAGGCGAAGCAGCAGTACTTCGACGACTACCGTTGCCTGTCGGTGCCGGAAGGCCAGCGGTTCCGCGTGGTGTCGGTCGAGCAGGGCGACGTGCAGTTCGTCAGCGCCGACAACAGCGACCAGCAAGGCCTCTGGACCGATTCCCGCTTCGTCAAGCAGTAACGCGTCACGCGCCGTCGCACGGCAGGCGCATGCGCGTGCCGGCATGAGCCGGCGGCGCGAACCGAACACGGCCCGGCCGCCTGCCGGGCCGTTCTGCTGTGCGCGTCACACGGTTCACGCCGGGCTTTCGGTATCATCACGGCCCGACCTGAATCGATGCCCGCCCGGGCACTTCCCGCATGGCGCTCAAATCCACGATCTACAAAGCTGAACTGCAAATCGCCGACATGGATCGGCATTACTACGCCGACCACGCACTGACGGTCGCGCGCCATCCGTCGGAAACCGACGAGCGGATGATGGTGCGGATCGCCGCGTTTGCGCTGTTCGCGCACGAGCGGCTCGAGTTCTGCAAGGGGCTGTCGGACATCGACGAGCCCGATCTCTGGCAGAAGGACCTGACGGACGCGATCGACGTGTGGATCGAGGTCGGCCAGCCCGACGAGCGACGCATCTCGAAGGCGGCGGGCCGCGCCGCGCAGGTGACGGTGATCGCGTATGGCGGCAGGACGTCGGATATCTGGTGGCAGGGCGTGCGCAGCAAGGTCGAGCGGCTGCGCAACGTGCAGGTGCTGTCGCTCGCCGACGGCGTTGCGGCCGCGCTCGGGCGCCTCGCCGAACGCACGATGCGGCTGCAGTGCACGGTGCAGGACGGCGCCGCGTGGATCTCGAGCGCGGATCACGATCCGGTCGCCGTCGAATGGACCGTCCTCAAGGCGCGCGCGGAAGCGTGACGCACACGTCAGCCGCGCACCCCGCATTTACCCGATCGCGGCCGGCGGCCCCTTGAATTCCAGCATGTTTCCTTCGGGATCGAACAGGTAGATCGACGGGCCGTAGCCGCCGGCGCCGTAGCGCTCCTCGACGCCGCCCGGCCGCGCACCGTGCGCGCTCAGGTGCGCGGCGAGCGCTTGCGGATCGAACGGCTCGACGCGCAGGCACAGGTGATCGAGATTGCGCCCTGCGCCGGGCGGGCCACTGTCGGGCCGGTCGATCTTGCCGCCGACGGCAAGCAGGTCGATCAGCGCATCGCCCGCGCGCAGCTGCACGAGGCCGAGATCGGGCTGTTCCTTTTCCACGTGGCAGCCGACGGCGTCGCAGTAAAAGCGTGTCATCGCGGCCATGTCGGTCACGCGCAGCACGACGTGATCGATCGCGCGGATGGTGGGTTTCATGGACGAACGCTCCTTCGCAGGCAGGGTTCATCGAGTGTAGACCACGGCGACCGCGCAAACGCGGCACAATCGACGGGCGAAAAAAAAGCCCGTTCACGTGGAACGGGCTTAATCCATATCAGGAGGAGACATGGAGGAGACAGTTCCAACTATACACACGGCCATGGTGCAACGCAATATTATTTGTGTAAAAAAACGTCAGGACGGCGATTTGTCGCACCCGCACTGCAACATAAACGTGGCGGCACGGTGACAGGCAGGCAACTGTCCGGCCGTTCGGACGGCTTTTGATATGTCCCCGCTCGACAGCTGCGAATCACAGAGCAAGATTCAGGGCGCGACGGTGTCTGCCGCTGGCTAGAGTAGGCACCATCTACACTGAGAGTGCGAGGTTCCGATGAAAACCGCCTATCCGACCGACGACGCCCGCTGGAATGCCGTGACTGCCCGCGATCCGCATGCGGACGGCGCGTTCTTCTATGCGGTGCGCACGACCGGCGTGTTCTGCCGCCCGACCTGCGCGTCGCGTCTGCCGCGGCGCGAACACGTCGCGTTCTTCGACGATCCGGCCGCCGCGCGCGCAGCCGGGTTCCGGCCCTGCAAGCGCTGCCAGCCCGAGGGGCTGCCGCGCGAACTCGACATCGTCAATCGTGCGTGCGCGGTGCTCGACGCGCACGCCGAGCGGCTCACGCTGCAGCAGTTGAGCGACGCGGTGCATGTGAGCCCGTTTCACCTGCAGCGGCTGTTCAAGCGCGTGGTCGGCGTGTCGCCGCGCCAGTACCAGGCCGCACATCGCGGCGCCGCGCTGCGGCAGGCGCTGCAAAGCGGGCAGCCGGTCACGCAGGCGGCCATCGATGCGGGCTTCAATTCGCCGTCGCGGCTCTATGCGTCGGTGCCGCGCGAACTGGGGATGGCGCCGTCCGCGTTTCGCCGCCACGGCGCCGGGCTGCGGATCGACTACGCGACCGCACCGACCTCGCTCGGCATGGTGCTCGTCGCCGCGACCGGGCAGGGGATCTGCCGGATCGCGTTCGGCGACGAGCCTGCGTCCCTCGTTGCCGCGCTGAAGGACGCGTTCGGGCGTGCGGAGCTGGTCGAAGCGCCGGCACGGCTCGCGCCGTTCGTCGCGCAGATCGGTGCGTATCTTGACGGCACGCGGCGCACGTTCGAGCTGCCGCTCGACATCGCGCCGACAGCGTTCCAGCAGCGCGTGTGGGAAGCGCTGACGCACATTCCGTACGGCGAGACGCGCAGCTATTCCGACATCGCCGAAGCGCTCGGTTCGCCGCGCGCGGTGCGGGCGGTCGCGTCCGCCTGCGCGTCGAATCCGGTCGCGCTCGCGATTCCGTGCCACCGCGTCGTGCAGAAGGGCGGCGCGCTCGCCGGCTACCGCTGGGGCGTGCGCCGCAAGGCGACGCTGCTCGCGGCCGAGGCGCACCATGCGCACGACGATGAAACCGCCGTCGCCATTGCGGAGGACAACGCAGCTTGAGCGTCACGATTACAACGACAACGTCGGCCGGCGACGCCGCGCCGACGGTCGCGCAGCTCGAACTGCGCTTCAAGGCGCCCTATGACTGGGCGCGCGTGCTGCGCTTCTTCAGCGGGCGCGCGATTCCCGGTGTCGAACAGGTCGAGGAAGGCGTGTATCGCCGGATTGTCGATCTGCATGGCCAAGCGGGGCGGCTCACCGTCGAGCGGCATCCGCGCAAGCATTGCCTCGTCGCGACCGTCGACGGCCCGGCGGCGCGCCACGTGGACGACGCGTTTGCCGTGCGGCTTGCGTCGATGTTCGACCTGCGCGCAGATCCGGCTGCAATCGGCGGGGAGCTCGCGCGCGACCCGTGGTTCGCGCCGCTCGTCGCGGCCGCGCCGGGGCTGCGCGTGCCGGGCGCGTGGTCGGGTTTCGAATTGGCGGTGCGCGCGATCGTTGGCCAGCAGGTCAGCGTGAAGGCGGCGACGACGATCGTCGGGCGGCTCGTCGAGCGCGCGGGCGAGCGCGTCGTGCATGATGGCGACCGCGACCGCGGCAGCGATAGCGGCGGCCGCGCCCGCGCCCCCGCGTGGCGGTTCCCGACGCCCGACGCGCTTGCCGCGTGCGACCTCGCGCGGATCGGGATGCCCGGCAAGCGGGCGGCGGCGCTGACCGGGATGGCGCGCGCGGTCGCGGCGGGCGACGTACCGGTCGATCCCGCGGATGCCGACCTGGCGACGCTGCGGAAGGCATGGCTCGATCTGCCCGGGATCGGTCCGTGGACTGTCGAATACATCGCGATGCGTGCATGGCGCGATCCGGACGCGTGGCCCGCGTCCGACCTCGTGCTGATGCAGTCGATCGCCGCGCGCGATCCGTCGCTCGACCGGCTCGCGAGCCAGAAGCGCCGCACCGACGGCTGGCGCCCGTGGCGCGCGTATGCGGCACTCCATCTGTGGAACGAGGTGGCCGATCGCGCGGGCGGCGCGCGTGGCGGGTAGTGCGGTGGCAGTGCGGTGGTGGTGCGGCCCGTCGCGCAGATCGGGTTGCACCATTCGCTGGCCGGCGTGATTCGTCATCCTGCAGACGAATTCCCCTTTGAATCTCCGTTCGAATCCCTCGTTTTGGCCCAGGTCATGGCGTCCGCGCGACGCCACCCGACGCCGACGCGGACGTTCCGCTGCAGCGGCAGCCGCGCCTGCACTGGGCTCGCCCGGGGTGCCGCGACGCGCCGGCTCCCGCCCGGAGCCACCTCAAGCGCGTGTTCCGGCGAGATGTTAAAGTGCCCGCTACCAACGAAGCGACCAACAATCCAGCCGGCCGCGCGTGGCGTTCCGCGCGCGCCGTGCCCGCACTTGCGCATCCATGTCGAACACCATGACCATCCGCCAGACCGATTTGTTGCTGGATCGCCTCGACGCGCTGAGCACCGGCCCGACGCGGCAGCATCTGCCCGACGGCCTGCGCGGCATCGAAAAGGAAAGCCTGCGCGTGACGCGCGACGGGATGATCGCGTTCACGCCGCATCCGCGTGCGCTCGGTTCGGCGCTCACGCACGCGTCGCTGACGACGGACTATTCGGAAGCGCTGCTCGAACTGATCACGCCGGCCGAACCCGACGCCGCGCTCACGCTCGAACGCCTCGATGAGCTGCATCGCTACGTCTATGCATCGCTCGGCGACGAGATGCTGTGGACGGATTCGATGCCGGGCCTGTTGCCCGCGGACGACCAGATTCCGATCGCCGACTACGGCACGTCGAACATCGGCCGCCTGAAGACCGTGTACCGGCGCGGCCTTGCGTATCGCTACGGCCGCACGATGCAGTGCATCGCCGGCATCCACTACAACTACTCGCTGCACGAAGAGGTGTGGCGGCGCCTGCACGCGGAAGAGGGCTCGACCGCGACGCTCGTCGACTACCAGTCCGAGCGCTATCTCGCGCAGATCCGCAACTTCCGCCGCACGAGCTGGCTGCTGATGTACCTGTTCGGCGCATCGCCCGCGCTCGACGCGAAATTCCTGCGCAGCCAGCCGCACGGGCTCGACACGTTCGATGCCGAGACGCTGTACCGGCCGTACGCGACGAGCCTGCGGATGAGCGATCTCGGCTACTCGAACACGACCGCGCAGGCCGCGCTTCAGGCCGACTACAACACGCTGCAGGGCTATCTCGACGCGCTGTCGAAGGCCGTGAGCGAGCCGTATCCGCCGTACGAGGCGATCGGCACGCATCGCGACGGCGAGTGGATCCAGATCAACACGAACGTGCTGCAGATCGAGAACGAGTTCTACTCGACGATCCGGCCGAAGCGCGTTGCGTATTCGGGCGAGCGGCCGCTGCATGCGCTCGCGTCGCGCGGCGTGCAGTACATCGAAGTGCGCTGCCTCGATATCGATCCGTTCGAGCCGACCGGCATCGCGCTCGATACCGCGCGTTTTCTCGATGCGTATCTGCTCGTGTGCGCGCTCGATGCGAGCGCGCCGCTCGATGCCGACGGGTACCGGGAAGCGAACGCGAACTTCGGCAGTGTGACGATGGAAGGGCGCAAGCCGGGGCTCATGCTGTCGCGCGACGGCAGCCCGGTCGCGCTGCACGCGTGGGCGGACGAGTTGATGGCGAAGATCGAAGCCGTCGGCCGTCGCCTCGACGAGATTCGCGGCGGCGACGAGCATGTGCGCGCCATCGCCGCGCAGCGCGAGAAGCTCGCCGATCCGGAGCGCACGCCGTCCGCGCGCGTGCTGCGCACGATGCGCGACAACCAGCAGTCGTTCCTCGCGTTCGCGCGCGCGCAAAGCGACGCACATGCCGCGCATTTCCGCGCAAGCCCGCTCAGCGAAGCCGACACGCGCGCAGCAGCGGCGCTCGCCGAGAAGTCGCTCGTCGAGCAGGCCGAACTGGAAGCGAAGGAGGCCGGCTCGTTCGACGCGTTCGTCGCGGCCTATCGCGCTTACACGCTGAACCGCTTCAGCGTCTGACGATGGCGCACGCGGCCGCACGCATCGGCGTGCGGGGCGTCGATGCCCGATGCGGACGGCGGCCGTGCGCGGCGCGCAGCCGGCGCAGCGTGTGCGGCGGCCGTCGCGCATGGCGTCCGCCGACATTGCCCGGCGGCACCGCGGCCATCACGTTGGCGATGCGGTTCATTGCATGCCCGCGTCAGTGATGCGCGTACGTATTGAGACTATTGCGATCGACCGCGGGCACGTGGCCTGGCTTGCCGGACTCGACGGCGGCGTTGCCGTTGCTGCCGTAATCGGTTGCGTTGGCGCGTGCCTGCGCGACCTGCTTCACGATCGCCTGCATGTTCTGCGGATAGTCGGGGCTGCTGATCATGCTCGGCCGGTAGCCGGCGGCCTGCATGTCGGCCAGTTCCTGGCGGACTTCGGCGCGCGTCAGCGGTTGTGATGCCGGTTGCGCATGGGCTGCGACGGCCGTGCCGATCAGGACACAGGCCCAGGCCGCACGAATCATCGTCTTCATTTTCGTACTCTCCTTAGGCGTTCCGGTGTCGCGCCGTCGTCGGCGCGAACGGAACCAATGCGGCCAGTCTAGGCTTCGGTCGCCGAACGAAACATCCCGCTGCCGGAGAGGCACCTTTGTTCGCCGTGCAAGACTGCGGCGGTGCGTTGCCGGATGGCAGCGCTGCGCGCCCTGTTGCGGTGCCGCGCGCCTCGGGCTTGTCCCTCCTTGTAGAAGCGCGACGCGCCTCCTAACCTTTTTAAGTGACCGATCCATTGGTGCGGCGACGTCGTTGCGTGCGCAAGCGCCCGGCACACTCAGGAGACACGATGAACCCTACCGCCGCTCTACCCGCCGGCATCGTCTTCTCGCAGCCGCTTACGCCGGTCGGCAATTCGTTGTTGCTGTCGTTCCTGGTCGCGGCGATCCCGATCGCGGTCGCGCTGATCGCGCTCGGCGTGTTGCGGCGCCCCGCGTGGCAGGCGTCGCTCGCGGGGCTGATTGCCGGGATCGCGGTCGCGATCGGCGCATGGGGGATGCCGGTCGGCCTCGCGCTCGACGCGGTCGCCGCCGGCATGGCGCTCGCGCTGATCCCCGTGATGTGGATCGTGTTCAACGCCTTGCTGCTGTACAACATCGCGGTGAAGTCGGGCCGCTTCGACCAGTTCCGGCAATGGATGCTCGACCATCTGCCCGACGACCGCCGCCTCGTGCTGCTCGTCGTCGCATTCTCGTTCGGCTGTCTGCTCGAGGGGATCTCCGGATTCGGCACGCCGGTCGCGATCACGAGCGCACTGCTGATCGCGCTCGGGTTCCCGGCGATCGAGGCGCTCACGTATACGCTGCTGTTCAACACCGCGCCGGTCGCGTTCGGCGCGCTCGGCGTGCCGATCACCGTGCTCGGCGCGGTCACGTCGCTGCCGCCCGCGACGCTCGGCGCGATGGTCGGCCGTCAGCTGCCGTTTTTCGCGCTGCTGCTGCCGTTCTACGTGGTCGGCGCATACGGCGGCGTGCGGTCGATCGCGCGCCTGTGGCCCGCGCTGCTCGTGTCGGGCGGCAGCTTCGCGCTCGCGCAATTCGTCACGTCGAACTTCCTCGGCTATCAGCTCACCGACGTGCTGTCGTCGCTGACTTCGCTGATCGTCACGATCGGCTTCCTGCACGTGTGGAAGCCGCAGCCCGACCCGCAATTCGCGGTCGTGCGCACGACGCCCGCGAACGGCGGCGGCGCGCGCATCGGCTACGGCGGCTGGCTGCCGTGGCTCGTCGTGTCGGTGATCGTGATCGTCTGGGTGCGTGCGAACATCGCGGCGATCGGCGACGTGAAGATCCCGTGGCCCGGCCTGCACAATGCGGTGTTCGTTACGCTGTACCACAAGCCGTATGCGGCGGTCTGGGACTTCCAGCCGCTCGGCACCGGCACCGCGATCCTGCTGTCGGCGATCGTCACCGCCGCATGGACGCGCACCGGCGCCGGCGATTTCTTCGGCTGCGTCGCGAAGACGTGGCGGCAGACGCGCATCGCGATCGTCACGGTGATGATGATCGTCGGCCTCGCCTACCTGCTGAACTACTCGGGGATCAGCTACACGCTCGGCACGGGCGTCGCGTCGACGGGCGCGCTGTTCCCGCTCGTGTCGGCATCGCTCGGCTGGGTCGCGGTGTTCCTGTCCGGCAGCGACACGTCGGGCAACGCGCTGTTCGGCAACCTGCAGGTGGTCGCCGCGCGGCAGCTCGGCCTCGATCCGGTACTGATGGCGGCGACCAACTCGTCGGGCGGCGTGATGGGCAAGATGATCTCGCCGCAGAACATCGCGACCGGCGTGTCGACGACCGACCTGAAGGGGCAGGAGGGCGTCGTGTTCGCGCGCACCTTCTGGCACAGCGTGATCCTCACGCTGCTGCTCGGCGTGCTCGTGTTCCTCCAGCAGCACGTGCTCACGTGGATGATTCCGACGCTGCCGAAGTGAACCGGGGAGAGCGTGGCGAGGGCGTGCGTCCTTGTTGCGCCGTGCGGCTGACCGTCACCAGCGCCCAGCGAGCGGTCGCAGTCCTTGCCACGCCGTGCGGTTGACCGTCACCCGCGCTCAGCGAGCAGTCGCAGTCCTTGCCACGCCGTGCGGTTGACCGTCACCCGCGCTCAGTGAGCGGTCGCAGTCCTAGCCACGCCGTGCGGTTGACCGTCACCTACGCTCAGCGAGCAGTCGCAGCCCTTGCCACGCCATACGGTTGACTGCCACCCGCATTCAGCGCGCGGTCGCACGGCGCGTGTTCCGTTCGGCGACCGCCTCGCCGCGCGCCGGCACGATGCACGCGAGGAACGCGGCGATCGCGGGGCTGTGGCGGCGCGCCTTCAGGTAGTACACGTATTCGTCGATCGTCGTGTCCACACCGCGTAGCGCGACGATCCGCAAGTCCGGATGATGTTCGGCCTCGCCGCGCGGAAACAGGCTGCCGCCGACACCGTGCAGGATCGCCTCGCGGATCGCTTCGCGGCTGCCGATTTCCGCGACGGACACCGGCGCGACGCCGGCCGCCGCGAGGATCTCCTTGGTGCAGCGGCGCGTGACCGAGCCTTCCTCGCGAATCAGCAGCCGCACGTCGGCGAGCTGCCGCGCATCGATCTCCGCGAAGCGCGCGAGCGGATGGCTGCGATGCACGACGAGCACGAGCGGATCGGTCGAGATCACCTGCCGCTCGATGCCGTCCGCGTCGTTGCGCTGCGACGACACCGCGAGATCGATGCGGAATTCGTGCAGCGCCTGCAGCATTTCCTCGGAATTGCCGATCCGGCACGTGAGCGCGATCGACGGATGCGCGTTCGAGAAGCGCCCGACCGCGTCCATGATGTAGTACGGCCCCGTCGCGCCGATGCGCAGCTGGCCTTCGAACAGGCCGCCGACGTTGCGCAGCATGATGTCGGCCTGTGCTTCGAGCGCGATCATCTTCTCGATCAGCGGCAGCAGCTCGATGCCGGTCTCGGTCACTTCGAGCCGGCGGCCGCTGCGATAGAACAGCTCGACGCCGTACACCTGCTCGACCTGCCTGATCTGCGCGGCGATGGTTGGCTGGCTCACACCCAGATGCCGCGCCGCGCGCGTGATGCTGCCCTGCCGGACGGTCGCGTGGAACGCCTTCAGCTGATCGAACACGACTCCGCCTTTTCCTTCTTCATGCGTGTCACCGTAGCGCGTGCCTGTGTCGGCCCGATGAAACGCGCGCCGTGCGCCGCTTCGAAAAAAAGCTGGGGATGACCGCAAGAAACCTGCTGGAACCGGTCACGTCCGGGACACGCCGATGCGGACTAATAGCGGCAATGCACCGAACCGCCGGCCCCGCTCAGCCGGTTTCTTGTTTCCCTACCGACACAACAGGATCTTCCCCATGTCTTCGACCAACAGACGCGATTTCCTGCGCCTCGCCGCCCAGTCGGCGGGCGCGGTGGCCGCCTACGCGGGTTTCCCGCCCGCGATCCGCAAGGCGCTGGCGATGCCGGCCGCATCGCGCACCGGCACGATCCAGGACGTCGAGCACGTCGTGATCTTCATGCAGGAAAACCGCTCGTTCGACCACTACTTCGGCGGGCTGCGCGGCGTGCGCGGCTTCAACGACCCGCGCCCGCACCTGCTGCCGAACGGCGCGCCGGTGTGGCAGCAGCCGCCCGCGTCGGCGTTCACGAAGAACTATCATTCGCGCGGCCTCGACCCGTCCGCGCCGTACGTGCTGCCGTTCTACCTCGACCCGAAGCAGACGACCGAATTCCAGCCGGGCACGAACCACGGCTGGAGCAGCGGCCACCTCGCGTGGAACAACGGCCAGTGGAACCAGTGGGTGAACCAGAAGCAGGACGTGCTGACGATGGGCTACCTGAAGCGCCAGGACCTCACGTATCACTACGCGCTCGCCGACGCGTTCACGATCTGCGACGCGTACTTCTGCTCCGCGCACGCGGACACCGCGCCGAACCGCATCTACCTGTGGACCGGCACGATCGACTCGCGCAACATCTACGGGATGCCGCCGAACGGCCCCGGCATCGGCGAGCGCGACGACGTCAACGGCTACACGTGGACGACCTATGCGGAGCGCCTCGAGAACGCGAACGTCAGCTGGAAGGTGTACCAGGGCGGCACCGGCATCCCGGGCGACCCGACCGACAACTACACCGACAATTCGCTGATGTTCTTCAAGCGCTTCCAGGTGAAGGAAGGCGCGAGCGGCCCGCTCGTCGACAAGGGTGCGTCGAACCACACGCTCGCGGAACTGAAGGCCGACGTGCAGGCGAACCGGCTGCCGCAGGTGTCGTGGATCGTCGCGCCGTACAAGTACAGCGAGCACCCGCAGGCATCGCCGACCGACGGCGCGTTCTACATCAACATGGTGCTCGAGGCGCTGACGTCGAACCCGGACGTGTGGGCGAAGACCGTGTTCATCCTGAACTACGACGAGAACGACGGGCTGTTCGACCACGTCGTGCCGCCGGTGCCGCCCGTCACGAGCGGCGTGAACGGGCAGGGCGTCGTGTCGTCGAACCTGCTGGGCAATCTCGGCGACGAACTGCTCGACCTGAACAAGTATCCGCACGAGATGAGCCCGCTCGTGCCGGGCGCGGACCCGGGCGGCATCCAGCCGATCGGCCTCGGACCGCGCGTGCCGCTCATCATCATTTCGCCGTGGACGAAGGGCGGCTGGGTGTGCTCGGAGACGTTCGACCACACGTCGGTGCTGCGCTTCCTCGAAGCGCGCTTCGGCGTGCAGGAGCCGAACATCAGCGCATGGCGCCGCTCGATCTGCGGCGACCTGACGTCCGCGTTCGACTTCTCCGGCAAGCCCGACACGCGCACGGTGAGCTTCACGGTGCCGCAGCACATCGCGACGGCCGGGCAGGCGTACCAAGTGCCCGCGCAGCAGACGATGCCCGCGCAGGAGGCGGGCACGCGGCCGGCGCGCGCGCTGCCGTACGAAGTGTTCGTGCACGGCCGCGTGAACAGCCATGACGGCAACGTGTGGCTCGATTTCGCGAACACGGGCGACGCCGGTGCGGCGTTCTACGTGTACGATCGCCGCAACCCGTCGAGCCAGCCGCGCCGCTATGCGGTGTCCGCCGGCGACAAG
The DNA here is from genome assembly GCF_053427725.1 of Burkholderia sp. PU8-34. Lineage (NCBI taxonomy): Bacteria > Pseudomonadati > Pseudomonadota > Betaproteobacteria > Burkholderiales > Burkholderiaceae > Burkholderia > Burkholderia sp. PU8-34. Next base: position 42,927 of record NZ_JBSAXC010000012.1, read on the forward strand.
ATCGCCGACTGCTGGACCACGTCGGTCGCGCAGGGCGACTATCACCTCGCGGTGTACGGCCCGAACGGTTACCTGTGCGAGTTCCAGGGCAACACGACGCTCGCGATGGACGGCCAGCACGCGAACCCCGAAGCGAAGATCGGCTACGACGTGCGCAACCGCCACGTGTACCTGCAACTGCGCAACAGCGGCCGCGCAACGTGCCGCGTGGTCGTCGACAACGCGTACAGCCATGCGCACGCGCGCAGCTACATGCTCGCGCCGGGCGAGCGCGTCGAGGATCACTTCGAGCTCAGCTCGAGCCACGGCTGGTACGACCTGAACATCGTCGCGACCACGACGGGTGGCGCGAGCGACAAGGTCGTGCGCCGCTTCGCCGGGCACGTCGAGACGGGCCGGCCGAGCCAGAGCGACCCGGGGCCGGTGAAGGGTTGATCGGCGGATAGCCGACAGGCGCGCACCGCGATGCCGGCGGCAGGATCATGCCGCCGGCATCGGGGCATCGGGGCATCGGGGCATCGGGGCATCGGGGCATCGGGGCATCGGGGCATCGGGGCATCGGGGCATCGGGGCATCGGGGCATCGGGGCATCGGGGCATCGGGACAACACGGCGTCGCGTCGGCAAGTCGGCAAGTCGGCAAGTCGGCAAGTCGGCAAGTCGGCACGTCGGCACGTCGGCACGTCGGCACGTCGGCACGTCGGCACGTCGGCACGTCGGCACGTCGGCACGTCGGATTGGCGTTTGGAAACTGAAAACTGTTGACAATGTGCCGGGCCGAGGGTATACAAGGATCATTCGCCGATATGGCGCCCTCGTTTTCCACCGCAGCGCTGCTGCCTGCCCGACCATGACTGCCCCGAACGCGCTCAACGCCATCGAACTCCTGCAGAGCCAGTCACTTGCGATGATCGTCCAGGACATGCTCGAACGCGCGATCGTGTCCGGCGAATACGCGCCCGGCGAGAAACTCAACGAAGTCGATATCGCGACGAAGCTGAACGTGTCGCGCGGCCCCGTGCGCGAGGCGTTCCGCGCGCTCGAGCAGGCGGGCCTGCTGCGCAACGAGAAGAACCGCGGCGTGACGGTGCGCATCGTGCCGCTGCGCGAAGCCGAGGAAATCTACGAAGTGCGCGCGATGCTCGACGAGTCGGTCGCGCGAGCGCTCGCGAAGCGCATCTCGCCCGACACGCTGAAGGTGCTGAAAGGCATCATCCAGTCGATGAAGGAAGCCGCGAAGACGCACGACGTCACGCGCTACACCGAGCTGAACGTGCAGTTCCACGACGCGATGGTCGTCGGCGTCGGCAATACGCACCTGACCGATACGTATCGTCGCCTGGTGCGGCAGCTCGGGCTGCTGCGGCAGGCTGCGATCGAGGCCGAGCACGATGCGCTGTCGGTGTCGGCGTCCGAGCACGAGAAGATCGTTCAGACGCTCGCGAGCGGCGACGACGAGAAGGCGGTCGCGCTCGTGCGCGAGCACGTCGCGCACGGTCTCGCGCGGATGCGCCGCACGCACGAGCAGGGCTTGCCGGCGGCCGGCAAGGGCGCGAAGCAGAAGGCAGAGCGGGTGTGAGGAGCGGGTAAGGGGCTGGCGTGAAGGACGCGGTGCCGGCCGCTGCGCACTAGCCGGGAACAGTAGACAGGCCGCGGTGAAGCGCCCCGGACTGCTGACGAAACCCCACGTTTTTCGGAGCGTGGGGTTTTGTATTTCCAGGGGCAGGCTTGGAGGGGCGTGGTGAGCGAGCAGACCGATCTGCTGCTCAAATGGCTAGCCACGCGCAGATTCCTTATTGCGTCCGACGCGATGCGGCGCAGGGCAGCGCTTGTGTGCGATCGCCGCACTGGCGCCGATCTCATCGACGTGACCCGGCGCAACGTCATGCCACATGCGCGGCCGGTGCGCTTAGGCCTTGTCCGCCTTCCCGGCCGCACTCGCGAGCTTCGACAGCCACGTATCGACGATCCACGGCTGCCGGTTCGCGTCCTCCGCGCGCTCCTTGCGGCGGATCGCGTTGCGCACGACGTGCGAGCCGACATAACGGAACGGCTCCGGCGGGAAATGGCCGAGCGGGCCCTGCGTGAGCGGGCTGCGCGTCCACGCGTTATCGAGATCGAGCACGAGCGACGACAGGATCTGCCCGCCCATGTAGGTCGGCCCCACGCCGTTACCCGAATAGCCGAAGCCGTAGAACACGTTCGGTGCGCCGTCGAGGCGGCCGAAGAACGGAAAGCCCGTCACCGAGCGGTCCGACGGGCCGTTCCAGCTTGCGGTGATCGGCACGTCGGCGAGCGACGGGAAGAATTCGCGCAGGCTGTGCGTGAGCTGCGTCTCGTACGGCGAGCGCTGGTCGAACACCGGCGCGATGCGCCCGCGCCACGCGAACGTGTTGCCGCCCTTGCCGAGCATCAGCCGGCCGTCGGGCGTGCTGCGGTAGTAGTACACGAAGATCCGCGAATCGAGCACCGACACGCCGTCGGCGAGCCCCGTCTTCGCGAGCAGCTCCGGACACTTCTCGGTGATGATCATGTCGCTCGACACGACTGCGATCGTGCGCGCGAACTGCGGAAAGCGGCTCGCCATCCATGCGTTGATCGCGAACACGAGCTTGCCCGCGGTGACGCTGCCGGCCGGCGTGCGCACGACGACCTGCGGCCCCGGCGTGAAGTCGAGCATTGGCGTGCGTTCATGGATGCGGATCCCCATCGCGAGCGCGACGCGGCGCAGCCCGCGCACGAGCTTGCCCGGATGCACGGTCGCGGCGATCGGCGAATACACGCCGTCGAGATTGCGCGCCGACCCCGAGCGGCGCGCGACTTCCGCCGGCGGCAGCGGTTCGTAGCTGTGGATCCCGCACGCGGCGAGCGCGTCGAGCACGGGCGCGAGCGTGCCGACCTGCGCGGGCGACGTCGCCGTGTACAGCGTGCCGTCGAGCCGCAGTTCCGCGTCGATGCCGTGTTCGCGGCAGAAGCCGGCGATGTGCTGCACCGCTGTTTCGGACGCCTTGACGAGCCGCACCGCCTCGGCCTCGCCGAACAGGCGCCGCAGCGTCAGGAATTTCGCGGACCACGTGAGCAGGCAGCCGCCGTTGCGGCCGCTCGCGCCCGCGCCGCACAGGTCGCCTTCGAGTATCACGATGTCGAGCGCGGGGTTCTGCTGCTTGGCCTGGATCGCGGTCCAGAGCCCCGTGAAACCGCCGCCGACGATACAGACGTCGGCTTTCGCCGCACCCTGCAGCGCGGGGGCGAGGTCGCCGTCGTTGAAGAGCGCTTGTTCGATCCAGAAGGGACGCATCACGTGTTTCGCATGAAAGGAAAGGCGGCCGTGTCGCGCACGGCCGGGTCAACAGCGGGCCGGGCCGCGCATCGGTCGTGAGCGATGCACGGCCCCAGCCCCGGCGGGTCACGCCGCGGCTTCGGCGGACACCCGCCGCACGCCCATCGCCCGCAGCGTGTCGGCGATCGCGGCGACGGCGCCCGGGATGCCCGCTTCGCCGAAATGCCCGATGCAGCCGATGCGGAACGTCTCGACCTGCGTCAGCTTGCCCGGATACAGAATGTAGCCGCGCTTTTTGACCTCCTGATAAAACGTCTTGAAGTCGTAGTTCGGATCGTCCGGCGCATGGAACGTGACGATGATCGGCGCCTGCACCGACGCATCGAGGAACGGGCGGAAGCCGAGCGCCGTCATCCCGTCGATCAGCGCGCGATAGTTGCGCACGTAGCGGCCGCCGCGCGCGGCGAGCCCGCCTTCGTCGAGGTACTGCGTGAGCGCGGCATCGAGCGCCGCGACGACGTGCGTCGGCGGCGTGAAGCGCCATTGCGTCGTGCGCTGCATGTACGTCCACTGGTCGTACAGGTCCATGCTGAGCGAGTGGCAGTTGCCTTCGCAGCGTTCGAGCGTGCTGCGCTTCACGATCACGAAGCCCATCCCCGGCACGCCTTCGAGGCACTTGCCGGATGCGGCGATCACCGCATCGAACGGCGTCGTGCGCGCGTCGATGTCGATCGCGCCGAACGAGCTCATCGCATCGACAATCAGGCCTCGCCCATGCTTCGCGACGACCTTCGCGATGTCGTCGAGTGGATTCAGCACGCCGGTGCCCGTCTCGCAATGCACGAGCGCGACGTGCGTGATGCCGGGGTCGGCGGCCAGCGCGCGGTCGACATCGGCCGGATCGACACGCTGCTCCTCCGTGTAGTCGATCGTCGTCAGCTTGCGGCCGAGCACGCGGCAGATCTTCGCGATGCGCTGGCAGTACGCGCCATTGTTCGGCACGAGCACGTGGCCGTCGCGCGGCACGAGCGTGCCGATCGCGGCTTCGACCGAGAACGTGCCGCTGCCTTGCAGCGGCACGCATTCGTGCGTGCGTTCGCCGTGCACGATCTGCAGGATGCGTTCGCGCAGGCGAGCGGTGATCGCGTTGAAGTCGCTATCCCACGACCCCCAGTCGCGTAGCATCGCTTCGCGCGTGCGGTCGGAAGTCGTCAACGGGCCGGGGGTGAGCAGGATGGGTTGAGCAGCGAGCGTCATGGTGTCTCCTTGATGAAGTCTGGACGTCACGTGAATTCAGTGTCGAGCGGGGATCAGCGGCGATGCGGGTTGCGCCACGCCTGCGTGCGTCGCAGCAGGCCGTGCGACACGCACGCGAACAGCAGGCATGCGCACGATGATGTCGCGAGCACGAGCGTTGCCATCGCCGCGGCCGGGCCGATCTGGCCGGCGTCGTCGAGGTTCAGGATCGCGACCGATGCGGGCTGCGTGTCCGGCGAATACAGGAACGCGACCGCCGACACGGTCGTCATCCCGTTCACGAACAGGTAGCGCGCGATCAGCAGGATCGCGGGCAGGCACACGGGCACGGTCACGCGCATGAAGGTCTTGTAGAACGGCACCTTAAGCGATGCGGACACCGCTTCGAACTCGCTGTCGATCTGGCGCAGCGCGGTGACCGCGGTCAGGTGGCTCGACGAGTAGTAGTGGACGACGGTGACGATCGCGAGCAGCCAGAGCGAGCCGTACAGTCCGTTCAGCGGGTTGCCGGGCGCGTTGAACAGGAAGATGTAGCTGATGCCGAGCACGAGGCCCGGCACGCCCATCGGCAGGATCGCGCACAGGCTGATGAAGCCGCGCAGCCAGCGTGCGCCGCGGGTCTTCTCGATCAGGTAGGCGCCGCCGAACACGACGATCGTGCCGCCGATCGCGACCGTTGCCGCCATCCGCAGGCTGTTCTTGTACGCGTCGAAGATGCCGGCCGCGATCAGCCCCATCTCGTAGTGCTGCAGCCCGAGGCTCATCTGGTACGGCCAGAACTTCACGAACGATGCGAACACCGAGATCCCGACCACCGCGACGAAGAACGCGCAGACGACGCCGCAATACGCGAGCATCGCGAGATCGAAGCCGCGCGACGGCTTCGGCTGGTACGGCGTCGAGCGCGCGCCGAGCTGCGACTGCTGGCGGCGGCGGATGAAGAAGTCGATGCCGAACGCGATCAGCGCGGGGAACAGCAGCATCAGGCTCACGACCGCGCTGCGGTTGAAGTCCTGCAGCCCGATGATCAGCTTGTAGATGTCGGTCGACAGCACGTTGTACGAACCGCCGATCACCACCGGCACGCCGAAATCGTTGATGCACATCGTGAACGACACCATCATCGCGCTGATGAGCCCGTACTTCGCGCCGGGCAGCGTGATCGTGAAGAACTTGCGCGTGCGGCTCGTGCCCATCGCGTCGGCCGCTTCGTAGAGCCGGCCGTCGGCGAGCGACAGCGCGGTCACGAGGATCATCAGCACGTGCGGGAACGACGCGTAGACCATGCTCGCGACGATGCCCGGCAGCCCGTAGATCGAATGGCCGTGCAGCAGCGGTTTCAGCAGGCCCGCGTTGCCGAACCAGTAGATGAACGACACGGCGGACAGCAGCGTCGGCGCGAGCAGCGGCAGCAGCGCGATCGTGCGCGCGGCGTTCTTGAGCGGCATGCACGAGCGCGTCAGCGCATATGCGAACGTGAACGCCATCGGCACGACGATCGACGTGACGAGCGCGCCGACCGTCAGCGAATGCAGCATCGAGCGCAGCACGCCGCTGTCCTCGAGATACGTGACGACATTGTGCAGGCCGACGAAACGCCCGTCCGCGTCGACGAAGCATTTCTGCACGACGAGCGCGAGCGGCAGCAGCAGGAACAGCGACAGCAGCGCGGCCATGGCAAGCAGCGCGAGCTGCGCGACGCGGTCGTGCCAGTGAGTGATCTGCCGCACGTCGGCAGGGGCGGGTGCGCCGCGGCGGCGCTCGGTAAGCACGGCGCTCATTGCAGTCGCTCCTTGGCGGACGAGAACACGCAGACATGCTCGCGGTCGAGCGCGAGATCGAAACGCGCGCCTTCGCGCAGGCCGGTACGGTCGACTTCATGGAACGACAGGTCGGCGACCACCTCCTGGCCGTCGAGCCCGTCGATGCGGAAGCTGACGCGGCAGAACGCGCCAAGGAACTCGAGCTTCTCGACGCAGCCGCTCAACAGGTTGTCCGGCGCATCGCCCGGCACGCGAATGCGGAGGTCTTCCGGCCGCACGTAGACGGACACCGTCGAACCTTGCGCCGGGCGCGCATTGCCGCGGCGGTAATCGAGCCCGATGCCGCCCGCGCGCAGCGTGCCGTCGTGCATCACCTCGGCGGGAATCGAGTTGACCTTGCCGATGAAGTCCGCGACGAACGGCGATGCCGGTTGCCGGTAGATTTCGAGCGGCGTGCCGATCTGCTCGATCACGCCGTGGTTCATCACGACGATGCGGTCGGCCATCGACAGCGCCTCTTCCTGGTCGTGCGTGACCATGATCGTCGTCACGCCGAGCTGCTGCTGCAACGTGCGGATCTCCTGGCGCAGCCGCACGCGCACGCGCGCATCGAGCGCGGACAGCGGCTCGTCGAGCAGCAGGAGGCCCGGCGACGTCGCGAGCGCACGCGCAAGCGCGATGCGCTGCTGCTGGCCGCCGGACAGCTGATTCGGATGCTTGCGGTGGCTGTCGGGCAACCCGACGAGCGCGAGCAGCGTGTGCACGCGCTCGTGGATCGCGTCGCGCTTCATCTTGCGGTTGACGAGCCCGTACGCGACGTTGTCGTAGACGGTGAGGTTCGGAAACAGCGCGTACGACTGGAACACGATCCCGTAGTCGCGCAGCTGCGGCGGCAGCCGCGAGATGTCGCGGCCGTCCTGCATGATGTGGCCGGCGCTCTGCGATTCGAGCCCGGCGATGATGCGCAACAAGGTGGTTTTCCCGCAGCCGGACGGCCCCAGGAAGCAGATCATTTCGCCCTTCATCACACTCAGGTTGATGTCCCTGAGCACCTGCGTGTCGTTGTACCGCTTCTCGATGCGTTCTACGCTCAGATAAGGTGCCATGCGCGCCTCCACGCTGCGGGCGGCCCGAAGGCCGGGTTCGACGGTTGCAAGGTGGCGCGGGGCGGCATCCGTGGCCGCCCCGCCGCCGTTCGTGGCCTTACTGCTGCGCCTTCGAGCCGTAGCGCTTCTGCCAGGTATCGAGGATCGACTGCCGGTTCTTCGCGGACCACGTGAAGTCGTTCTTCACGAGCAGGTCTGCATAGTTGTCCGGAATGCCGGACAGCTTCCTCGCGACACCCGGATACGCGACGATCGCCCACCAGCGCGCGGTGATCGCGTTCGCATCCTTGCTCGCCATGAAGTCGGCGAGCTTCTTCGCGGCTTCAGGCTGCTTCGTCGTCTTCATGATCGCGGTCGCTTCCATGTCCCAGCCGAGCCCTTCCTTCGGGAAGACCAGGTCGATCGGCGCGCCCTGTGCCTGCAGCTCGTGGCCGCGGAACTCGAACGAGATGCCGATCGGGAATTCGCCGGTGCCGGCAAGCGTGCACGGCTTCGAGCCCGAATGCACGTATTGCGCGACGTTCTTGTCGAGCGCGTCCATGAACTTCCAGCCACGGTCGTCGCCGAAAGTCTGCAGCCACGCGGTCACGTCGAGGTAGCCGGTGCCGGACGACACGGGGCTCGGCATCACGATCGCGCCCTTGTAGATCGGCTTCGTCAGGTCCTCCCACGACGTCGGCTTCGGAATGTTCTTCGCCTGCCCGACGACGCGGTTGTAGCAGATCGTCGCGCCCCACACGTCCATGCCGACCCAGCGCGGCGGATTGGCCGCGTCGCTGTACTTGCGCGTGAGCTGGTCGAAGCCCTTCGGCTCGTACGGCATCAGCATCCCCTGCAGGTCGAGCAGCGTGAGGCTCGACGCGGCGAGGCCCAGCACGACGTCCGCACGCGGGTTGTTCTTTTCGGCGAGCAGCTTCGCGGTAACTGCACCGGTCGAGTCGCGCACCCAGCGGATCTCGATGTCGGGGTTCGCCTTCTCGAAGGCGTCCTTGTAGGGCTTCATCGCCTCGTCTTCGAGCGCGGTGTAGACGAGCAGCGACGTCTTCGCGTGCGCCGCGTGCGCGACGCCCAGCGCGATCGATGCAACCGATGCGATGAGCGCGCAACGGGCCGCACCTGCCGCCCACGTTTTGAAACGCTTGCTTACCGGCACTTCGTTCATCTTCAGACCCCTTGACTGTGGTGCCGCGGCACGCGGCGGATGAGTGGTGACCAGCCCTCTCTCTGCTACGACGTTTTGCTTTCTGTTCTCTGCATGTTGTTGACAATCTACAAACCATCGATTTTAATGTCAAGCATGGAAATCACCATGGCGGCGCGCCGCGGGCGCCGACGGCTCAACCCCCTCAGAACTGAAAGGACTGTCATGACCGAAACGCCTGTTTCCGTAGAAGTGAACGGCCGCCGCTACAACTGGATGAGCAGACCGGTAGTGGTGGTGTGCGTCGACGGCTGCGCATACGAATACCTGGAGATGGCTGCGGCGGCCGGCGTCGCGCCGTTCCTGCGCACGCTGCTGAAGCCCGGCACCGCATTGAAGGGCGAGTGCGTGGTGCCGAGCTTCACGAACCCGAACAACCTGTCGATCGTGACGGGCGTGCCGCCGTCGGTACACGGTATCAGCGGCAATTATTTTTACGATCGCGAAAGCGGCGCCGAAGTGCTGATGAACGACCCGAAGTACCTCGTCGCGCCCACCGTGCTCGCGACGTTCGCCGAACAGGGCGCGCGCGTCGCGGTGGTGACGGCGAAGGACAAGCTGCGCCGCCTGCTCGGCAAGGGCCTGAAGGGCATCTGCTTCTCGTCGGAGAAGGCCGACGAGGCGACGGTCGACGAGAACGGCATCGACAACGTGCTCGAGCTGGTCGGCAAGCCGGTGCCGAGCGTGTACAGCGCGGAGCTGTCGGAGTTCGTGTTCGCCGCGGGCGTGCGCCTGCTCGAGACGCGGCCGATCGACCTGATGTACCTGTCGACCACCGACTACGTGCAGCACAAGTGCGCGCCCGGCACGCCCGGCGCGAATGCGTTCTACCAGATGATGGACAAGTACCTGAAGCGGCTCGACGAGCTCGGTGCGATCGTCGCGATCACGGCCGACCACGGGATGAACGCGAAGCATGACGATACGACCGGCGAACCGAACGTGGTCTATCTGCAGGAGCTGTTCGACGACTGGCTCGGCCACGACGCCGCGCGCGTGATCCTGCCGATCACCGATCCGTACGTCGTGCACCACGGCGCGCTCGGTTCGTTCGCGACCGTCTATGTGCCGGACTCGGCCGATCTCGACGCGCTGCGCGCGCGGCTCGCGGCCGTCGACGGCATCGAGGTCGTGCTGACGGGCGCCGAAGGCTGCGCGCGCTTCGAGCTTCCGCCGGCGCGGATGGGCGACCTGATCGTGATCTCGAAGCAGCATGTGGTGCTCGGCACGCGGCGCATCAAGCACGACCTGTCGGGGCTCGACGTGCCGCTGCGCTCGCACGGCGGGATTTCCGAGCAGATCGTGCCGCTGATCTTCAGCAAGCCGGTGGCCGCCGATGTGACCGGCCGTGCGCGGCTGCGCAACTTCGACATCATCGATATCGCGCTCAATCATCTTCAGTGATGCGAACGAATCCGTAAGGGGGCTCATTCATGAACGCCATTGCAGCATCGACGGCCGTCAGCGAGATCCGCCACGAGGCGTTGCGGATCGACGGCGAACAGATCCGCCGCGATCGAGTGATCGACGTGCGCAATCCGTACGACGGCTCGCTCGTCGGCACCGTGCCGAAGGCGACGCTCGACGACGTGCGGCGCGCCTTTGCCGTTGCGCGCGCGTACCGGCCGACGCTGACGCGGCACGACCGCGCGGCGATCCTGCGCCGCGCGGCCGACATCGTGCGTGCGCGCACCGCCGAGATCGCGCGGCTGATCTCCGCCGAAGCCGGGCTGTGCATCAAGGACTCGACGTACGAGGCCGGCCGCGTCGCCGACGTGCTGACGTTCGGCGCGGGCGAAGTGCTGAAGGACGACGGACAGATCTTTTCATGCGATCTGACGCCGCACGGCAAGAAGCGCCGCGTGTACACGCAGCGCGAGCCGCTGCTCGGCGTGATCTCGGCAATCACGCCGTTCAACCATCCGATGAACCAGGTCGCGCACAAGGTCGTGCCGTCGGTCGCGACCAACAACCGGATCGTCGTGAAGCCGTCGGAGAAGGTGCCGCTGTCGTGCTACCTGTTCGCGGACATCCTGTATGAAGCCGGGTTGCCGCCGCAGATGCTGCAGGTGATTACCGGCGACCCGAAGGAGATCGCCGACGAGCTGATCACGAACCCCGCGATCGACCTGATCACGTTCACGGGCGGCGTATCGATCGGCAAGTCGATCGCTGCGCGCATGGGCTATCGGCGCGCCGTGCTCGAGCTCGGCGGCAACGACCCGATCATCGTGATGGAGGATGCGGACCTTGACGAGGCGAGCTCGCTCGCGGTGTCGGGCTCGTACAAGAATTCCGGGCAGCGTTGTACCGCGATCAAGCGGATGCTCGTGCACGAGTCGGTGGCCGATCGCTTCACCGAGCTGGTGGTCGAGAAGACGCGCGCGTGGTCATACGGCAATCCGGCCGATCCGTCGGTCGACATGGGCACGGTGATCGACGAGGCGGCTGCGCGATTCTGCGAGCAGCAGGTGAACGATGCGATCGCGCGCGGCGCGCGGCTGCTGGTCGGCAACGTGCGCGACGGTGCGCTGTATTCGCCGACGGTCGTCGACCGCGTGACGCCCGACATGCCGCTCGTGAAGTACGAGACGTTCGGGCCCGTGTCGCCGATCATGCGCTTCAAGGACATCGACGAGGCAATCAGGATGTCGAACAGTACCGACTATGCGCTGTCGTCGTCGATCTGCACGAACCGCTTCGACACCATCACGCGCTTCATCACCGAGCTGGAAGTGGGCAGCGTGAACGTGCGCGAAGTGCCGGGGTACCGGCTCGAGCTGACGCCGTTCGGCGGCGTGAAGGATTCGGGGCTCGGCTACAAGGAAGGCGTGCAGGAAGCGATGAAGAGCTTCACGAATACGAAGACTTATTCACTGCCGTGGTAATCGGGAGGTGATGCAAACGCGCCGGCTGTCAGGCCGGCGCGGTTCGATATTTGGCGGGTGGGCATGCTATCGGGGGCTGCTCGCACGCCAGTTGGCAAGCGCATGCGTTGCGCCGTTCGATACCGCGTCGCCGTTGCGCGCGGATGGATGTCCCCGGCGAGGTGCGGCCGCAACGACCGGCCGCCTGCGCAAGATCAATCGTCGTCGTGATGATGACGCCAGCCGCGATGCCAGCCGTGGTCGTGCCATTCGCGTTCGCGCCATTCGCGGCGGTAGCGGTAGTCGCCGTAATACGGGCCGTAATAGACCGGCGCCGGCTGGTACACGACGGGCGGCGGCGGTTCATAGATGACCGGCGGCGGCGCCTCGATCACGGGTCCCGGCACGCCGAGGTACACGCCGATGTCGGCATGCGCGAACGCACTGGCCGACAGGCAGGCAGTCACGACGCCGAGGGCGCCGGACAACAGGACTCGCTTCATCTTCCTTCACTCCGTTCGCGGCCATGCGGGCTCGCGAGCTATTGGTTCACCTTGCCTCAATGGTACGTAGCGCAGGCCGCGCGGGTGATACCGCGTTGTCGCTTGTGTAACTGGCCGTAACATTCAGGTGAGGGGGCGGTGGGACGCGCTGATTTCGGGTGCGCGCTGGCCGATGTGTGGGGTGGAGCTGCAGCGGATCGTTTTCGGATGAGCTTGCCCGTATCGGGCGACTCTACCGCGCGTGTTCGAAGGCTGCGCGGGTTGTCTGGGCGTGGCTCTGAAAACGGAAAAGGCCGGTCAGCTTGCGCTGACCGGCCTTTGGAATTCCTGGTGGGGCGTGAGTGACTCGAACACTCGACCTACGGATTAAGAGTCCGCTGCTCTACCAACTGAGCTAACGCCCCCAACAGAAGTGAAATTATGCACGGCTTTTTGGAGGTGTGCAAGCCCTTTCTGCGAATTTCTCAAAAATATTTCGTCATCGCCCTGCAACGAAACCGGCGGGGCAACGAGCCATCGCAGTCGCCGCGCTCCCGGTATGATGACGTCCACACCTGTTGCGCGGCGGTCGCGCAACATTTCCTGGACATTCGAAGATGGACGAAAACGCAGTCCGCGAATTGCTGGACCGGTTGCTGGCCCCGTGGGTCCGCTCGCTCGGTCTGGTCCCCGTTTCGATCGCCGACGACAGCGTCACGCTGCGTTTGCCTTTTTCCGGTGAATTCCGCCACTCCGGCGGCGGCATCTGCGGCCAGGTGTTCACGGCCGCTGCCGATACCGCGATGGTCGTCGCGATCTCGGTCGCGCTCGGCGAATTCCGCCCGATGACGACCGTGTCGCTGAACACGAACTTCATGCGTCCGGTGCGCAAGGGCGACGTGCTCGTCACCGCGCGCGTGCTGCGGATGGGCCGCAACCTGGTGTTCGGCGAGGTCGAGCTGTACGACGAGGAGGGCAAGATGGCCGTCCACGCGACGTCGACCTACGCGCTCGTCAGCTGAGCGGCGCGCGATGTTCGACCAGATCGTGTTCGCGGGCGGCGGCAACCGCTGCTGGTGGCAAGCGGGCTTGTGGGATGTCGCGCAGCCTGCGCTCGGGCTGCGGCCGCGTGTGATCGCCGGTATCTCGGCCGGTGCCGCGACCGCATGCATGCTGTATACGCGCGACGCGGCGTGGGTGATGCGCTATTACGAGGAGGCGCTGCGCCACAACCGGAAGAACGCGTACTGGGGCAACCTGTTCGGCCGCGAGCCGGTGTTTCCGCATTACCGGATCTACCGGCAGGCGCTGCTCGACATCTATGGCGAACCGTTCGCGAAACTCGCCGACGCGCCCGAGATCCGCATCGGCGTGTCGCACGTGCCGCGCTGGCTCGGCGCGCGCAGCGCAGTCGCGGCGGGCCTCGTCGCGTACAACATCGAGAAGTACGTGCGCAAGACACTGCATCCGACGCTCGGCCGCAAGCTGGGCTTCCGGCCGGAATTCGTGCGCGCGCAGGCGTGCGCGCGGGTCGAGGAACTGGCCGACCTGATCCTGCAGTCGTCGTGCACGCCGCCGTTCACGCCGGTCCTGCGCCGCAACGGCCGGCCGGTGCTCGACGGCGGGATGGTCGACAACGTGCCGGTCGATGCGCTCGACGCGTCGCCGGGGCATGTGCTGGTGCTCGTCACCCGGCTGTACCCGCGGCCGCAGATGTTCACGGTCGCGCACGGCGACCAGCAGCGCCTGTACGTGCAGCCGTCGAGCAAGGTGCCGATCTCGAGCTGGGACTACACGAGCCCGTCGCAGATGCGGCACGCGTACGACCTCGGCCGGCGCGACGGCGAGCATTTCCTCACCCGCGTCGCCGCGATGACGGGCGGCTGCGTGGCCGGCTGACGGAGCGGCGCGGCACGGCACGGCAAGGGCCGCGGCAAGCGCGGCCGGGCTGGCGGTCAGCGCTTGCGGATCGGCGTCAGCGCTTCCGGATTGACGACGTTCGACGTGTCGCCCTGGTCGAACGCGAGGATGTTCTTGAACGCCGCACTGAAGTACAGCTCGTAACTTTCGCGCTCGACGTAGCCGATGTGCGGCGTGCAGATCACGTTCTCCATCCGCAGCAGGCCATAGCCCTGCAGGATCGGCTCGCTCTCGAACACGTCGATCGCGACCATCCCCGGCCGGTTGTGCGACAGCGCGTTGACGAGCGCGTTTTCCTCGAACAGTTCGGCGCGGCTCGTGTTGACGAGCAGCGACGTCGGCTTCATCCGCATCAGGTCGTCCTGCTTGACGATTCCGCGAGTGTCGTCGTGCAGGCGCAGGTGCAGCGACAGCACGTCGCTCTGCTCGAACAGCGCCTCGCGGCTGTCGGCCGCGGTGTAGCCGTCCGCGCGCGCCGCCTCGAGCGAGTGCTCGCGGCCCCAGACCAGCACGTTCATCCCGAATGCCTTGCCGTAGCCGGCGACGAGCCGGCCGATCTTCCCGTACCCCCAGATGCCGAGGGTCTGGCCGCGCAGCACCTGACCGAGGCCGAAGTTCGGCGGCATCGCGGACGTCTTCAGGCCCGACTGCTGCCATGCACCCTGCTTCAGGTTCGCGACGTACTGCGGAATCCGCCGCTGGGCAGCCATGATCAGCGCCCAGGTCAGCTCCGCGGGCGCGATCGGCGAGCCCGAGCCTTCGAGCACCGCGATGCCGCGTTCGGTACAGGCTTCGAGATCGATGTGGGTCCCGATGCGGCCGGTCTGGCTGATCATGCGCAGATGCGGCAGCTTGGCGAGCAGTTGCGACGAGATCGGCGTGCGTTCGCGAATCAGCACGAGCGCCTCGACTTCCGCCAGGCGGCTCGCGAGCTGTCCCAGGCCGCGTACCGTGTTGTTGAAGACCTTCACGTCGTGGTCGGCGAGCATCTGGAAGCAGTTCAGCTTGCGGACGGCGTCCTGGTAGTCGTCGAGGATGGCAATTTTCATGGTGAGCGGGAGTCGCGCGTTGAATCAGGGGGCAGTAACGGCGCATTGCGCACCGCCCCGCCCGGCCGGGGCCGACATGATGCTATGTAGAACGGCCGCGTGGTGTCTTTTTAACAGGTTGTTACGCCCCGCCGCAATTGGCGCCAGGCCTGTCCCGGCGCCGGTTTCGAGGTCAGGCCCCATGCGATGCTGTGTCGCATCAAACACGTCCTTGCTGAATCCGCCGTTTCGCCGACGAGGTTCACCCAATTGTTGCTCGAATCAGAATAATTAGATCATCCATCCGCGTAACCCGAGGAAGTTTGACTATTTTTATCGGAGTTTGGGGGCTTGGTGAGCAACTCTGCATCGATTCCGCTGTCGTAGGAGAATTACGCATTTGCTTCATCTTTTTGTAGCGGTAACAGCGGCAGGAGTCGTTTATGGATCATTTGCAGTCGATGCGAGTGTTCGTCAAGGTTGCGGATCTCGGCAGTTTCGCGCGGGCCGCGAGCGCAATGGATATCTCCAACGCGGTTGCGACACGTCACGTCGCCGATCTGGAAGGCCGTCTCGGCACGCGCTTGCTCAATCGCACCACGCGCAGCCTCTCGCTGACGGAGTCTGGCCAGGTCTATCTGGAGCGCGCGCGCCAGATCCTCGATGAACTCGAGGATGTCGAACAGATGGTCGTCGCGCGCAATCACGAGCCGGTCGGCACGCTGCGCATCGTTGCGCCGGTCGTGTTCGGCCTGCACAACCTCGCGCCCGTCCTTCAGTCGTACACCGAGCAGTTCCCGAAAGTCGTGCCGGATCTGACGCTGGTCGACCGGCAGGTCGATCTCGTCGAGGAAGGCTTCGACGTCGGCATCGTGGTCACGCGCCAGATGCGCAGCGCAAGCATCGTCACGCGGCGGCTCACCACCGGCTGCATGACCGTCTGCGCGACGCCGAGCTATCTGGAAAAGCACGGCGTGCCGACCCATCCGGAACAGCTCGCGGAGCACCCGAGCCTGAGCCTGCCGACCGAATACTGGGGCGATGAGCGCGTGTTTACGGGGCCGGAAGGCGAGGTGCGGGTACGGCCGACCAACGTGATCGTCGCGAACAACACCGCGATGCTGCGTCAGTTCGCGCTGCTCGGCATGGGTGTCGCGATCCTGCCGAGCTACCTGATCGGCAGCGATATTGCGCGCGGCGCGCTCGTGCGGCTGCTGCCCGATTTCCGGCTGCCGCAGGTCGAGATCAACATCGCGTACCCGAGCCGGCGCCATCTGCCGGCCAAGGTGCGCACCTTCATCGACCACCTCGTCGAGCATTTCAGCCACTCGACCGATGCGATGATGGGCGAGCAATGGGCGGCGCAGGGTGTCGCGGCGGCGCCGATCGGCGTCGAGACGCGCACCGAG
Organism: Burkholderia sp. PU8-34; assembly: GCF_053427725.1. Lineage (NCBI taxonomy): Bacteria > Pseudomonadati > Pseudomonadota > Betaproteobacteria > Burkholderiales > Burkholderiaceae > Burkholderia > Burkholderia sp. PU8-34. Next base: position 59,239 of record NZ_JBSAXC010000012.1, read on the forward strand.
CGGCCTGAAGCGGCCGACCCGAAGCTGTCGCCGCGCCTGCCGCGTTCGCCGCGCCCGCGCGTCGCGGTGCCGTCGCCGCTGTAACGCTGCGCAGGGCGGGGCGGTGACGAACCGCCCGCGCAATAAAAAACGCGGATCGAGCGATCGATCCGCGTTTTTTTGTGGGCGGCCCGGCGGTGCGCGCCGGGCTGCTGACGCGCGAAGGCGTTATGTTCCGGTTATGAGCCGGTCTTGCGCGTCGTCGTCTTGCGTGCGGCGGTCTTGCGGGCCGGCGCCGGTTTCTCTTCTGCGCCTTCCGTCACCGTTTCCGCTTCCTTCGTCGCCGATTTGGCCGTCTTCTTCGCGGCAGCCGCCTTCGGCTCCTTCTTCTCGAACTCGAAGCCGATCTTGCCGTCCGGCTGCTTCACGAGATACGCCTTGAAATTGCGGCCCGTGCGCGACGACTTGAAGTTCGGCAGCAGGTCCGTGCGGCCGTCGGCGAGCAGCTTGCCCATCTGCTCGCGGGTGATTTCCTGCTGCAGGATCACCTTGCCGGAGCGGAAATCGCAGGTCTTCGGGTTCGCGACCGAGTGCTCGCACACGTAGCTCATCCCGTGCTCGAACACGCGGCCCTTGCACTTCGGGCACGCGCCGACCGGCTCCTGCGCGGAGAAGTCCGGCGCTTCGCCTTCCTCGCCGCCCTGGTCCTGGCCGAAATCGAACTCGAGCTTGTAGTTCTTCGTCTCGTCGTCGAACGACAGCTTGAGGATTGCCGAGAACGGCCGCCCCATCTTGCTGCGGAAACCGGACAGCGGGCCGATTTCCTTCTTCTGCAGCAGCTCCTCGACTTCCGCGATCTCGAACTGCCGGCTGCCCGGGATCTTCGAGATCGAGAACTCGCACTTCGTGCAAGCGAAGCGGCGGTAGTTTTCCTTCACCTGGCCGCCGCAATTCGGGCACGGCGTCTCGAGCGTCGCGTAATCGCCGGGGATCGTGTCGGAATCGTATTCCTTCGCGCGCTTGACGATCTGCTGCGTCATGCGGGCGATTTCCTGCATGAACGTGTCGCGCGCGAGGTTGCCGCGCTCCATCTGCGACAGCTTGTATTCCCATTCGCCGGTGAGCTCCGGCGCGGTCAGTTCCTTCACGCCGAGCCCGCGCAGCAGCGTCATCAGCTGGAAGGCCTTCGCGGTCGGGATCAGTTCGCGGCCTTCGCGCACGAGGTATTTCTCGCCGAGGAGCCCTTCGATGATCGCCGCGCGCGTAGCCGGCGTGCCGAGCCCCTTCGCGGCCATCGCCTCGCGCAGCTCGTCGTCCTCGACCAGCTTGCCCGCGCCTTCCATCGCCGACAGCAGCGTCGCTTCCGAGTAGCGTGCGGGCGGCTTGGTCACGAGCGCCTGCGCGGCGATCTCGTCGGTCTTGACCTTCTCGTCCTTCTGCACCGGCACGAGGTTCGCGTCGGCGCCTTCTGCGTCGCGGCCGTACACCTGCAGCCAGCCCGGCTCGACGAGCACCTTGCCCTCGGTCTTGAAGGTGTGGCCGACCACTTCGGTGATCCGCGTCGTGACCTTGTATTCCGCAGCCGGGAAGAACACCGCGAGGAAGCGCTTCACGACCATGTCGTAGAGCTTCTGCTCGGGCTCGGACAGCGATTTCGGCGCCTGCAGCGTCGGGATGATCGCGAAGTGGTCGCTGATCTTCGAGTTGTCGAAGATCCGCTTGTTCGGCTTCACCCAGCCCTTGTCGAGCACCTGCTTCGCGTGCGGCAGGTAGTTGTGGCTCTCCTTGAGCATCTCGAGCGTCGACTTGACCGTCGCGATGTAGTCTTCCGGCAGCGCGCGCGCGTCGGTACGCGGGTAGGTCAGCACCTTGTGCTTTTCATACAGGGCCTGCGCGAGGCCGAGCGTGTTCTTCGCGGAGAAGCCGAAGCGGCTGTTCGCCTCGCGCTGCAGGCTCGTCAGGTCGAACAGCAGCGGCGAAAGTTGCGTCGACGGCTTCGATTCCTCGCTGACCGTGCCGATCTGGTCGCGGCAGGCCGCGACGATCGTTTCGGCGGCGGGCAGGCTCCAGAGCCGCGAGTCGCGCTTTTCGGGATCGAACTCGTCGCGCTTGAATTTCGGGTCGAACCACTTGCCTTCGTAGAAGCCGCCTGCGCACGCGAACTGCGCCTTCACTTCCCAGTAGTCGCGCGGCACGAAACGGCGGATTTTCTCCTCACGTTCGACGACGATCGACAGCGTTGGCGTCTGAACGCGACCGACCGTCGTCAGGAAGAAGCCGCCGCCCTTGCTGTTGAACGCCGTCATCGCGCGGGTGCCGTTGATCCCGACGAGCCAGTCCGCTTCCGAGCGGCAGCGGGCGGCGTCCGCGAGCGGCTGCATGTCCGAATCGCTGCGCAGGTGCGCGAAGCCGTCGCGGATCGCCTGCGGCGTCATCGATTGCAGCCACAGGCGCTGGACAGGCTGCTTCGCCTTCGCGTGCTGGACGATCAGGCGGAAGATCAGCTCGCCCTCGCGCCCCGCGTCGCATGCGTTGATCAGATGATCGACGTCCTTGCGCTTCATCAGCTTGGTCAGCACCTTGAGGCGCGACTCGCTCTTCGCAATCGGGTTCAGGTCGAAATGCGGCGGGATGACGGGCAGATGCGCGAAGCTCCACTTGCCGCGCTTGACCTCGTATTCCTCCGGGGCAGCGATTTCCAGCAGGTGGCCGACAGCGGACGAAAGGACGTACTCGTCGCTCTCGTAGTATTCGTCATGCTTGGTAAAGCCACCCAAAGCGCGCGCGATGTCGTTCGCGACAGATGGCTTTTCCGCAATGATCAGAGCTTTGGACATGACTGGTGTGTGTTGGTAGACCGGGTTTGCCGGTTGTGGGTCCCTTTTACGACCGCTTTATAGCACACGGCGCCGTGACGGCGGCTCGGCGTGCAAAAAGCGGCTCATCATAGAGGGGGGCCGTGACGGCGGCAAGCGCCTGGCGCGGCCGGACGCGCTTTTGCGCGAAAAACCGCGGCGCCGGCACGTGGCTCACGCCTCGACGTTCAGGATGTTGCGCAATTTTGGTGCATGCGGCACGCCCGGCAGCGCGGTCAGGTCGGACAGCATCCGGTCGACGATGGCCGCGTGCGGCAGCACCGTGCCGAAGAAGCGCGCGGCGTGGGCATCCTCGATCAGGATAGTCGGGAAATTCTCGACATCGAGGTCGTCGAGCTGGTCGGCGTGCGTTTCGATGTCGATCCACGCGAAGCACATGTCGGGGTGCGCGTCGGCGAGCTGGTCGAAGGCCGTACGGTAGTCGCGGCACGTGCCGCACCATTCGGCGCACAGGCAGGCGACGAGCAGCGTGTCGGGATAGCGGAGGCGCTCGGCGATCCGATCCGCATCGGTGTCGAGATTCAGCGCGGGCATGGGTTTCCTTGCAGGTCGGCGGGCGGCTCGGCCACCCCTATGCGCGGGAATGTAGCACGCCGCGCGAGGGCGGGGTGGCCGCCGCGTCGAGCCGCGCGAAGCGGCCGCCCGGCAGGCTCGCGACGCGGCCGGCCAGTTCGAGCGCGAGGAGGGCCTGGTGGAGCGCGTCATCGGACAGCCCGCAGTGCTCGGCAAGCCATTCGTAGGTAACGGGGCCATACCCCATGGCGGCGAGGACGGCGCGTTCGGTGGCGCTGCAGGTCGACGGCGCTGCGGGAGTCCTGGTTGCGTCGGGCACGCTCGCGTTTCCATCTGTCGTTGCGGTCAAGTCTGCCCCTGTATCGGGATTCTCATGGCTACGTTCGTCGGTGCCAGCACCAGCACGAACGCCAACCCCCCGGCTACTCGCGTCACCACCCGCCCCGGCACTCACGCCGACGCAATCGCCAACATCGGTGGATGAACCGGCAACTGAACCGATGGATGCTGGAGCAGCCGTTTCCCCCTGGCCCGGCGCGCGACGCGACCATTCGCTCAGCCCGTATTCCTCGAGAACATCCTCGGGCGTCGCGGTGAGCTTTGCGCCGTCGCGGATCAGCGCATGACAACCCTGCGCGAGCGGCGCATGGATCGATCCCGGCATCGCGAACACGTCGCGCCCCATTTCGTTTGCGAGCCGCGCGGTGATCAGCGAACCGGAGCGCGGCGCCGCCTCGACGACGAGCGCGCCGCTCACGAGCGCGGCGATCACCCGGTTGCGCTGCGGGAAGTGCCACGCACGGGCCGGCGTGCCGAGCGGCCATTCCGACACGATGACGCCGTGCGCGGCGATCTCGTGCGCGAGCGGGCGATGCCGCGCCGGATAGACGAGGTCGGCCCCGGTGCCGATCACCGCGATCGTGCTCGACCGCCCGTCCAGCCCGCCCCGGTGGGCGGCGCCGTCGATGCCGAGCGCGAGCCCGGAAACGATCGCGAGCCCGGCGTCGGAAAGCGTGCGCGCGAAGCGTGTCGCGTCGGCGAGCCCTTGCGGCGTCGCGTGGCGGCTGCCGACGATCGCGATGCTGCGCGCGTGCAGCAGTGCGACGCGACCCTTTACATATAGCAGCGGCGGCGGATCGTGCAGGTCGAGGAGCCGCGGCGGGTAGGCTGGATCGTCGAGCGTGACGACGCCGTTGCCCGGCGCGTCGAGCCACGCAAGCGCCGCATCGGTGCGCGCGTCGAGATCGCCCCGCATGCCGGCCCGCACGGCCAGCGCCGCCGCCGGGCTGCTTGCCGCGGCGATCGCATCGTCCGGTGCGTCGAGCAGCGCGGCCGGCGAGCCGAACGCATCGAGCAATGCGCGCAGCGCGGCGGGCGTCAGGCCGGGCGTTTCCGCGAGCCGCAACCATGCGCGCAGCTCGGCGACGCTCAGCGCTTGCGGCGACATGAATACTCCGTCGAACGCAGCGACCAGCGGGCCGCGTGTCGCCATGATAAAATTTTCATCATCCGAAATAATTCAAGAGGCCGCGCGCAGGCGTGCGGCCGGTTGCAGGAGGCGCGATCCGCGAGCGTTGCTTCACCCGCGTATCCGCCTCATCTTCATTGCATCCCGGCGGCTGCGCCAGCTGGCCGGATGGCCGGCGCGCCGCGCCGCTCTACCGATTACCGAACACCATGGCTTTGCTCAACATCCTTCACTACCCCGACAAGCGGCTGCACAAGGTCGCCAAGCCGGTCGACAAGGTCGACGACCGGATCCGCAAGCTCGTCGCCGACATGGCCGAGACGATGTACGCCGCACCGGGCATCGGCCTCGCCGCGACGCAGGTCGACGTGCACGAGCGCGTGATCGTGATCGACATTTCCGAGGACAAGAACGAGCTGCGCGCCTTCATCAATCCCGAGCTCGTGTGGTCGAGCGACGTGAAGCAGGTCTACGAGGAAGGGTGCCTGTCGGTGCCGGGCATCTATGACGAAGTCGAGCGTCCGGACCACGTGCGCGTGCGCGCACTCAACGAAAAGGGCGAGACGTTCGAGGTCGATTGCGAAGGCCTGCTCGCCGTGTGCATCCAGCACGAGATGGATCACCTGATGGGCCGCGTGTTCGTCGAATACCTGTCGCCGCTCAAGCAGACCCGCATCAAGACGAAGATGAAGAAACTCGAACGCGCGATGTGACGCGCGTTCGCCCTGCCTGATCCTGACCGTTGTCATGACACATACGTTGCGCGTCATTTTTGCCGGCACGCCGGAATTCGCCGCGGCTGCACTCGCCGCGATCCACGAGGCCGGATTTCCGGTGCCGCTCGTCCTCACGCAGCCGGACCGCCCCGCCGGGCGCGGCATGAAGCTGCAGGCAAGCGCCGTGAAGCGCTATGCCGTCGAGCATGGCATGCCCGTCGCCCAGCCGCCGTCGCTGCGCCGCGCGGGCAAGTATCCGGCCGAGGCGGCCGAAGCGATCGAGCTGCTGCGCGCGACGCCGCACGACGTGATGGTGGTCGCCGCATACGGCCTGCTGCTGCCGCAGGAGGTGCTCGACATTCCGCGTCACGGCTGCATCAATATCCATGCGTCGCTGCTGCCGCGCTGGCGCGGCGCTGCGCCGATCCATCGCGCGATCGAGGCGGGCGACGCCGAGACGGGCGTCACGCTGATGCAGATGGACGCCGGGCTCGATACGGGCGCCATGCTGGAAGATGCCCGCATCGCGATCGCGCCCGACGACACGACCGCCACGCTGCACGACAGGCTCGCAGCCGCCGGCGCGCGGCTCATCGTCGACGCGCTGGTGCAGCTCGAACGCACCGGCAGCCTGCCGTCGACGCCGCAGCCGGCCGACGGCGTGACCTATGCGGAAAAGATCGGCAAGCACGAGGCCGCGCTCGACTGGCGCAAGCCCGCGGACGTGCTGGCGCGCCAGGTGCGCGCATTCGACCCGTTCCCGGGCGGCGTCGCGACGCTCGACGGCGCGGCGCTCAAGCTGTGGGCGGCGGAGCCCGTGGCGGCGCCCGGCACCGGGGTCGACGCGGCACCCGGCACGATCGTCGACGCGGGGCAGGATGGCGTCGTCGTTGCGTGCGGCACGGGCGCGCTGCGCGTGACCCAACTGCAGAAGCCGGGCGGCAAGCGGCTGCCGGCGCGCGAGTTCCTGGCCGGCTCGCCGCTCGCCGCGGGCCAGCGCTTCACGCTTTCCGACGCATCCTGACCGCCATTTGACGCGGCGTGCCGGTCGCGCAGAATCGACCGAGCGGCCGCACGGCCGAGTCGCGCCGCACGGCACTCGCGCGTAGAATTTCCCTGCGCTCCCCGGTTCCGAGGTTCCCATGCTTGGCATCACCCATTTCGGCTTCTTTCTCCTGGCGGTTTTCCTGCTGAACGTCACGCCGGGGCCCGACACCGCGTATATCGTCGGCCGCAGCGTCGCGCAGGGGCGCGGCGCGGGGCTGATGTCCGCGCTCGGCATCTCCGCCGGCTGCTGCGTGCACGCGCTCGCCTGTGCGTTCGGCCTGACCGCGCTGCTGGCGGCGTCGGCCGCGGCGTTCACCGTGATCAAGCTGGTGGGCGCGGCCTACCTGATCTATCTGGGCGTGCGGATGATCTTCGCGAAGCAGGCGGCCGGAGCCGATGCTGCGCCGGCCGCGCCGGTCGCGGCCGCGAAGCCGTTGCGCCAGCTGTTCATGCAGGGCTTCTGGACCAACGTGCTGAATCCGAAGGTCGTGCTGTTCTTCGTGTCGTTCTTTCCGCAGTTCGTGTCCGCCGACAGCGCGCACAAGGCGTTGGCGTTCCTGACTCTCGGCGCGGTGTTCGTCGTGATGAGCACGCTGTGGAACAGCATGCTGGCGTGGGTCGCGGGCAGCGTGACGCGCCGTTTTTCGGGCAAGCCGGGCGTCAAGAAATGGCTCGACCGGACGGTCGGCAGCGCGTTCGTCGGCCTCGGTCTCCGGCTTGCGACGGCGCAACGGTGATATTGAATTTTTCCGACGCGCACTTATCTAACATATCGCTTACAATTTTCCGCCGTGCCGGGGTGAGGCAGCCGGCGGGAGTCGCATTCGGATAAGGAGTCGACGTATGTTCAATTGGGTCAAAACGGCGATGCTGATGGCCGCGATCACGGCCCTGTTCATCGTGATCGGCGGAATGATCGGCGGATCGCGCGGCATGACGATCGCGCTGCTGTTCGCGCTCGGCATGAATTTCTTCTCTTACTGGTTCTCCGACAAGATGGTGCTGCGCATGTACAACGCGCAGGAAGTCGACGAGAACACCGCGCCGCAGTTCTACCGGATGGTGCGCGAGCTGGCCACGCGCGCGAACCTGCCGATGCCGCGCGTCTACCTGATCAACGAGGACGCGCCGAACGCGTTCGCGACGGGCCGCAACCCCGATCACGCGGCTGTCGCGGCCACGACGGGCATCCTGCGCGTGCTGTCGGAGCGCGAGATGCGCGGCGTGATGGCGCACGAACTCGCGCACGTGAAGCACCGCGACATCCTGATCTCGACGATCACCGCGACGATGGCGGGCGCGATTTCGGCGCTCGCGAACTTCGCGATGTTCTTCGGCGGGCGCGACGAGAACGGCCGTCCGGCCAACCCGATCGCCGGCATCGCGGTCGCGCTGCTCGCACCGATCGCGGGCGCGCTGATCCAGATGGCAATCTCGCGGGCGCGCGAATTCGAGGCAGATCGCGGCGGCGCGCAGATTTCCGGCGATCCGCAGGCGCTCGCATCGGCGCTCGACAAGATCCATCGCTACGCGGCGGGCATTCCGTTCCCGGCGGCCGAGGAGCATCCGGCCACCGCGCAGATGATGATCATGAACCCGCTGCACGGCGGCGGCCTGCAGAACCTGTTCTCGACGCACCCGGCCACCGAGGAGCGCATCGCGCGCCTGATGGAAATGGCGCGCACGGGCCGCTTCGACTGAGTTCCCCCTGTCGTACCGTGCGTGGTCGTCACCGTCGCGCACGCTCGATCCGCCCCGCATGCTTCGTGCTGCGGGGTGTTCTGTTTGTGCGTCTCGAAAAGAGGGGCGCATGGTCACACGCTACAATGCCCGGTTTGGGATCGCGGCGGCCATCCGCCAGCCCCGATGCCCGCCGCTTGCCGACGCTTCTCCGATGACACGAACCCGCTCCTCCGCCAAACCGTCCTCCGGCCGTCCGGTCCGTCTGTCCGCATTGCACGTCGCGCCCGATTCGCTCGCCTTTGCGCTCGACGCGGCCGCGCAGGCGGTCGACGCAGTGCGCCGCGGCACCGCGCTGCCGGCGGCGCTGGCGGTGGTGTTCGCAGGCATGCCGTCCGGCGCGCAGGCGCTGGCGCGCGGCGCGACGCAGGACGTCGCGTACCGGACGATGCGGCGCCTCGGCAGCGCCGACTGGCTGATCGGCCGACTCGTCAGCAAGGCGCCGCCCGCGCAGGTTCATGCGGTGCTCGCGTGCGCGATCGCGCTGCTGCTCGACGATGCCGACACGGCTGCATACCCGCCGTTCACCGTCGTCGACCAGGCCGTGACCACGATCGGCGCGCGCCGCGAGTTCGGGTTCGCGAAAGGGATGGTCAACGCGGTGCTGCGGCGGTTCCTGCGTGAACGCGACACACTCGTCGCGGCCATGCAGGACGATCCGGTCGCACGCTGGAATTACCGTGCATGGTGGGCCGACGCGGTGAAGGCCGCCTGGCCCGACGACTGGCAGGCGATGCTCGCGGCCGGCGATCGTCCGGGCCCGCTCACGTTGCGCGTGAATGCACGCCGCACGACGGTCGACGCGTATCTCGACACGCTGCGCACGCACGGGATCGATGCGGCCGCAATCGGCAAGCATGCGGTGCGGCTCGCGTCGGCGCTGCCGGTCGACCGCATTCCGGGCTTCGCCGACGGCGTCGTGTCCGTGCAGGATGCCGGCGCGCAGCTCGCCGCCGAATGGCTCGGCGCGGCCGACGGGATGCGTGTGCTCGACGCGTGCGCGGCGCCCGGCGGCAAGACCGGGCACATTCTCGAGCTGGCCGACGCGGAGGTGGTTGCGCTCGAAAGCGACGCGGCCCGTGCGGCGCGCATCGGCGAGAATCTCGCGCGCCTGTCGCTCGTCGCGGACGTGCGCGTCGGCGATGCAGGCGCGCCCGGCAGCTGGCATGACGGCCGGCCGTTCGACCGCATCCTCGCCGACGTGCCGTGCTCGGCTTCCGGCATCGTGCGCCGGCATCCCGACATCCGCTGGCTGCGCCGCGCGGCCGACATCCCGGCGCTCGTTGCCGAGCAGCGGCGCATCCTGTCGGCGTTGTGGCCGCTCGTGAAGCCGGGCGGCGAATTGCTTTACGTCACGTGCTCGATCTTCCCGGAAGAGGGCGAGCAGCAGGCGCGCTGGTTTGAAGCGGCCTGTGAAGATGCGGTACGATTGGACGCGCCCGGCCAGCTGCTGCCGCGCGCCGTCCAGGGCGGGGCGCAGGGCGGTTCGGTCGCGAGCGCACTCGACCCGACCACCGATCACGACGGATTCTTCTACGCGCGGTTTCAGAAACGGTGACGATCAAACGCCTCTTTCCACTCCGGCTCGCGACCGTGCTGATGGTCGCGCTGACGCTGTGCCTGGCCGTCGCGATGCCGGCGCACGCACAGTCGATCGCCGTGCAGCGCGCATCGCTGCAATCCGACGGCAGCGGCTGGAGCCTCGACGCCCGCTTCGACTTCGAGCTGAACGCGAACCTCGAGGACGCCGTCAACAAAGGCATTCCGCTTTACTTCACGACCGACTTCGAACTGAGCCGCGCGCGCTGGTACTGGTTCGACGAGCAGCCGGTGTCGGTGTCGCAGACGATCCGCCTGTCCTTCCAGCCGCTCACGCGCGAATACCGCGTGTCGACGGGCGGGCTGCAGCTTGGCTTCGCGACGCTGAAGGATGCGCTCGCGGTCGTCAGGCACATCACGTCGTGGCACGTGATCGACCGGAATCAGGTGCACCAGGGCGAGACCTATACGGCCTCGGTGCGAATGCAGCTCGACACGGCGCTGATGCCGAAGCCGTTCCAGGTCGACGCGGTCAACAACCGCGACTGGTCGCTCGGCTCGGACTGGAAGCGCTTTACCTTTACGGTGGCCGAACGTGCTAAATAAAGTGCGCCGCGCGACCAGCGGGAAGAGCCTCCTCGTTCGCGTGATCGTGTCGACGGTTGCGGTCACCGCGCTGTTGCTGCTCGTGCTGCTCGCAGCCGCGAGCGCGAACACCGAGTTCTTCGATCGCTACTATTCGTGGCTGTACGCGGCGAACATCATCGTCGCGCTCGTGTTCCTGCTGGTCGTGGTCGGCCTGATCGGGATGATCGTGCTGCGCCTGAGGAAGGGCAAGTTCGGCACGCGGCTGCTCGCGAAGCTCGCGGTGTTCTTCGCGCTCGTCGGCGTGGTGCCGGGCGGGATCATCTACGTCGTGTCGTACCAGTTCGTGTCGCGCAGCATCGAATCGTGGTTCGACGTGAACGTCGAGACCGCGCTGACGGCCGGCCTCAATCTCGGCCGCGGGATGCTCGACGCATCGCTGTCCGACTTGCAGACGAAGGCGCGGCTGATGTCCGACCAGCTCGCGAGCGCCGACACGAACACGAACGGCACGACGCTCACGCTGCTGCGCCTGCGCGACCAGTTCGGCGTGCAGGACGCGACGATCGTCGAGCCCGGCCGCAGCGGTTCGGGCGCCGCGCCCGATTTTCACATCGTCGCGCAGGCGTCCGGCAATTTCGCCGCGCTGATTCCCGACGACCTGCCGACCCCGCTGATGCTGAGCCAGGCGCGCGAACACGGCGCGTACGCGGCGATCGAAGGCGAGGTCGACGGCGATCCGCATGCGCACGGCGCGAAGGGCGCGCTGCGCTTGCGCGTGGTCCGCCTGATCCCCGATGCGACCACCTCGATGCTGCAGCCGGCCGAGCGCTTCCTGCAGCTCACGCAGCCGGTGCCGCCGACGCTCGCGCACAACGCTGACGCCGTGCAGCGCGCGTATCGCGAATACCAGGAGAAGTCGCTCGGCCGCACGGGCCTGCGCAAGATGTACATCGGCACGCTGACGCTCGCGCTGTTCCTCGCGACCTTCATCGCGATGATGCTCGCGCTCGCGCTCGGCCAGCAGCTCGCGCGGCCGCTGTTCCTGCTCGCGCAGGGCACGAAGGAAGTCGCGGAAGGCGACTACACGCCGAAGCGCGAGATCAAGACGCGCGACGAGCTCGGCTTCCTCACGCAGTCGTTCAACGCGATGACGCGCCAGTTGTCCGAGGCGCGGCTCGCGGTCGAGAAGAACCGCATCGCGCTCGAGCATTCGAAGACGTATCTCGAAAGCATCCTCGCGAACCTGACCGCGGGCGTGTTCGTGCTCGACCGCCAGTTCCGGCTGACGACGGCGAACCGCGGCGCCGAACGGATTTTCCGGCAGCCGTTCAATGCGCTGATCGGCGCGACGCTCGACCAGGTCGGCGTCGTCGCGGAATTCGGCGCGATGGTGCGCAAGGCGTTCGCCGATCGCGAGGCGGCGTCCGACAATGGCTGCGGCGATCGCGGCCACTGGCAGCAGCAGTTCGCGATCGAGGTGCCCGGCGAAGCCGATCCGCTGACGCTGCTCGTGCGCGGCACGCGTCTCGTGTCGACGGCGGAAGGGCAGGCGGACGGACAGGTGGATGATTCGCAGACGTCCGGCTACGTCGTCGTGTTCGACGACATCTCCGACGTGATCTCGGCCCAGCGCTCGGTCGCATGGGGCGAGGTCGCGCGCCGGCTCGCGCACGAGATCAAGAATCCGCTGACGCCGATCCAGCTGTCGGCCGAGCGGCTGCAGATGAAGCTCTCCGACAAGCTCGCGCCGTCCGACGCGGACGTGCTGAAGCGCGGCGCGACGATGATCGTCAACCAGGTCGCGGCGATGAAGCGGATGGTCGACGATTTCCGCGAATATGCGCGCACGCCGCCCACGGTGCTCGCGAACCTGCAGCTCAACGAACTCGTGAGCGAAGTGCTCGGGCTGTACGGTGTCGGCGAAGGCAAGAGCCCGATCGCCGTCGAGCTCGCGCCGTTGCCGGTGATCCGCGGCGATGCGACGCAACTGCGCCAGGTGATCCACAACCTGCTGCAGAATGCGCAGGATTCGGTTGCGGACGTCGCGCAACCGCGTGTGGTGATCGAAACCAAGACAGTAGAATATGGCGATCCCGACGCCGAGGGCAAAGCGCGCGTCGCGGTTCGTCTTACCGTGTCCGACAACGGGCCGGGCTTCCCGGCGAGGATCCTGACCCGCGCGTTCGAGCCTTACGTGACGACGAAGGCAAAGGGCACGGGCCTCGGGTTGGCCACGGTCAAGAAAATCGTCGACGAGCACGGCGCGCGGATCGATCTGCGCAATCGCATGCACGGCGAGACCGTCGAGGGTGCGCAGGTGTCGATCCTGTTCCTGCAACTGGCGAGCGATGCGCCGGACGCCGAACCAGGCGCGCAGGGCGGGCCGGCCCCCGGTAGGCCGGCCCCCGCAAAGACAAAAGCAAGTGTGCAGATAAAGGCAGCGTAAATGGCAACCATCCTGGTGGTAGATGATGAAATGGGCATCCGGGAATTGCTCTCGGAGATCCTCAGCGACGAAGGACATGTCGTCGAAGCGGCGGAGAACGCGCAGGCCGCGCGTGAATATCGCCTCGATCAGGCGCCCGATCTCGTGCTGCTCGATATCTGGATGCCCGATACTGACGGCGTGACGCTGCTCAAGGAGTGGGCGGCGCAGGGCTTGCTGACGATGCCCGTGATCATGATGTCCGGGCACGCGACGATCGACACGGCCGTCGAGGCGACGAAGATCGGTGCGCTCGATTTCCTCGAGAAGCCCATCGCGTTGCAGAAACTGCTGAAGGCGGTCGAGCACGGGCTCGCGCGCGGCGCGGCGCCGGTGACCGTCAACGCGATGTCGAAGACGGCGGGCGGGCAGGCCGCGGGCCCGGCATCGGTCGCGTCCGCGGCGGCGCTGCCGACGCTCGGCGACGACATGGCCTCGGCGCTCGGCTTCGCGGGGCAGACGGCGGCCATTCCGTTCGACATTCCATTGCGCGAGGCGCGCGATGCATTCGAGCGCGCCTACTTCGAGTATCACCTCGCGCGCGAGAACGGCAGCATGACGCGCGTCGCGGAGAAGACGGGCCTCGAGCGCACGCACCTGTACCGCAAGCTCAAGCAGCTCGGCGTCGAGCTCGGCAAGAAGCCTTCGGAAGGCGCGTTGTAAAAAAATTCACGAAACCCCTTGCGCGGTACCAGGCACCCCGATATACTCTCATTTCTTCGTTGGCCCGGTAGCTCAGTTGGTAGAGCAGCGGATTGAAAATCCGCGTGTCGATGGTTCGATTCCGTCCCAGGCCACCAGCATTACCGAACCCCAAGAATCGCAAGATTCTTGGGGTTTTTCGTTTGTGGTGGTGCAGGCTGCCGGGCGGCATCGGTGGCGGCGTGATAAAATCCGTGTCCGCTCAATGACTTAGCGCATCGCTTCGCGGGCATCGCGAAGCGGCAGGTCCGGCATGCGGCGCCGATGCCGCGCGATGGGCGGTATAAGCGTCCCGCCGTCTTCGCGGCGAGCGGCGCTGCCTATACTGGTCGGGCCGGCGCATGCCGGCACGCGTCGGGCCGCCTGGCTGCAGCCGGCCGCCAGCGCGCAGCGCGACGCGGGCCTACATATTCACGGAGTATCACGGTGATTCGGACAGACGCTAAAGACAGCGCGCTCGTGTTGTTTTCCGGCGGGCAGGACTCGGCCACATGCGTGGCATGGGCGCTCGAACGCTACCAGACGGTCGAGACCCTCGGTTTCGACTACGGCCAGCGCCATCGCGTCGAGCTGGAGTGCCGCGAAGGCGTGCGCGAAGCGCTGAAGCGCCAGTTCCCCGCGTGGGCTGGCCGGCTCGGCGACGATCACATGATCGACCTGTCGGTGCTCGGCGCGATCAGCGATACCGCGATGACGCGCGCGATCGAGATCGAGACGTCGGCGAACGGGCTGCCGAACACGTTCGTGCCGGGCCGCAACCTGCTGTTCATGACGATCGCCGCGGCGATCGCCTACCGCCGCGGGCTGCGCGTGCTGGTCGGCGGGATGTGCGAAACCGACTTCTCCGGTTATCCGGACTGCCGCGACGACACGATGAAGGCGCTGCAGGTCGCGCTGAACCTCGGGATGGACACGCGCATCGTGCTCGAGACGCCGCTGATGTGGCTCGACAAGGCGCAGACCTGGCAACTCGCCGAGCAGCTTGGTGGCCCGGCGCTCGTCGAGCTGATTCGCATCGAGACGCATACGTGCTATGTCGGCGAGCGCGCCGAACTGCACGACTGGGGTTTCGGTTGCGGCGAATGCCCGGCCTGCAAGCTGCGCAAGCGCGGCTACGAGGCCTATCTGAAGGGCGAGCGGGTGACCGAAGCGCCGCTGTGACGCGTGCGCGCCGGTGGCGCACAATGAATGAACTGATCGACAACGCACGGCGCGAGCCGGACCAGGAACGATGACTTACGCGGTCAAGGAAATTTTCTACACGTTGCAGGGCGAAGGCGCGAATGCCGGCCGGCCGGCCGTGTTTTGCCGGTTCGCCGGCTGCAATCTGTGGTCGGGCCGCGAAGAAGACCGCGAAGAAGCGGTGTGCCGCTTCTGCGATACGGATTTCGTCGGCACCGACGGCGAGAATGGCGGCAAGTTCAAGGACGCCGCGGCGCTCGCTGCGAAGGTCGCGAGCCTGTGGCCGGAAGGCGAGGCACACCGCTTCGTCGTCTGCACGGGCGGCGAGCCGATGCTGCAGCTCGACCAGCCGCTCGTCGACGCGCTGCATGCGGCGGGCTTCGAAATTGCGATCGAGACCAACGGTTCGCTGCCGGTGCTCGAAACGATCGACTGGATCTGCGTGAGCCCCAAGGCCGACGCGCCGCTCGTCGTCACGAAGGGCAACGAGCTGAAGGTCGTGATCCCGCAGGACAACCAGCGGCTCGCCGACTACGCGAAGCTCGACTTCGACTATTTCCTCGTCCAGCCGATGGACGGCCCGTCGCGCGATCTCAACACGAAGCTCGCGATCGACTGGTGCAAGCGCCATCCGCAGTGGCGCCTGTCGATGCAGACGCACAAATATCTGAACATTCCCTGAGCCACGGCTTTTGACATCGTGCTGATTACCCGAAAACTTGAATTCGACGCGGGCCACCGCATCCCCGATCACCGCAGCCAGTGCAGGAACCTGCACGGCCATCGCTACGCGCTCGAAATCACGCTGCGCGGCGATCTCGTCGATGTTGAGGGCGCGCCCGACCGCGGCATGGTGATGGATTTCGCCGACGTGAAGGCGCTCGCGATGGAGCATCTGGTCAGCAAGTGGGATCACGCGTTCCTCGTCTATGCGCGCGACGAAGTCGTGCGCTCGTTCCTCGAGCAGATGGCGGACCACAAGACGGTCGTGATCGACCGGATCCCGACCGTCGAGAACCTCGCGGCGATCGCGTTCGACATCCTCGCGAACGTCTACGACGCGCACTACGGCGTGAACCTGCGCCTCGAGCGCGTGCGCCTGTACGAAACCCCGAACTGCTGGGCCGACGTCGAGCGCACGCTCGGCCGCTGATCTGCTGCTCCGCCGAGCCTCCCCTCCCGGCAGTCCCGCCCGTCGGTGCGGGCTGCCCGCCACGGCGCGCCGTCGCCTTTCTCCGCTCCGGCCCTGCTGCCTGACCGTTCCCACATTCCGCGCGGCAGCGCGCTATGATCGTTGCGTGGCGTCGCGAAATGCGTCCAGGCGCAGCGCTCGGGCGGTTGCGCTGTCAGATCGGCCGCTCGCGGCCGACTGACGTTCGAGGGCCGCGTCCGGTGCCGCCGCCGAACGATTCGACTGCCCGGCACTGTCCGGCGTCCCGCCCCGCCTGTTGCTTGTCCTTTTCGATTGCCGTTCCGCCAGGAGGCCGTTTCGATGAGCACGCTCACCAATTCCCTCAAACAACGCCTGCACGACGGCGACGACCCGCTGTACGGCCTGTGGCTGACGCTTGCGAGCGACGCCGCCGCCGAGGCGCTCGCGCATGCCGGCTACGACTGGCTCTGCATCGACATGGAGCACGCGCCGAACGACAGCCACGACGTCGCGTCGCAACTGCGGGCGCTGGCCGCCGCGCACCTGCCGAGCGAGCCGGTCGTGCGCGTGCCGGCGCGCGAGCCGTGGCTCGTGAAGCGCGCGCTCGACGCAGGCGCGCGCACGCTGATGTTCCCGAGCATCGAAACCGTCGACGACGCCGCGCACGCGGTGCGGCTCACCCGCTACCCGTCGCCGGAATCGCCGGACGGGCTGCGCGGCGTCGCGGGGATGGTGCGTGCGGCAGCGTTCGGGATGCGGCGCGATTATCTGCAGACCGCGAACGCGCAGGTCGCGGTGATCGCGCAGATCGAATCGGCGCGCGGCGTCGACGACGTGGAGCGGATTGCCGCGACGCCCGGCATCGACTGCCTGTTCATCGGCCCGGCCGATCTGGCGGCAAGCCTCGGGCACCTCGGCGACATCCGGCATCCGGACGTCGAACGGGCGATGGCGCGCGTGCTCGCGGCGGGCCGGCAGGCGGGCGTCGCGGTCGGCATCTTTGCGGCGGACACGGCGGCCGCGCGCCAATACCGCGAGGCCGGCTACCGGATGATCTCGCTGTCCGCCGACGTGAGCTGGCTGCTGCGCGCGACGCGGCAGGCGCTGCAGGAGGTACGGTCATGAACGGCATCGACGGTGCGGGCGACGGGGCGCGCACCCATGCAAGCGCGCTGCGTGCAGGCGCCGCGGCACTCGGCCTGTGGGCCGCCTGCGGCCCGGCGGGCGCGCAGAATGCGCAGGGTGCGCACACGCAGCCGGACCCGGCACGCGAGACGCAGTCCGCGATCGCCGATTACAACGCGGGCAATATCCGGGCCGCGCTCGTGCAGTTCCGCGACGCGGCCGAGCGCGGCGACCGCCTTGCGGAATTCAACTACGCGATGATGTTGCTGACAGGCGAGGGCGTCACGGCGAATGTCGACGAGGGATTGCGCTGGTTGCGGCGCGCGGCGGACGCGAACATGTCACATGCGCAGTACGTGTACGGCCGGATGTTCGACGACGGCGAGTTCGTCGCGCGCAATCCCGCCGAAGCGCATCGCTGGTTCCTGAAGGCGGCGCGGCAGGGCCACGTGCAGGCCGAGCTGTCGCTCGCGAACCAGTTCCTCGACGGGCGCGGGACGCCGCGCGACAACCGCCAGGCGTTCGTCTGGTACAAGCAGGCCGCCGATGCGGGCGAGCCGACCGCGCAGTACGTGACCGCATCGTTCTACGAGCGCGGCGGCGACGGTGTCGAGCAGAACCTGAACATCGCGCGCGCGTATTACGCGGCGGCGGCCGCGCAGGGCGACGAGACGGCCGGCCTGAAATTCAAGGAGCTGAGCGAGCGCCTGAAGGCGCAGGGCCCGGCGACCGATTCGAGCCCGCACGGGACGACGCAATGACGAGGCGATGACGACGCGATGACGACGCAATGACACGGCAATAGCGGCGCAATAACGCAGCAATAACGCCGTAACGACGCCGTAATGACGCGGCAAGTACGACGCGCCGCTGCCGGCTCGACCCCGAATCAGCTTTTCATCAAGCGTCTCTGCCGGCCGACGCTCATGATCATCCCGATCGCGATGCCGAGCGTCGTGAGTGCGGTGCCGCCGTAGCTCATGAACGGCAGCGGCACGCCGACGACGGGCAGCACGCCGCTCACCATCCCGATGTTGACGAACGCGTAGACGAAGAACGCGAGCGTGAGCGATCCGGCGAGCAGCCGGCCGAACAGCGTCGCGCCCTGCGCGGCGATGTACAGCCCGCGCGCGATCAGCGCCATGTACAGCGTGAGCAGCACGAGACCGCCGGCGAGGCCCCACTCCTCCGAGAACACCGCGAAGATGAAGTCGGTGTGCTTTTCCGGAATGAACTCGAGGTGCGCCTGCGTGCCCTTCAGGTAACCCTTGCCGAGCACGCCGCCCGAGCCGATCGCGATCACCGCCTGGATCGTATGGAAGCCCTTGCCGAGCGGATCGGAGGTCGGGTCGAGCAGCGTGCAGACGCGGTGCTTCTGGTAGTCGTGCATCAGCGGCCACTGCACTTCCGGCTGGCAGATCCGCTCCTCGAATACCGCGATCGAGCCGACCGCGATCACGCCGGCAACGAGCACCGGCACGATCAGCTTGAACGACAGGCCCGCGAGGTAGATCACGAAGAAGCCGGCCGCGAACACCAGCAGGCCGGTGCCGAGATCGGGCTGTTTCGCGATCAGACCGACCGGCACCAGCAGGATGCCGAACGCGGCGACGAAGTCATACCAGCGCAGGCCGCCTTCGCGGCGCTGGTAGTACCACGCGAGCATCAGCGGCGTCGCGATCTTCAGGATCTCCGACGGCTGGATCACGACGCCGACGTTCAGCCAGCGCTTCGCGCCCTTCTTGGTCATCCCGAACAGCGCCACCGCGACCAGTAGCGCGACGCCGAACGTATAGAGCGGCACCGCGAAGCGCATCAGCGTCGTCGGCGGTATGTTGGCGATCACCCACATCAGCACGAACGTCAGCAGGATGTTGCGCAACTGGTCCTCGACCCGGCCCGGCATGTCGATGCTCGCGCTGTATAGCGTGACGATGCCGACGCACATCAGCAGGAACACGATGAGGGCGAGCGGGCGGTCGAAGCCCGCGAACATCTGCTTGATCTTGTCGAGCCAGGCGCGCTTGTCGAATTGCATGCCTTTCTCCGTTAATGAGCGGTGCCGGCGTCCGCCGTCTTCGCGGCGGACGTTGCACGGTTGTCGTCCCGCGGCGCGGCAGCCAGCGGCTGCGCGTCGCTGGCAGGCCGGCGCGGCCGGTGCGGCATGCGCCGGATCGGCGGCAGGCTCGCGGCCACCGGCGCTGCGGCGCTGACGGCGCTGGCAGCGTTCGAGGCCGATACACCGGACGCGTCCGGTGCCGACGCGGCCGACGCCGCATCCGCCGCGCTGGCCGCGGTCGGCACGACCGGCTGCGGCAGCGCCTTGAAGCCGGCCGCGACGCCCACGGATTTCGACGCATCGCCGATCACCGGGGCGTTGATCGGCTCGGTCGCCGACGCGGCAGCGGCGACGGCGGCTGCCTCATTCTCCGGTTTCTGGCGATCGACGAGGTAGAAGTCGAGCACGCTGCGCGCGATCGGCGCGGCCGACTGCGCGCCCCAGCCGCCGTTCTCGACGATCAGCGCGAGTGCGATCTGCGGATGGTCGACGGGCGCATATGCGATGAAGAGCGCGTGGTCGCGCAGGTGCTCGGCGAGCAGGTGGCCCTTGTAGTTGCCGCCTTGCAGCGAGAACACCTGCGCGGTGCCGGTCTTGCCGGCGGCGAGGTACGGCGTGCCGCGGAACAGCTTGTACGCGGTGCCGGACGGGTTCTCGATCACGTTCTCCATCCCGCGCTTCACGACGTCGATGTCCGACTGCTTGAGCGGGATCGTTTCGCTTTCCTTCGGCACCGTCAGGTGGCGTCCGCGCGTGATCGGATCCTCGACTTCCTTCACGAGGTGCGGCTTCATCACGACGCCGTCGTTCGCGAGCGTCGCGGTCGCGTGCGCGAGCTGCAGGATCGTGAACGAGTTGTAGCCCTGGCCGATCCCGAGGCTGATCGTCTCGCCGTCGAACCACTTCTGCTGCGCGGCCTTCTTGAAGGTCTTGCGCTTCCAGTCCGGCGACGGCAGGATGCCGCGCGCCTCGCCCTGGATGTCGATGCCGGTGATCTGGCCGAAGCCGAACGGCTTCATGAAGCTCGCGATCGCGTTCACGCCGAGGTCGCGGGCGAGCATGTAGAAGTAGGTGTCGTTCGACACCATGATCGCCTTGTTCATGTCGACGAAACCCTGGCCCGAGCGCACGTCGTTGCGGAAGGTGTGGCCGCCGAACGTGAAGTAGCCGGGATCCTGGATGCCCCAGCTCGGCGTGCGCTTGCCGAGCGTCAGGCCCGCGAGCGCCATGAACGGCTTGTACGTCGAGCCCGGCGGGTAGGTGCCGTGCAGCGGGCGGTTCAGGAGCGGCTTGTCGGGGGAGTTGTTCAGCTCGTCCCAGGTCTGCTGGTCGATGCCGTCGACGAACGAGTTCGGATCGAAGCTCGGCGACGACACGAACGCGAGCACGTCGCCCGTCTTCGGCTCGATCGCGACGAGCGCGCCGCGCTTGCCGGCGAACGCCTGCTCGGCCACCTGCTGCAGCCCGATGTCGAGCGACAGCACGAGGTTGTTGCCGGGCGTCGCCTGCGTGCGCGACAGCGTGCGCACCGGCCGGCCGCCGGCCGTCACCTCGACTTCCTCGAAGCCGGTCAGGCCATGCAGCTCGGCCTCGTAGCTCTGCTCGACGCCGATCTTGCCGATGTAGTCGGTGCCCTTGTAGTTGTTCGCGTCGCGGCGCGGATCGTAGTTCTCCGGATCGCTGTCGTTGTCGTCGCTCATCGCGTCGATCCTGTCCTGGTCGCGCTTCGAGATCCGGCCGATGTAGCCGATCACGTGCGCCGCCGTCGTGCCGAGCGGATACTGGCGGAACAGCCGCGCGCGCACGTCGACGCCGGGGAAGCGGAAGCGCTGCGCGGTGAAGCGCGCGACTTCGCCGTCGGTGAGGCGGGTGCGGATCGGCAGGCTCTCGAAGTTCTTCGAGTCTTCCTGCAGCTTCTTGAAGCGGCGGCGGTCGCGCGCGTCGATCTGGACGATCGCGGACAGCTTGTCGATCGTGTTCTCGAGCGTGTCGGTGAGCTTCGACGGCGTGATCTCGAGCGTATACGCCGAGTAGTTCTTCGCGAGCACGACGCCGTTGCGGTCGGTGATGATGCCGCGGTTCGGCACGATCGGCGCGACCGAGATGCGGTTTTCCTCGGCCTGCAGCGCGTACTTGCCGTGCTGGAACAGCTGCAGGTAGAAGAAGCGGCTCGCGATCAGCCCGAAGCAGACGAACACGAACAGGCCCGCCGCCGCGACGCGGAAGCGAAACCTCGAGAGCTGCTGTTGGGTGTCGTTGAATTCGGTCATGCGATTACGGTCGATCGGCCCGCGCGCGGCGAACGCGTACGGGCGTGGCGCCTGCCCGAGGCACGGCGCGCAACGGGCGGCGGGCGAACGGGCGGCGGATGTTCAAGGCTCGGTCCAGGCGGCGCGGGCGCGGCTCAGATGGGGCGCGTGTCGTCCGGGTCGACCGGACGGCGCTGCGGCATCAGCAGCAGGTGGCTCGCGACGGGCCACAGCGCGGCCTCGACGAAACCGTCGACCAGGTAGCGCCAGCCGGGAAACGCGGCGCCCATCACGAGGCGGATCACGAACGGCACGAGCTGCGCGACGACGAGGAGCGGCGTCACGTACAGCACCTGCACGCCGATCGGCATCCACAACACGCGGCGGTGGATCGTGATCGCGCCGTACGACAGCAGCGTATAGGCGAGCGCATGCTCGCCGAGCAGGCCTGCGTCGTGGACGTCCATCAGGATGCCGAGCGCGAACGCGACGCCCATCCCGACCTTGCGCGGCTGGTGGATGTTCCAGAACAGCAGCACGAGCGCGACGAAGTCGGGGATGCCGGGCAGGCGGCCCCACGGCATCAGGTTCAGCAGGAACGCGGCGGCGAGGCTGAAGACGATGAAGTACGGGTTGACCGGCTGCAGGATGTATTGCGGGCGGTTCATCGCTGGGCTCCTGATTGCCCAGCCGCGGGCTTCGCGGGTGCGGCGGCGGGTTTGGTCGGCGTGCCCTTCGCCGCAGGCGCGGACGTTGCGCCCGGCGGCGCGGCGGCGGCCGGTTTCGCGCTTGCGTCGGCGGCCTTGTCGGCCGGTTTTGCGGCCGGATTTGCAGCCGCCTTGGCGGCCTTCTTGCCGCCCTTCGCGTTCTTGTCGGAGGCCGTGTCCGGCTCGGCCGGGCGCGGCGGGATGTCGTTCTGGTAATGCAGCACCAGCATCTGCCGTGCGCCGCGCACGGCCGCGACCGGTGCGCAGGTCACGCGTGCGAACGCGGTGTCGGCGAGCTTGTCGACGCGCACGACCTTCGCGACCGGCAGGCCCGGCGGATAGACGCCGTCGAGGCCGCTCGTCACGAGTTCGTCGCCGACGACGACGTCGGAACTCGTCGGCACGAAGCGCAGGTCGAGCGAGTCGCCCTTCGGCGTGCCGTAGATCACGCTGCGCAGGCCGGTGCGCAGCACCTGGACCGGAATCGCGAGATCGCGATCGGTGATCAGCGTGACTTCGGCCTGCAGCGGGAACACGCGCGTGACCTGGCCGACCACACCGTCTTCGCTGACGACGGGCGCGCCGTTCTGGATGCCTTGCTGCGAGCCGTGCCCGATCACGATCTTCTGCGTGAACGGGTCGCTCGTGTCGTACTGGATCTCGACGGGCGTCGACTGCGTCGCGATGTGCTGGCGCAGCTCGAGCACCGCGCGCAGATGCATGTTCTCCTGCACGAGCACGGCGGCCTGGTTGGCCTGCGTCGACAGCTGCAGGTTGCGCGCGCGCAGCTGCTGGTTCTCGTGGCGCAGCGTCGCGCCGGTCGCGGCGATGTCGGCCGCGCCCATGAACAGGTCGCGCGGCACGAGCGCTGCGCGCTGCAGCGGATACAGCACGGTGCCGAGCACGCCGCGGACGATCTCGAGCGTGTTGAAGCGCGCGTCCGATACGAGCAGCGCGATCGCGACGGCGACGAAGAAGATGAGCCGCGCGAGCGCGGGAGGGCCTTGCTTGAAGAGGGGCGGCGGACTGTATTCCATGGTCGGCGCCGGGCGCGTGTGATCGGTTAAATGATGCTCAGACGCGCAAACGGCGCGGCGGTTCGATCTGAGCGAGCGAGCCGGCCACGCCGAAGGTGCGCCATATCAGGGAACTGCTTAGACGATCACTCGTACGAGAAGATGCTGCCCAGCTTGTCCATGCGCTCGAGCGCCATGCCCGAGCCGCGCACGACGCAGGTGAGCGGATCTTCGGCGACGAGCACCGGCAGTCCGGTTTCTTCCGCGAGCAGGCGGTCGAGGTCGCGCAGCAGCGCGCCGCCGCCCGTCAGCATCATCCCGCGTTCGGCGATGTCCGCGCCGAGTTCCGGCGGGGTCTGCTCGAGCGCGATCTTCACCGACGACACGATCTGGTTCAGCGGATCGGTCAGCGCTTCGAGAATTTCGTTGCTGGAGATCGTGAAGCTGCGCGGAATGCCTTCCGACAGGTTGCGTCCCTTCACTTCCATTTCCTTGACTTCGGAGCCCGGGAACGCGGAGCCGATTTCCTTCTTGATCGCCTCGGCGGTCTGCTCGCCGATCAGCATCCCGTAGTTGCGGCGGATGTAGTTGACGATCGCTTCATCGAACTTGTCGCCGCCGACGCGCACCGAGCCCTTGTAGACGATGCCGCCGAGCGAGATCACGCCGACTTCCGTCGTGCCGCCGCCGATGTCGACGACCATCGAGCCGGTGGCTTCCGACACCGGCAGGCCGGCGCCGATCGCGGCCGCCATCGGCTCCTCGATCAGGTAGACCTGCGATGCGCCGGCGCCGTGGGCCGCTTCCTTGATCGCGCGGCGCTCGACCTGGGTCGAGCCGCACGGCACGCAGATGATGATGCGCGGCGACGGCGAGAACATGCGCGACTCGTGGGCCGTCTTGATGAACTGCTTGATCATCTGCTCGGTGACGGTGAAGTCGGCGATCACGCCGTCCTTCATCGGGCGGATTGCCTCGATGTTGCCCGGCACCTTGCCGAGCATCTGCTTGGCTTCCTTGCCGACCGCCTGGATCGTCTTCTTGCCGTTGGGGCCGCCTTCCTGGCGGATCGACACGACCGACGGCTCATCGAGCACGATGCCCTTGCCGCGCATGTAGATCAGGGTGTTTGCGGTGCCGAGGTCGATCGCCAGATCGTTGGAGAAGTAGCTGCGCAAAAAACCGAACATTCAGAATCCTGTTTCGCTCTGGGCCGGCCCTGCATAGCGATCGCCGAGGGCGGGCAGCGGAAAAAATAACAGCCTCGGATCGTGGCGGAAGCGGCCGCCGCGGCGCTCGAAGCTGCGAGTGAAATCTACCGGGAGGCGCACGAAGCTCGCACGGCTTGCCGAAGCGGGGCGAAACGGTGCGGGAAATGGCTGCCGGGTTTGGGTCGAACGCGTAATGATACCTTATAATTTCGCGGTATTTGAATCGAAACGGGCGGTATTTTTCCCGCTTCGTCCCCGATTTTTGAGGGTGGGATCGTACCCTCCAACCCACGCCGCAGCCCCGCATTTCGCGTGCTGCGCCGCCTTGTTTTCCGGTGACCGCATGGCCCTGACCCTGACCGATGTGAAACGCATCGCGCACCTTGCGCGGCTCGAAATGGCCGACGCCGACGCCGAGCATACGCTTGGCCAGCTCAATGAATTCTTCGGCCTCGTCGAGCAGATGCAGGCAGTCGACACCACCGGCATCGCGCCGCTCGCCCACCCGATCGAGCAGATCCAGGAAGTCGCGCAGCGCCTGCGCGACGACGCCGTCACGGAAGCCGTGAACCGTGACGACAACCAGCGGCCGGCGCCGGCCGTCCAGGACGGCCTCTACCTCGTGCCGAAGGTGATCGAGTAAGCGTTCGACTACACGCGTGCGCGCCGATCCGTACCCGCTTCGTACCGCGCTCGCGCTGCACGCGCCCAAGAATTCCCAGGAAAACCACTCAATGCACGCAAAAAGCCTGACCGAACTGCGCGCCGCGCTCGCCGCCAAGGAATGCTCGGCCGTCGAGCTGGCCCAGTACTATCTGAAACGGATCGACGCCGCACAGGACCTGAACGCATTCGTCCATGTCGACGCCGATCTCACCCTCGCGCAGGCGAAGGCCGCCGACGCGGAACTCGCGCGCGGCGCGGCCGGCCCGCTCACCGGCCTGCCGATCGCGCACAAGGATGTCTTCGTCACGCGCGGCTGGCACTCGACCGCCGGCTCGAAGATGCTCGCGAACTACGCGAGCCCGTTCGACGCGACCGTCGTCGCCCGCCTGTCGGCGGCCGGCATGGTGACGCTCGGCAAGACCAACATGGACGAGTTCGCGATGGGCTCGTCGAACGAGAACTCGGCATTCGGCCCCGTGAAGAACCCGTGGGACACGAACGCGGTGCCGGGCGGCAGCTCGGGCGGCAGTTCGGCCGCCGTCGCCGCGCGCCTCGCGCCGGCCGCGACCGGCACCGACACCGGCGGTTCGATCCGCCAGCCGGCGTCGTTCGCCGGCGTGACGGGCATCAAGCCGACCTACGGCCGCGTGTCGCGCTACGGGATGATCGCGTTCGCGTCGTCGCTCGACCAGGGCGGCCCGATGGCGCAGAGTGCGGCCGACTGCGCGCTGCTGCTGAACGCGATGGCGGGCTTCGACGAGCGCGACTCGACGAGCCTCGAGCGCGACGACGAGGATTTCACGCGCCACCTCGGCCAGCCGTGGGCGCCCGGCAACGACGCGGCCAAGCCGCTCGCGGGCCTGCGCATCGGCCTGCCGAACGAATACTTCGGCGCCGGCCTCGCCGACGACGTGCGCGCGGCGATCGACGCGGCACTCAAGGCGTATGAAGCGCTCGGCGCGACGCTCGTGCCCGTGTCGCTGCCGAAGACCGAGCTGTCGATCCCCGTCTATTACGTGATCGCGCCGGCCGAGGCATCGTCGAACCTGTCGCGCTTCGACGGCGTGCGCTACGGCCACCGCGCGGCGCAGTACGGCGACCTGCTCGACATGTACAAGAAGTCGCGCGCCGAGGGCTTCGGGCCCGAGGTGAAGCGCCGCATCCTGGTCGGCACCTACGTGCTGTCGCACGGCTACTACGATGCGTATTACCTGCAGGCGCAGAAAATCCGCCGCATCATCGCGCAGGATTTCCAGGAAGCGTTCAAGTCCTGCGACGTGATCATGGGCCCGGCGTCGCCGACGGTCGCATGGGATCTCGGCGCGAAGGGCGACGATCCGGTGCAGATGTATCTCGCGGACATCTACACGCTGTCGGTGAGCCTTGCGGGCCTGCCCGGCATGAGCGTGCCGTGCGGCTTCGGCGCGAACGCGAAGCGCCCGGTCGGCCTGCAGATCATCGGCAACTATTTCAACGAAGCCCGGATGCTGCAGGTCGCCGACGCGTTCCAGCGCGCGACCGATTGGCACAAGCAAGTTCCGGCGGGGGTGGGGAATGAGCCCCCACGCTCACTTTGTTCGCTGCCCCCCGAGGGGGCGCATGCCTCCCTTGAGGCGGCTCGGCGGGAGGCATGATCATGACGCAATGGGAAGTTGTTATCGGTCTCGAGACGCACGCGCAACTGTCGACCGTCTCGAAGATTTTCTCGGGTGCGCCGACGCAGTTCGGCGCGGAGCCGAACACCCAGGCCTGTCCGGTCGACCTCGCGTTGCCGGGCGTGCTGCCGGTGCTGAACCGCGGCGCGGTCGAGCGGGCGATCCGCTTCGGCCTCGCGATCGGCTCGACCATCGCGCCGCGCAGCATCTTCGCGCGCAAGAATTATTTCTACCCCGATCTGCCGAAGGGCTATCAGATCAGCCAGTACGAGATCCCGGTCGTGCAGGGCGGCCAGATCACGATCCAGGTGCCCGCGAATGAAAAGGCCGGCAAGGACGCGTATTCGAAGACGGTCAACCTGACCCGCGCGCACCTCGAAGAGGACGCGGGCAAGTCGCTGCACGAAGACTTCGCGGGCATGACGGGCATCGACCTGAACCGCGCGGGCACGCCGCTGCTCGAGATCGTCACCGAGCCGGAAATGCGCAGCGCGGCCGAGGCGGTCGCGTATGCGAAGGCGCTGCACGGCCTCGTCGTGTGGCTCGGCATCTGCGACGGCAACATGCAGGAAGGCTCGTTCCGCTGCGACGCGAACGTGTCGGTGCGCCCGGTCGGCCAGGAGAAGTTCGGCACGCGTGCCGAGATCAAGAACCTGAACTCGTTCCGGTTCCTCGAGGAAGCGATCAACTACGAAGTGCGCCGCCAGATCGAGCTGATCGAGGACGGCGGCGAGGTCGTGCAGGAAACCCGCCTGTACGACCCGGACAAGCGCGAGACGCGCTCGATGCGCAGCAAGGAAGACGCGCACGACTACCGCTACTTCCCCGACCCGGACCTGATGCCGCTCGTGATCGGCCAGGACTGGATCGAGCGCGTGCAGGCCGGCATGCCCGAACTGCCGGCCGCGATGCAGCAGCGCTTCGCCGAGCAGTACGGCGTGTCCGCGTACGACGCGGGCGTGCTGACGTCGAGCAAGGCGATGGCCGCCTACTTCGAGGCGGTGGTCGCGAAGGCCGGCGCGGCGAACGCGAAGATCGCGGCGAACTGGCTGATGGGCGACGTATCGTCGCAGCTCAACCGCGACGGCATCGAGATCGACGCGATTCCGGTGTCGGCCGCGCAGCTTGCGCTGGTGCTGCAGCGCATCGCCGACGGCACGATCTCGAACAAGATCGCGAAGGAAATCTTCGCGACGATCTGGGACGAGAAGGCGACCGACGAAGGCGCGGCGGATCGTATCATCGACGCGAAGGGCCTGAAGCAGATCTCCGATACCGGCGCGCTGGAAGCGATCATCGACGAGGTGCTCGCGGCGAACGCGAAGTCGGTCGAGGAATTCCGCGCGGGCAAGGAAAAGGCGTTCAACGCGCTGATCGGCCAGGCGATGAAGGCGACCAAGGGCAAGGCGAACCCGCAGCAGGTCAACGAACTGCTGAAGAAGAAGCTCGGGTAAGCCGCACACGCCTTGAACCGCGCTTGACGACGGGCCGCCGCCGACGCTGTTCGGGGCGGCCCGTTGCATCTGGTGCGCACGTGGCGTGCGCGCCATCACACGGAGGAACGCATGGCGAAGCAACCGTCGCTCGACGACTACCGGGTGCCGTACCACACGCGCGAGAAGGACGCCGCGGCGTTCACGCTCGACGCGTTCGATCCGTCCGCGAAGCCGTTCTCGTCGGGGGCGAAGGAAACCGACCGCGAACGGCTGTCGGCCGTGTCGATGGCGCTCGACACGGAGCAGGAACGGCTGCACACGCAGCAGAAGAAGCGCGTGCTGCTCGTGCTGCAGGGGATGGACACCAGCGGCAAGGACGGCACCGTGCGCGCGGTGTTCCGCGAGGTCGATCCGCTCGGGTTGCGCGTCGTGTCGTTCAAGGCGCCGACGCCGATCGAGGCCGCGCACGACTACCTGTGGCGCGTGCATGCACAGGTGCCGGCGGCCGGCGAGCTCGCGATCTTCAACCGCAGCCACTATGAGGACGTGCTCGTGCCGCGCGTGCTGGGGGCGATCGACGACAAGGAGTGCGAACGCCGCTATCGGCAGATTCGCGACTTCGAGACGATGCTCGTCGAGAACGGCACGACGATCGTCAAGTGCTTCCTGCACATCTCGAAGGACGAGCAGCGCGACCGGCTGCAGGCACGGGTCGACGATCCGACCAAGCACTGGAAGTTCGACATCTCCGATCTCGACGCGCGCAAGCACTGGGATGCGTACCAGGCGGCCTACCGAGACGCGCTCGCCGCGACGTCGGCCGAGCATGCGCCGTGGTACGTGATCCCGGCGAACTCGAAGACGCACCGCAACGTGATGATCGCCGAACTGCTGCTGCGCACGCTGACCGACATGAAGCTGGAATTTCCTCCGCCGAAGCCCGAGCTCGAAGGCGTGAAGATCAGCTAGGCGCGGCCGGCCAGGCGCGGCTGGCGACGCGCGGCAAACAAGGCGCTGCGCTACGATACGAACCTGAGAACACTGAACGGAAACGACATGATGCGTGTGATTACCGCCAACCTGAACGGCATCCGCTCCGCCGCGAAGAAGGGCTTCTTCGACTGGCTCGGCGAACAGAACGCCGATTGCGTATGCGTGCAGGAGATCAAGGTCTCGGCTGACGACCTGCCGGCCGAATTCGTCGAGCCGCACGGCTTCAAGAGCTATTTCCACCACGCGGAGAAGAAGGGCTACAGCGGCGCGGGCATGTACAGCCGCCACGAGCCCGACGACGTGATCATCGGCTTCGGCAGCAGCGAATTCGATTCGGAAGGGCGCTACGTCGAGGCGCGCTACGGCAAGCTGTCGGTCGTGTCGGTGTACGTGCCGTCCGGCTCGAGCGGCGATGAGCGCCAGCAGGCGAAGTACCGCTTCATGGACGAGTTCATGCCGCACCTCGCGCAGCTCAAGAAGAAGCGCGAGGTGATCCTGTGCGGCGACGTGAACATCGTCCACAAGGAAATCGACATCAAGAACTGGAAGAGCAACCAGAAGAACTCGGGCTGCCTGCCGGAAGAGCGCGCATGGCTCACGAAGCTGTTCGACGACGTCGGCTACGTCGACGTGTTCCGCACGCTCGATCCGCGTCCCGAGCAGTACACGTGGTGGAGCAACCGCGGCCAGGCGTATGCGAAGAACGTCGGGTGGCGGATCGACTACCAGATCGCGACGCCGGGCATCGCAGGCACCGCGAAAAGCACGTCGATCTTCCGCGACATCAAGTTCAGCGACCATGCGCCGCTGACGGTCGATTACGACTACAAGTAACAAGCCGGTCCGCGCGTTGCGCGGGCGCCGGATGCCGCCGGATGCAAAACGGGCCGCGAATGTGAGCTGCACCCCGAAAGCTGGACCTGGATCCAACCTTTGGGGTGTTCTTCATGTCGCGGCCCTTTTTGCCTGGCGCGGCGATGGCGTGCACTGCCGTCGCCGCGCTTCACCTCACGCTCGGCGCTGCGGCTTGAGCGACGCCATGTCGATCACGAACCGGTACTTCACGTCGCTCTTCAGCATCCGCTCGTAAGCGGCGTTGATCTGCTGCATCGGAATTGTTTCGATGTCCGACGTGATGCCGTGCGCCGCGCAGAAGTCGAGCATCTCCTGCGTCTCGGCGATCCCGCCGATCAGCGAGCCGGCCAGACGGCGGCGCTTGAAGATCAGGTTGAACACCTGCGGCGACGGATGGTCGTGCTCCGGCGCGCCGACGAGCGTCATCGTGCCGTCGCGCTTCAGCAGGTGCAGGAACGGGTTCAGGTCGTGTTGCGCGGCAACCGTGTTCAGGATGAAGTCGAAGCTGTTCAGGTGCGCGTTCATCTGCGCTTCGTCCTTCGAGATCACGACCTCATGCGCGCCGAGCCGCTTGCCGTCCTCGACCTTCGACGGCGACGTCGTGAACAGCACGACGTGCGCGCCCATTGCGCGCGCGAGCTTCACGCCCATGTGACCGAGGCCGCCGAGGCCGACAATGCCGACCTTCTTGCCGGGGCCGACATTCCACTGGCGCAGCGGCGAATACGTGGTGATTCCCGCGCACAGCAGTGGCGCGGCACCGGCCGGATCGAGCGTCTCCGGCACGCGCAGCACGAACGCCTCGTCGACGACGAGCTGCGTCGAATAGCCGCCGTACGTGATGTCGCCGGTTACGCGGTCCTGCCCGTTGTAGGTGCCGACGAAGCCGTTCTCGCAATACTGCTCGAGCCCTTCTGCGCAGCTCGCGCAAGTGCGGCACGAATCGACGAGGCAGCCGACGCCGACCAGTTCGCCGACCTTGAGGCGCGACACCTGCGCGCCGGTTGCGGTCACGCGGCCGACGATTTCATGGCCGGGCACGACCGGATAGATCGTGTTCTTCCATTCGTTGCGGGCCTGGTGCAGGTCCGAGTGGCAGACGCCGCAATAGAGCACCTCGATCTGCACGTCGAGGTCGCGCAGCGCGCGGCGCTGGAATTCGAACGGGGCGAGCGGCGACTGCGCGTCGGTCGTTGCGTAGGCATAGGTTGTGCTCATGCGTGGCTCCTTGTCCGGCAAAAGAGACTGCCGTCGCACCATGTGGCGGTGCGGCGAGACAGGACGCCATCGTAAGGAGCGCGCCGTCGCGGCGAAATACCTGAAGGTCTCGAAGCTTTGCCTATTCCTCTCGAGTTGCCGCCGATCTGCCGAGAAAACGCTTTCGAAGTGCTACATTGCAAGCCAGTTTCTCTTGCAGCACAGGATCGCACCGATGAGCTTCCAGCCCCTTTTTGCCGATACCGGTGACCGTGTGCAGCGCCGCATGATCGACCTGCTCGGGCGTCTCGCGCCGAACGAGGGCGATACGCGTGCCGATCTCGAAGGCGTGCGCTTCATCCGCGTGAACCGGCCGGTGCCGCGCATGCCGGTGCTGTACGAGCCGAGCATCGTCGTCGTCTGCCAGGGGCGCAAGCTCGGCTATCTCGGCGAGCAGTCGTTCGTCTACGACGCGCAGCAGTATCTGCTGCTGTCGGTGCCGCTGCCGTTCGAATGCGAAACCTTCGCGAGCGCGGACGAGCCGTTTCTCGCGATCTCGATCCGGATCGACCTCGCGGTGGTCGCCGAGCTGTCGATCCTGCTCGACGAGACGCGCGGCGCGGCCGTCAGCGAGCCGCGTGGCGTGTATTCGACTCCGCTCGACACGCCGCTCGCCGATGCGGTGCTGCGGCTCCTCGAGACGCTCGTGTCGCCGCACGACACGCGCGTGCTCGGGCCGTCGATCATGCGCGAGATCGCGTACCGCGTGCTGACCGGCGCACAGGGCGACGCGATCCGCGCGGCACTCGTGCAGCAACATCATTTCGGCCGCGTCGCGAAGGCGCTGCGGCGCATCCATGCGGACCCGACCGCCGATCTCGACGTCGATACGCTCGCGCGCGAGGCCGGCATGAGTCTCGCGGTGTTCCACGCGCAATTCAAGCACGTGACGGCGACGTCGCCGATGCAGTACGTGAAGGCCGCGCGCCTGCACCAGGCGCGGCTGATGATGGTGCAGGACGGGGTGGGCGCGGGCACGGCGGCCGCGCGGGTCGGCTATGCGAGCGCGTCGCAGTTCAGCCGCGAGTTCAAGCGGCTGTTCGGCCGCAGCCCCGGCGACGAAGTGCGCTGGATGCGCGAGACGGGGAGCCGGCCATTCGAGGAGCGCACGGCGATCGATCTGTCGGCCGGGACGACGAGTGGCGCGTAATGCGGCGGAGGCAGGTATGCGCATGCGCGATGGGGCGCGTGCCGACGTCAGAGTATGCTGCTGGGTGCTGGGTGCTGGGTGCTGGGTGCTGGGTGCTGGGTGATGCGTGATGCGTGATGCGTACTGCGTAGCTCGCACGCAGAGCCACCCGTTCAGCGCCGCACGACCTTGCGTTGCTGCGCGCTGATCCCCGCGTAGTCGGGCAGCGTGTCAACGCGCTTGCCGATCGCTTTCGCGTACAGCGGCAGCAGATCCGGCAGGCGGTTCAGCAGATCCTGCCGGCGCGCGGCGCTGTACGGATGCGCGTAGATGTAGCCCGTCGCCTTGTTCGCGCGCGTCGCCACCGCGAGCTTGTCCCACAGCGTGATCGCGGCGCGCGGGTCGAAGCCGGCGCGTGCGGCGATGTCGCCGCCGATCACGTCGGCTTCCGTTTCGTCGGTCGGATCGTAGCGCAGCGTCTGCAGGCGCTCGCCGAGGTTCAGCGACTGCGGCAGCGGATCGCCGACGCCGAACAGCGGCGGCAGCGACGCCGCGCGCAGCGACGTCTGCGACGCTTCGCTGAAGTTGCCGCGCGCGTGTTCGCGCAGCGCGTGCGCGATGCCGTGCGCGAGCAGCACGCCGAACTCGTCGTCGTTCAGGCGGACACGGTCGAGCATCCCGCCGTAGACGAGTATCTTGCCGCCCGGCAGGCAGGACAGGCGGATGTCGCGCGAGCGGATCGCGTTGATGTCCCACGACCACGTCTTGACCCGGTCGTTCCATTTCACCGAATACGGCGCAAGCTTCGCGACGATCGCGCGCAGGCGTTTCACGCGCGGCTGGTTCGCGGGGAGCAGCCGGTTGGCCTGCGCGGCGGCCAGCACGATCTGCGCGTATTCGTTCGCGGTCAGTTGCTCGAGCAACGGCGACGGAATCAGCGTGCGGAACGCGACCGCGTCGCCGAAACGGACCTGTTGCGGCGTCGGCGTGTACGCCTTCGCGGACGCGGCAGCGCCGGTAGGCTGGGCCGGCTCGGCGGTGGCGGGCGCAACGGGTGGTGCGGGCGGCGTGGCTGGCGTGGAGATGGCTTGTGCGGGCGCGGCAGGCGGGTTTGGTACGGTCGACTGCGCCGAGCCGGGCGCCGCCGCGGCCCCCGTGTCGCCCGCGTGCGCGAAACCCGCGCCGAGCGCCACCGCGACGCTGAGGCTCAGCGACGCGCCCCGATGTGCGAGGCGCCGCAGTCGGTCATTGCGCACGGGCGACCCCGTTGTCGCGTGCGTCGCCGTTCCACGGCGCGACCTTGAACAGCAGCAGCATGCCCGGAATGCCGAGCGCGGCGCACAACAGGAAATAGTTGAACCAGCCCATGTCGGCGACGATGTAGCCGCTCGCGGCGGACGCGAGCGTGCGCGGCACCGACGCGAGGCTCGTGAACAGCGCGAACTGCGTCGCGGTGTAGCGCGGGTCGGTGGTGCTCGCAATGTACGCGGTGAACGCGGCGAGCGTGAGGCCCGTCGAGAACGTTTCGAAGCCGTAGACGGCGGCCATCAGCCCCGGCTGCGCGCCGGCCTTCGCGAGCCATGCGAAGCCGAGCGTCGACACGATCTGCAGGATGCCGAAGATCCACAGCCCGCGCGCGATGCCGATCTTCACGAGCCAGATGCCGCCGATGATGCCGCCCGCGAGGCTCGCCCAGAACGCGGTTGTCTTCGCGATCACGCCGATCTGCGTCTTGTTGAAGCCGATGTCGAGGAAGAACGACGTCGACAAGGTCGTCGCCATCGTATCGCCGAGCTTGAACAGGAAGATGAACGCAATCACGAGCAGCGCGCCGGCCCAGCCATCGCGCAGGATGAATTCGCGGAACGGCAGGATCACCGCGTCGCGCAGGTTGCGCGGCGGCGTGCCGGCCACTTCGGGCTCGCGCACGAACAGCGTCATCACGATGCCCGGCAGCATGAACGCGCCGGTAAACGCGAACACGCCGCTCCACGGCAGGTGATCGGACAGGATCAGCGACAGCGAGCCCGGGATCAGTGCGGCGATCTTGTATGCGTTCACGTGCACCGCATTGCCGAGGCCCTGCTCGGTGTCGCGCAGCAGCTCGCGGCGATACGCGTCGATCACGATGTCCGAGCTCGCGCCGAAGAACGCGACGAGCGTGGTGAGCGCGGCGACCGTCCAGATCGAGTTGCGCGGCGACACGAAGCCGAGCGCGGCGATCGCGCCGGCGACGAGGAGCTGCGTAAGCAGCATCCACCCGCGCCGGCGGCCCGGCCGCCAGCCGGGCAGGTGCGGCACGTAGCGGTCCATCAGCGGTGCCCACAGGAACTTCCACGTATACGGGAACTGGATCAGCGCGAACAGGCCGATCGCCTTCAGGTCGACGCCTTCGGAGCGCAGCCAGGCCTGGACGAGATAGACGAGCGTGAAGAGGGGCAGGCCGGACGTGAAACCGAGAAACACGCAGATCAGCATGTGCGTGTTCAGGAAGGCGCGCCAGCCGGGATGATCCTCGTGAGCGGTGAGTGCGGGCGCCTCGTGTGGCGTTTTGGACATGTACTGGAACTGGGTAGCGTTGGCGTAACGTTGGCGTAAATGCGGCGGCAGCGCGTGCGGCGGCCGGGGCGGCGCAGCGTGTCGGCCGCCCGCGCAAAGCGGGCCGGGCCTAACCGGCCGTCCTGACCGGCCGTCCTGACCGGCCGTACCTGACCGGCCGTACCGTTCGTCAACGGCCCCCCGGCTCAGCTGCGCTTGACGCGATAGACAGCAAGACTACCACGCCAGTTCTCGCCCCATCGAATCGGCTGGCCTTCGTGCAGCACGACGCGGTCGAGGATCGTGACGCCGACTTCGGGCGCGAGCGCCTCGAAATCCTTGATCGTCAGCACGCGGACGTTCGGCGTGTTGTGCCACTGGTACGGCAGCGACTTCGACACCGGCATCCGGCCGCGCAGCACCGACAGCCGGTGCGCCCAGTAGCCGAAGTTCGGGAACGACACGATGCATTCGCGCCCGACCCGCGCGGTTTCGCGCAGGATCGCGGCCGTCTGGTGGATCGTCTGCAAAGTCTGCGACAGGATCGCGAAATCGAAGCTGTGGTCCTCGAACAGGCGCAGGCCGTCCTCGAGGTTCTGCTGGATCACGTTGATGCCGTTCTTCGCGCTCGCGAGCACGCCCGCGTCGTTCAGCTCGATCCCGTAGCCGCTGACGTCCAGTTCCTCCGTCAGCAGCGACAGCAGCGAGCCGTCGCCGCAGCCGAGGTCGAGCACGGTCGAGCGCGGCTCGACCCAGCGGGCGATCGCGCGGAAGTCCGCGCGCGCGGACAGGGAATTCAGCGCTTGCTGGTTCATGCGCCCACCTCGTTGGCGATTCGTTCGTAATAGGCGCGGATCAGGTTGTGATAGCGCGCGTCGTCGAGCAGGAACGCGTCGTGGCCGTGCGGCGCGTCGATCTCCGCGTAGCTGACCGTGCGCTTGTTGTCGAGCAGCGCCTTGACGATCTCGCGCGAGCGCGCCGGCGCGAAGCGCCAGTCGGTCGAGAAGCTCGCGATCAGGTATTTCGCCTGCGTTTGCGCAAGCGCGGCCGTCAGGTTGCCGTCGAACGCCTTCGCCGGATCGAAGTAGTCGAGCGCGCGCGTGATCAGCAGGTAGGTGTTCGCGTCGAAGTAGTCGGCGAACTTGTCGCCCTGGTAGCGCAGGTATGACTCGACCTCGAACTCGACGTCGAAGCTGAAGTTGTACGCGTCGAGCGCGCCGTCGGCGCGGCGCAGCGCGCGGCCGAATTTCTCGGCCATGTCGTCGTCGGACAGGTACGTGATGTGGCCGATCATCCGCGCGACGCGCAGGCCGCGCTTCGGCTTCACGCCGTGCGCGTAGTAGTCGCCGCCGTGGAAGTCGGGGTCGGACAGGATCGCCGAGCGCGCGACCTCGTTGAACGCGATGTTCTGCGCGGACAGCTTCGGCGTGGACGCGATGTCGATGCAGTGCGCGACGCGCTCCGGATACATCAGGCTCCACGCGAGCGCCTGCATGCCGCCGAGGCTGCCGCCCATCACCGCGGCGAAGCGCTCGATGCCGAACGCGTCGGCGACGCGTGCCTGCGCATGCACCCAGTCCTCGACCGTGACGACCGGAAAGCGCGCGCCGTACGGCTTGCCGGTGGATGGGTCGGTGCTCATCGGGCCGGTCGAGCCGAAGCACGAGCCGAGGTTGTTCACGCCGATCACGAAGAAGCGGTTGGTGTCGAGCGGCTTGCCCGGGCCGACCATGTTGTCCCACCAGCCGGTGCTGCGCGGATCGTCCGCGTAGACGCCGGCGACGTGATGCGACGCGTTGAGCGCGTGGCAGACGAGCACCGCGTTCGAGCGCGCGGCGTTGAGCTCGCCGTACGTCTCGACGACGAGCTGATAGTTGCCGATCACGCTGCCGCTTTGCAAGCGCAGCGGTTCGGCGAAGTGCATGGTCTGTGGAGCGACGATGCCGATCGATTCCATTCGTTCCGCCTTATGACTGGGCGGCTAAATGGTGTCGGCGATGCGCGGAGTCGAAGATGCGCGGCTGACGACCTCTTTAGCCGCATTTGTAGTGAACCGCCGGGACCAAGACAAATCAAGGCCCCGGCCGGTTCGCGCGCCCGCAATCGAGTCAGCAAATCGGCGCGCTTCCGACCTGCCGCCAAGGTGGCGGCAGTCGGCAGAGTATAGCCGAAGTTCGGGCGGCGGGGCGCAGCCGGCGGCGCGCGCGACCATGCGGGGCGTCCGGCCCGCGCCTGCTCGCACTGCCGAGGCGCTGGCCGGAAGCGTTCACCAGCGATACTTCGCCGCGATCTGCCCCTTCACGGTCGAGTAGTCGCCGAAGTCCGTATCGACGCCGATGCTCGCCGACACGCTCACGCGCTTCGTCAACTGCCCGGTCGCGCCGGCCGCAAGCGCCGCGCGGTCGCGCGGCACGCCGTAGTCGAACGTGTTGCCGTTGATCGTCAGCGAGCGCGAGCCGGGGCCGCGCCACCAGTTCGCTTCGACGAACGGCCGCAGCTCGCGTCCCGCCGGCATCGCGGTCACGCCGTGCACGCGCACGCCGAGCCGCGCCAGCACGTCGTTCGCGCTTTGCGTGCCGATGCGCCCGGACGGCGCGTCATGCGCCGATGCGTGGTAGTGCGAATAGACGAGCTGTGCCTGCGGCTCGACGAAGAAGCGCGATTCGCCTTGCTCGTAGAACGGCAGCGAATAGCCTGCCTCGACCGAGCCCGTGACCGTGCTCGACCGGTACGAATCGCCAGTGAGGCTGCCGCCGATCGTGTTCTGGTACGCACCGTACAGCCACCACGTATCGACGTACGGCCCCGACAGGATGTCCCGATTGCCGTACCACGTGCCGTACAGGCCGACGTTGTAGCCGTCGACGCTTCCGCGCGCGGTCGCCGGCGCTTCGCGTTGCTCGGCCGCGTTCCACAGCGTGCGCGTCGACCAGCTCGTAAAACTGCCGTACATCCCCATCGCACCGAGTCGGAAACTGCCGCCGCGGCCGTCGTCGAAGCGCAGCAGGTCGGCGCCCGCGTGTACGCGCCGGCCGTTGCCGCGCACGCTGCGCTCGCCGCCCGAGCGCGACGCGAGCTCACCTTCCGCGCGTACCCAGACTGCACCGTCGAGCGCGCCTGAGCGCGGGCCGTCGGCACGCAGCGAGCGGTCCTCGCGCTGGTGCAGCGAGTGGATTGCCATCATCGCGGCCGCGTCGGCGTTCGCGAGATACGCGTCCGGCTCCGGCGCGACGGCGGCGGGGTGGGGCGGATCGACGGTTTCCGGAAGCGTGGCCGAGTTGTCGTCGCCTGATTCGGTCGGCGGTGGTTCGACAGGCGGCGGTTCGACAGGCGGTGGTTCGACAGGCGGTGGTGCGACAGGCGGTGGTTCGACAGGCGGTGGTGCGACAGGCGGCGGTTCGACAGGCGGTGGTTCGACAGGCGGTGGTTCGACAGGCGGTGGTTCGACAGGCGGCGGTTCGACAGGTTTGGCGGCGGACACCAGATACCAGTCTTCCGCACGGCCGCCATGCCCGCCGCGCGCGAGCATGTAGTCGTAGCCACCCGCGGACAGCGTGCCGAAGCCCTTCCGGTAGCCGTCCGACGCCGCATCGAGCGCGAACGCCGCGGCGTCCGTCGTGCCGCCGTTGCGGGTTTCGACGATCGGAATGCCGACCGTCGTCTGCGCGCCTTCGCCGCCGGTGCGCTTCACGACGATGCCCGTATTGCCCGACGCGTGCCCGCCGTCGATCACGAGCCTGTCGGTGGGCGATGAATCGTCGCGAAGCGTCGTGTGAACGAGCAGCTTGCCGTCGTTCGCCGCGTAGTCGCCCGTCACGACAAGCGTGCGCGGCTTGCCGGCGTCCGGCGACGCGAACGCGATCGTCGAATCGTTCAGCGTAACGGAGCCGACCGACGAAT
Organism: Burkholderia sp. PU8-34; assembly: GCF_053427725.1. Classification (NCBI taxonomy): domain Bacteria; kingdom Pseudomonadati; phylum Pseudomonadota; class Betaproteobacteria; order Burkholderiales; family Burkholderiaceae; genus Burkholderia; species Burkholderia sp. PU8-34. Next base: position 98,023 of record NZ_JBSAXC010000012.1, read on the forward strand.
CCGCGGTGACGGTCCAGCGGCTGCCCGTGTCGAGCGACAGCGACCGGATCGCGTCCGTCGCACCGGTCCATGCGGACGCGCGGGACAGCGCGACGTCGGTGACGGCGGTGACCGTGGGTATCGGGTTTCCGTCGGCGTCCGGCCGATTGGCGATGTCGCCTACCATCTGCGCGCCGGTATCGAGCGTCATGTGCACGGCTGCGCCGGATTGCGCGTCGACGGACAGTAGTGCGCCGTTGCCACCGGCGGCGCGCGCGCCGTTTCGCAGCGTGATGACCGCATCGGACGCGTCGATTGCGCCGTGCCGCTCGCTGACGAGCGAGCCGCCGTCGACGCTCAGCGTGCCGCCGTAGACCGCAGCGGCCGGCGCGCCGTCGCCGGACGCGCGCACGTCCGTGCGCAGCAGGTCGATCGAGGCGCCTTTGCCCGCATAGAGCGCGGCCGCGTTCTGGCCGGCCGTCGTGACGGCGCCATCCGCGATCGAAGCGGTCGAGCCTGCGCCATTCGACAGCAGACCGTACGCACGCGGGCCGCTCGTCGCGATGCTGCCGCCTGTCATCGCGACCCGGCCGCCGAGCCGCGCGACGACGCCGATCGAACGGGCACCGCTCGTGGCTACGTCCGTATCGGTTGTCCGGATGACGGGCGTCTCGTCGTACTCCTTCGACGCGTACAGCCCATGCGCGCTTTCACCATGCGTGAAGACGCGCGTGCGCGCGAGTTCGACGTTGCCCTTGCGCGTGTCCACGCCGAGCGCGGCGTAGCCGTCGGTTTCCAGGCGCGCGTCGTGGAAGGTCGTCGTGGAGGCCCCCGGCATGAACAGCGCCGATGCATAGTCGCCGATGGTGCGGACGTCGACGCGATCCAGCGTCGCGCGTATGTCGTCGTAGCTGAGGAACACGCCATAGCCGACGAAGCCGCCGGTATGGATGAGCGTATCGGCAGCGTTCACGACCGCGCCGGGAGCGTAGTTGACGGCGATGCCGTGCGCTTCCCGGCCGCGCGTGACGATCGCGCTGCCGGCAATATCGACGCCGTTGCCACTCACGTCGACGTAGACGCCGTGCGCATTGTCGCCGTCGGTGTCGATGGCGATGTCGTTGGCGAGCACGGTGCCGCCGAAACGGGCGTCGAGGCCGTAGCCGAGCGGGCCTCGGGTCCGGATCTCGGCATCGCGCAGCACGATGCGCGAGCCGGTATGCCAGGCGGAAGCGGCTGGCGCCGAGACACCCGACGAGAACAGGCGCGTCTTGCCGGTGGTGGTCAGCACGCCCCCGTTGACGGCGGAAAGCACCGGCTTGGCGTTGCCGGTTGTCGAATAGTCGCCGGGCGCGACTTCGAGCGCGACGCCATCCGCGCGCTGGGCGCCGCCGTCGTCGACCGCGGCAACCGACGGCCAGGGCATCACCGCGCCGGCGAGCAGCGCGGAACGTGCGAACCGTGCGGCGCGTGGCGCAGCCGGCGATACGTGAGGCGGTTCCGCGCCGGGGAATGGCTCGCGCGCACGCGTCCGCAAATGGAAAAAACAGAAATTCACTCGCTCACCTCATCCAAACTCAAATGAGATAAAAATAAACCGAGTGGTTGGTCTGATGAAATTGGACGAGTTCGAAATTTGCTGTCCGCGGAAGCGGGATTGCGCCGGCTGCGCGGGCCGTGCGTCGCGAGCGGTGGCGTTCCAGGTTCGGCCGGGCGCGGGGCGGCGGGGGGGGCCGCCGCGGGCTCGCGCGTCAGGCGCCGGTCATTGCAGGATCAGGCGCAGATGGGCGTCGGCCTGTTCCCCGGGGAGCTTCTGAAAGCCGCTCTTCGCGAAGCGATGCCAGCGGCCGATCACGTAGCTGACGAGCAGGCTCGCGCGCACGGCCGGATCGTAGTCGGCGGAGAGCGGCACGGCGCCGTCCGCGTATGCGTTGCCGTCGCGGCGCGCATTGGCCTCCATCAGCGCGACGCGCAGGCTCTGCCGGACGGTTGCCTCGACACGCTCCATCATCCGGTCGACCCGCTCGACGAGCCGCTCGTGCTCGCCAACGAGCGCCTCGCCCGTCAGCACGCGCGTCATGCCGGGATTCTTCGCCGCGAAATTGAGCAGCATCAGCGCGATCGCGCGCGCCTGCAGCACGCCATCGGGCTCCTTTGCAGCGATCTGGTTGATGAGGCCGAAGAACGTGGTTTCGATGAACTCGATCAGGCCGTCGAACATCTGGGCCTTGCTTGCGAAATGGCGGTAGAGCGCCGCTTCCGACACGTCGAGCCGGGCCGCGAGCGCGGCCGTCGTGATCTTTTCGCGCTTCGGCGCCTCGAGCATCGCCGCGAGCGTCTGCAGGATCAGCACGCGGCGCTCACCCGGTTTCGGGCGCGCACGGGTGCGGGTGGAGGTGGCCTGGTCTTCCGTTACCGCTTGGTCCTGCGGGTGAGTCGGCTGCATTTCTGTCGCCCCGATCGAGTGCCCAGTCGAAGCGATTTTAACGAACGAATCCGCTGATCGACATAATGCGGGCGGCCGGTGCTCGGCAGGTGGCCAGGCAGATGGCCGGTGATCCACACCGTGCCGATGCCGAGGCGCTTGTAGCGCTTCAGGTGGCCGCGCGTATCCTCGACGAGGATCGCGTCGGCCAACCGCGCGTTGGCGGCGCGCAACGTCCGGCGCAGCATCGTGTGGTCGGGCTTCGCGCGCCACGTGCGGCGGTCGCGCATGTGCTCGATCGCGATCACGCGCTCGAACAGCCGCTCGATGCGCAACTCGCGCAGCACTGCGCGCGCGTAGTTTTCCGGCGCATTGGTCAGCACGAACTTGCGGCCCGGCAGCGCGGCGACGATCCGTGCGAGGCCGCGCTCCGCCCGCAGCATCGCGGGCAGGTCCGGAAACGTGTGGACGACGCGCAGGAAGTCGTGCGGATCGATCGGATGATGGCGCGTGAGGCCAAGCAGCGCTGCGCCGTAGCGCTTCGTGTAACCGTTGCGCAGGCGGTCGGCTTCGGTGCGCTCGACCTGCAGCGCGTCGACGATGTATTGCGTCATCGCCCGGTTGATCTCCGGGAAGATCGCGTGCGATGCGTGGTGAAGGGTATTGTCGAGGTCGAACAGCCACACCGGCGCACCGGCGCGGGGCCGGCTGCGCGATACGCGCCGGCGCAGGGCTGCGGCCGGCAGGTCAGGGGTGGCGGTCTTGCGGCGGGCGCTCAATGCGAGCGGATCATCGTGCCGAACGGCTGCTCGGTCAGGATCTCGAGCAGCACCGAGTGCTCGATCCGGCCGTCGACGATGTGCACCGACTTCACGCCGCTCTTCGCGGCGTCAAGCGCCGACGAGATCTTCGGCAGCATGCCGCCGGAGATCGTGCCGTCCTCGAACAGCGCGTCGATCTCGCGCGCCGACAGGTCGGTCAGCAGGTTGCCGTCCTTGTCCATCACGCCCGGGATGTTGGTCATCATCAGCAGCTTCTCGGCGTTCAGCACCGTCGCGAGCTTGCCGGCGACCAGGTCGGCGTTGATGTTGTACGAGAGACCATCTTCGCCGAAGCCGATCGGCGAGATCACCGGGATGAACGCGTCGTCCTGCAGCGCCTTCACGACCGCCGGGTTGATCGCCTCGACCTCGCCGACCTGGCCGATGTCGATGTACTGGCCCGGATTGTCGCGATCCGGCATCAGCAGCTTGCGCGCGTGGATCAGGCCGCCGTCCTTGCCCGTCAGGCCGACCGCGTGGCCGCCGAAGTGGTTGATCAGCATCACGATGTCCTGCTGCACTTCGCCGCCCAGCACCCATTCGACGACTTCCATCGTCTCTTCGTCAGTGACGCGCATGCCCTGGATGAAGGTGCCCTGCTTGCCGATCTTCTTCAACGCCTGGTCGATCTGCGGGCCGCCGCCGTGGACGATCACCGGGTTGATGCCGACCAGCTTCAGCAGGATCACGTCGCGTGCGAAGCCTTGCTTGAGCCGCTCTTCCGTCATCGCATTGCCGCCGTATTTGATGACCACGGTCTTGCCGTGGTAGCGGCGGATGTACGGCAGCGCCTCCGCGAGGATTTCGGCTTTCAGAGTGGGGGCGATCTGCGAGAGGTCGATGGGCTCGGACATGGCGGCGGCTCTGGCTGGGAACGGTTGAAACACGGCGAATTGTACAGGAGTGGCGCAGCGCAGCATCGGGAATTTGGACCGGCGGCGCAGGTCCGGCAGCAGGCTCGGCGGGCTGCAGCGACACGGTTGCGACAAGCGTACCCGTATGCAGCGGCCGGTGACATCAGCCGGACGGCCGACGTGCAAAATCCGGCCGCCGCGCTATGCTTGTCGCGTTGGGCGCCGCCGCGCCCGCCGTTGATCGTCGCTCTCGATCGCCACCCTTTATCACCGCCCGATGACCGCCTCCGCCACCGACCGCCGTTCCGACCCGCACCGCGCGCGCTGTCCGCGTTGCGGGCGCAGTTTCGACTGCGGTGCGCGCACGCAGCCGTTCGAATGCTGGTGCGCGTCGATGCCCGGCCTGCCCGACGGTGCGCAGCCGGCGCTCGGCGCGCGCTGCCTGTGCCCGGAATGCCTTGCCGACGAGACCGCGCGGCGCGTCGCCGGAGCGTCCGGCTAGCGCGGGCCTGGCGGAATGAAGCGCGGCGCGCTCATGGTCTGGCCCTCTGCTAGGGGCATCGGCGGCTAAACGGGTAAACTGCGCGAATGCAACGAATCACTACAACCGGCCGCGTCAACCTGAGCCACCTGTTCTGGCTGCGCAACCTTGCAATCATCGGCCAGCTCGTGACGATCGGCGTCGTCCAGACCTATTTCGGCGTGCATCTGCCGTTGCCGGCGATGCTGATGGTCATCGCGCTCGAGATCGTCTTCAACGCGCTGACCTGGGTGCGCGTGCTGCGCGCGCGGCCCGAGACCAATTTCGAGCTGCTCGGCCAGCTATGGGTCGACCTCGGCGCGCTGTCGGCGCTGCTGTTCCTGTCGGGCGGCACGACCAACCCGTTCGTGTCGCTGTACCTGCCGTCGCTCGCGATTGCGGCGGCGGTGCTGCCGTGGCATCTGATGATCTGGCTCGCGGCGTTCGCGGTTGCCTGCTATGCGTCGCTCGGCTTCGATTCGGTGCCGCTCAACCTGGACAACCCGGCGAACCTGTTCGACTACTACCGCACCGGGATGTGGGCGAACTTCATGGTGAGCGTCGGCCTGATCGCGTGGTTCGTCGCGCGCATGTCGAATGCGCTGCGCCAGCGCGACGCGGCGCTCGGCGAGGCGCAGCAGCACCTGCTGCGCGACGAGCGGGCGGTCGCGCTCGGCGTGCAGGCGGCGACCGTCGCGCACGAAATGGGCACGCCGCTGTCGACGATCGCGATGCTGACCGAGGAGTTGCGCGACGCCGCGCGCGCCGACGCGGGGCTCGCCCGCTACGAGGCCGACCTGAAGGTGCTGGACGAGCAGATGATGCTGTGCACGTCGGCGCTCGCGCGACTGCGCAGCCGCGCGAGCGCGCCGGCGAGCCGCCAGCCGGTGGACGACTGGCTCGACACGTTCGTCGAGCACTGGCGCCTGCGGCATCCGCACGTGCAGTTCGAGCTGCTCGGCGCGCGTCCGGCAGGTGTCGCGCTCGACGATACCGTCGCGGCGGGCCAGATCCTGACGATCCTGCTCGACAACGCCGCGCGCGCGAGCCCGCAACGCGTGACGCTCGCCGCGAAGGTCGCGCACGGCGGCACGACGGACGAAATCGAATTCGAAGTATGCGACGATGGCCCGGGCATTCCGGTCGCTTTGCGCGAGTCGCTCGGCGCGATGCCGGTCGACAGCACGCAGGGCGGGCACGGGGTCGGCCTGTACCTGGCGTTCAGCGCGGCGGCGCGGCTCGGCGGCGTGATCGAGCTGTCCGATGTGACGCCGCGTCCCGCGGGCCATGCCGCCGGGCGTTCGAACGGCGCGAACGGGACGCCTGCCGGTCGCCCGGCCGGCGCTTCGTCAGGTCGCGGCACGCGGGCCGTGCTGCGCCTGCCGGTCGCGCGCCATGCGGCGTCACCCGCCGCCACACCCAACACGTAGACGGAGAAACCACATGAGCGACAACAACTTCCTGGTGATCGACGACAACGAGGTGTTTGCGGGCACGCTCGCACGCGGCCTCGAGCGCCGCGGCTATGCGGTCCAGCAGGCGCACGACAAGGACACGGCGCTCAAGCTCGCCGCCGGCGCCAAGTTCCAGTTCATCACCGTCGACCTGCATCTCGGCGAGGATTCGGGCCTGAGCCTGATCGCGCCGCTCTGCGACCTGCAGCCGGACGCGCGGATCCTCGTGCTGACCGGCTATGCGAGCATCGCGACCGCCGTGCAGGCGGTGAAGGAGGGGGCCGACAACTATCTCGCGAAGCCGGCGAACGTCGAATCGATCCTGGCCGCGCTGCAGACCAACGCAAGCGAGGTGCAGGCGGACGAGGCGCTCGAGAATCCGGTCGTGCTGTCGGTCGACCGGCTCGAATGGGAGCACATCCAGCGCGTGCTCGCGGAAAACAACAACAACATCTCGGCGACCGCGCGCGCGCTGAACATGCACCGCCGCACGCTGCAGCGCAAGCTCGCGAAGAAGCCGGTGCGGCAGTAAGCCCGCGCTGGCGCTCTCGCTGGTTGCCCACGCCGGTCGCCCGCGCCGGTCGCCGTGAATGAAAAAACGGGCGGCCCCGAAGGTGCCGCCCGTTTTTGCTACGGACTGCTCACGCGTTACAGCACGTAGCGCGACAGGTCCTCGTCCTGCGATACCTCGCCGAGCGCACGGTCGACATACTTCGCGTCGATCATCACGCGCTCGCCGGCGTGGTTGCCGGCCGCGAACGACACTTCCTCGAGCAGCTTCTCGATCACCGTATAGAGACGCCGCGCGCCGATGTTCTCGGTCTTCTCGTTGACCGCATACGCGATCTCCGCGAGGCGGCGGATGCCGTCGTCGGCGAACTCGAGCTGCACGTCTTCGGTCGCGAGGAGCGCCTGATACTGCTTGACGAGGCTCGCGTCGGTCGCGACGAGGATCGCCTCGAAGTCCTTCACCGACAGCGAATCGAGCTCGACGCGGATCGGAAAGCGCCCCTGCAGTTCGGGAATCAGGTCGCTCGGCTTCGCGAGGTGGAACGCGCCGCTCGCGATGAACAGGATGTGATCGGTCTTCACCATCCCGTACTTCGTGTTGATCGTCGTGCCTTCGACGAGCGGCAGCAGGTCGCGCTGCACGCCCTGGCGCGACACTTCGCCGCCGCTGCCTTCGTTGTTGCGCGACGTGATCTTGTCGATCTCGTCGAGGAACACGATGCCGTTCTGCTCGACATTCTGCACGGCCTTCGTCTTCACTTCCTCTTCGTTCAGCATCTTCGCCGCTTCCTCGTCGGTCAGCAGCTTCAGCGCTTCCTTGATCTTCACCTTGCGGCGCTGCTTCTTGCCGCCGCCGAGGTTCGAGAACATCGAGCGGATCTGCTCGGTCATCTCTTCCATCCCGGGCGGCGCCATGATGTCCATGCCGACCGTCGGCTGCTCGAGGTCGAGCTCGATTTCCTTGTCGTCGAGCTGGCCTTCGCGCAGGCGCTTGCGGAACGTCTGGCGCGTCGCGTTGTTGTCGTCGTTCGCGTGCTCGGCGCTCGCGCCGAAGCCCACCGCGCGCGGTTGCGGCAGCAGGATGTCGAGGATGCGGTCTTCCGCCTGGTCGGTCGCCTTGCTGCGCACCTTGCGCATCTCGGCTTCGCGCGTCTGCTTGACCGAGATATCGATCAGATCGCGCACGATGCTGTCGACATCGCGGCCGACGTAGCCGACTTCGGTGAACTTGGTCGCTTCGATCTTGATGAACGGCGCATCGGCGAGCTTCGCGAGGCGGCGCGCGATTTCGGTCTTGCCGACGCCCGTCGGCCCGATCATCAGGATGTTCTTCGGCGTGATTTCCGTGCGCAGCGGGTCGGCGACCTGCTGGCGGCGCCAGCGGTTGCGCAGCGCGACGGCGACGGCCTTCTTCGCCTTGTCCTGGCCGATGATGTGCTTGTCGAGTTCCGAGACGATCTCGGCAGGGGTCATGGTGCTCATGGTGCGGTCCTTACTCGATCGTTTCGATAATGCGGTTGTGGTTCGTGTAGATGCACATGTCGCCGGCGATCTCGAGCGCCTTCTCGACGATTTCGCGCGGCGACAGCTCCGTGTTCTCGGCGAGCGCGCGGGCCGCGGCCTGCGCGTACGCGCCGCCCGAGCCGATCGCGCAGATGCCCTCTTCCGGATCGAGCACGTCGCCGTTGCCGGTGATGACGAGCGTGGTGGTCGCGTCGGCCGTGATCAGCATCGCCTCGAGGCGGCGCAGCATCCGGTCGGTGCGCCAGTCCTTCGCGAGCTCGACGGCCGCGCGGGTCAGGTTGCCCTGGTGCTTCTCGAGCTTCGCCTCGAAGCGGTCGAGCAGCGAGAACGCATCGGCGGTGCCGCCCGCGAAGCCGACCAGCACCTGGTTGTTGTAGATCCGCCGCACTTTCCGCGCGCCACCCTTCATGACGATGTTGCCGAGCGTCACCTGGCCGTCGCCGCCGAGCGCGACCTTGTCGCCGCGCCGGACCGAAACGATGGTCGTGCCGTGAAATTGCTCCATCTGCGTTCCTTGAGAAAAACGGGGAAGAGGCGGCGGCGCGCTGCGCCGCCGCATGAATCGCGGTGCGCCGGGGAGCGGCCCGGCGCGCATTGGATTCATTTTAGGGCGCGCGGCGGGATATCAAGGGGGAGCCGGGAACCCGGCCGGAAAAACCGGGGATGCCTGGCCGGAAAAACAAAAAGCGCGCGGGAGGCCGCGCGCTTTCGTGAAGCAGCGTGTCTGGGCGGAACGCCGGCTGGTCAGTCGCCGAACAGCTTCTGGCGCAGCTCGCGGCGCTCCTGCGCCTCGAGCGACAGCGTGGCGGTCGGGCGCGCGAGCAGGCGCGGAATGCCGATCGGCTCGCCGGTTTCCTCGCACCAGCCGTAGTCGCCGGAATCGATGCGGGCGAGCGACTGCTGGACTTTCTTGAGGAGCTTGCGTTCGCGGTCGCGCGTACGCAGTTCGAGCGCGTGCTCTTCTTCGATCGTCGCGCGGTCGGCGGGATCGGGCACGATCACCGTCTCGCGGAGGTTCTCGGTCGTCTGGCCGGCGTTATGGAGAATTTCCGCCTGCAATTGTTCGAGCCGAGCTTTGAAGAAGGCGAGCTGATCCTCATTCATGTAATCCTTGTCGCTCATCTTCAGGATTTCGGCTTCGGTCAAGAGTTTCTTCGTCATCTGCTTGCTTCTTCAATGTGCGGCAAATCACGAGATATTGCCTGCACTTTGGGATTACCCGCAACTGCGATTGCAATCATTTGCGTTTAGTCGCTGCGGGGCCGAAAGCCTCTGGAAAACCGGTTCTCAAATACCAGGATAGGCCTGGCGTCGATGTGCGCGCGCGGCGAACCGGTGTGCTGCGCGGCAGATCGTATCGGTCGCGGCCGGGTGGCGGACACGCAATCCGGCACGTTTGCGATTCCCGGATAGTCGTTCCGCAAGAGCCGGGCCTGTTGTCCGGACGTTTTGTGGCCGTACTCCAGCGGGCACGTATTGTAACTGAATCGCAAGCCTGCGCCGTATCGGGTCGATCCCCGTCGGCTGCGCCAATATCTAGAAAATATAACGCGCAAACCGCGAAAAAGCGATGACGCCAAAACCCTCGCCGCTCGCGGCCTGCCGCGGCCGCCGGCACCCGGGCGGGAACCGGCGGCGAATGGTGGCAAATGGCGCCGCGTCGTCAGGCGAGGCAGGCGTCGAGGCCGTCGGTGATCAGGTCCTGCGGCAGATCGACGCCGATGAACACCATCTTGTTGGTCTTCTTCTCGACCGGCAGCCACTTCGCGGCGAGATCGCTGCCCATCATCTGGTGCACGCCCTGGAACACGACCTTGCGGTCGACGCCCTTCATGTACAGCACGCCCTTGTAGCGCAGCATCCGCTCGCCGTAGATCTGCAGGATGCCGCCGAGGAAGTCCTCGAGCTTGTTCGGGTCGAACGGGCGGTCGTTGCGGTACACGAACGACTTGATCTTGTCGTCGTGGTGCGCGTGGTGGTGGTGATGACCGTGCGCGTGATCGTGGTCGCAGTGGCCGTGATCGTGATCGCAGTTCGCGTGGTCGTGATCGTGGTCATGGCCGTGGTCATGGGCGTGATGTGCGTGGTCGTCCTCGGCGAGGAAGTCCGGATCGATCTCGAGCTTCGCGTTCAGGTTGAAACCGCGCAGGTCGAAGATTTCCTTGATGTCCGCGTCGCCGAAGTTGACGACCTTGATCGCCGCGCGCGGGTTCATGTGCATCAGGCGGTGCTTGAGGTCGGCAACCGTCTGGTCGTCGACGAGGTCCGACTTCGTGATGAACAGGCGGTCGGCGAAACCGACCTGGCGCTGCACGACTTCGTGCTCGTCGAGCTGCGCGTCGGCATGCTTCGCGTCGACGAGCGTGATGACCGCGTCGAGCAGGAAGTCGTCGGCGATCTCGCTGTCGATGAAGAACGTCTGCGCGACCGGGCCCGGGTTCGCGAGGCCGGTCGTCTCGATCACGATGCGGTCGAAGTCGAGCTTGCCTTCGCGCTTCTTCGCGGCCAGATCGCCGAGCGCGCGGGCCAGGTCGCCGCGGATCGTGCAGCAGATGCAGCCGTTGCTCATCTGGATGATCTGCTCGTTCGTATCCTGCACGAGGATCTCGTTGTCGATGTTCTCCTCGCCGAACTCGTTCTCGATCACGGCGATCTTCATGCCGTGCTGTTCGTTCAGGATGCGCTTGAGCAGCGTCGTCTTGCCGCTGCCGAGGAAGCCGGTGAGGATGGTGACGGGAGTGGCCATGTCGGTCGCCTGTGGTTCGTGAATCGGGGTCAAAGCCGGGATGTGCGTTGCACCCGGCGAGCCGGGCGCACAACCATCCATTGAAACATATCTGTCAAGCCCCCGCCCTTCGGCCGGGCGGACAGCTGCTGCCCGCCCATATCGGGGCGATCAGACGATTTGCAACAGCAGGCCCTTCAAATATTCACCTTCCGGGAAGGCGGCGAGCAGCGGGTGGTCGACGCCTGCGCCGAGCCGCTTCAGGATTCGCGCGTCGACCTTCGCGTCGGCGGCCGCGCCCGCGACGATCTTCTGGAACAGGTCCATGTCGATCGCGCCCGAGCACGAATAGGTGAACAGCAGGCCGCCCGGACGCAGCAGCTTGAAGCCGCTCAGGTTGATGTCCTTGTATGCGCGCGCGGCGCGATCGACGCTGTCGCGCGTCGGCGCGAACTTCGGCGGGTCGAGCACGATCAGGTCGAAACGATCGCCTTCGTCGACGAGGCGGCGCAGCGTCTTGAACGCGTCGGCGTCGAGCCAGGTTGCGCGGGCCGGGTCGAAGCCGTTCGCGGTGACGTTCTGCTGCGCGAGCGCCAGCGCGTCGCCCGACGAGTCGATCGACACGACGCGTTTCGCGCCGCCCTTCAGCGCCGCGAGCGAGAAGCCGCCCGTGTAGCAGAAGCAGTTCAGCACGTCGCGCTCGTGCGCGTACTGCGCGACGAGCGCGCGGTTGTCGCGCTGGTCGATGTAGAAGCCGGTCTTGTGGCCGTTCGGCACGTCGACGTGGTAGCGCACGCCGTTCTCGTTCGAGATCAGCGTCGCGGGCGGCGCGTCGCCCGCGAGTACGCCGGTCGTCTGCTCGAGGCCTTCCTTGTCGCGGATCGACACGTCCGAGCGCTCGTAGACATTCGGGCAGCCGGTCGCGCCGACGAGTGCGGTGACGATCGCGTCCTTCCACGCTTCGACGCCCGCGGCCATGAACTGGCAGACGAGCTGGCCGCGCGGCGATGCGTTGCCCGAGTCCTCGACGTAGTGATCGACGATCAGCCCCGGCAGCCCGTCGGCCTCGCCGAACACGAGCCGCACCGCGCCGGTGCCGGCGACCATCGTCCGGCGGTGCGCGACCGCGCGCTGCACGCGCCGCTTGAAGAACGCATGGTCGATCGGCTCGTTCTCGTCGAAGCTCCACACGCGCACGCGGATCTGCGACTGCGGGCTGTACGCGCCGCGCGCGAGGAAGCGGCCGTCGTGCGCGCGCACGACGACGGTCGCGCCGGGTGCGGGCTTGCCGTCCACGCGGTCGATCGCGTTGGCATAGATCCACGGATGACGGCGCAGCAGCGATTTGTCCTTCGACGGTTTGAGTGTGACGGTTTGCATGGCTTGATCGAAATGGGCCGCGTCCCGCGGGGACTTCGTCCGGACATCGGGCGCGGCGGGTCAGAACTGAAAGCGCGTCAGTCGCGCTTCTTCGCGCGCGGGTGCGCGCTGTCGTAAATCTTCGCGAGGTGCTGGAAATCGAGCGACGTGTACACCTGCGTCGCAGAGACGCTCGCATGGCCGAGCAGCTCCTGCACCGCGCGCAGGTCACCGCTCGACTGGAGCACGTGCGTCGCGAACGAGTGGCGCAGCACGTGCGGATGGACGTGCGCCGGAATGCCCGCGACGAGCGCCGCGCGCTTCACGCGTTCGCGCACGACGCCCGGCGACATCCGGTTGCCGCGCACCGACAGGAACAGCGGATGCGGGTCGTGCTTCACGAAGGTGTCGCGTACCGCGAGCCACGCGTTCAGCGCGTCGATCGCCTTGCGGCCGACCGGTACCTTGCGCTCCTTGTCGCCTTTGCCGCGCACAGTGACTTCGGCTTCCGCGAGGTCGAGCCAGCCGGTCGAGCGGTAGCCGTCTGCCTGCGCGTACGTCACGTCGAGCCCGATCAGCTCGGCCAGGCGCAGGCCGGACGAATAGAACAGCTCGAGGATCGCGTGGTCGCGGATGCCTTCGGTCGTGTCGGGCAGTGGCGCGTCCATCAGCGCCGCTGCATGATCGACCGACAGCGCCTTCGGCAGCGTCTTCGCGCGCTTCGGCGCGCGCACCGCGGCGACCGGGTTCGCGGGAAGCTCGATGCGCTGCGCGAGCCAGCGGTAGAACGCGCGCCACGCGGACAGCCGGTGCGAAATCGAGCGCGCGGACAGGCCGCCCGCATGCGCGCGGGCGACCGCGCCGCGCATGTCGGCAGCGGTCAGCGCTTCGAGCGGGCGGCCCGCGGCGAGCTTCTTCAGTTCGTCGAGTTCGTGCGTGTACGCGCGCAGCGTGTGATCCGACAGCTTCCTGACGTGCTTCAGGTTCGACAGGTACGCGGCGATCGGATCGTCGGTCATGGGTGCGGCGTGCGGATCAGTGCGGCAGCAGGCGCGTCAGCGCGGCGCTGGCGAGCGTCGCGATCTGCGCGAGGAAGTCGGTCGCCATCCCGTCGTGGAAGCGGCGCGGGTCCGGCGAGCCCAGCACGAGCAGCCCGAACGCGGGCGTGTCGGCACCGGCCAGCGGCGCGCGCAGCGCGAGCAGCGCGACCGATGCGGCCGAGCCGTCGCCGGCCGGGGCCGCTTCGCCGCCGTCCGTCGCGTTCGCCGATGCGGCGATCGCGGGTGCGAGCCACTGGGCGGCTTCGAAGCCCGTGTTCGCGCCGCAGTACGGCGTCGAGAGCCCGTTCGTGAAGAGGCGCACCTCTTCGCCGACCTGGCGCGCGAAGTCGGCCTGCGAGTACGTGTCGGCGACGTCCCACACGCGCAGCGCAGTCTGCGGCACGTCGAACACGTCGGCGAGGCCGTCCGCGATCGTGCGCGGCAGCGCGTACGGATCGCGCTCGGCGATCACGCGCGCGGTCCAGCGGCTGAACTTCGCGGACAGGCTGTCGTTCTCGTGGCCGTAGCGCACGAGCTCGGCGAGCCGGCGCTCGAGATGCTTGTTCTTGTCGCGCAGCATCTCCATCTGCCGCTCCTGCAGCGAGATCGCCGCCTTGCCGTGCGGGTTCGCGAGACGGATCGTGGCGAGCAGTTCGGCGTGCCGTGCAAAGAATTCGGGGTTGGCGAGCAGGTAGTCGGCGACTTCGCGATCGTTCATGGGGCGGGAGCGTTCAATCAGGACGGTGAATGGGTCAGGCGGCCAGGTCGATCTCGCCTTCGAACACGGTCGTGGCGGGCCCCGCCATCAGCAGCGGGGCGGCCTCGTCCTGCGCACCGTCCCAGCCGATCGTCAGCGTGCCGCCGTGGGTGTGCACGGTCACCGGCGTGTCGAGCAGGCCGCGCCGGATGCCGGCCGCGACCGCCGCGCACGCGCCGGTGCCGCAGGCGAGCGTCTCGCCTGCGCCGCGTTCGTAGACACGCAGCTTCACTTCGTGGCGCGACACGATCTGCATGAAGCCGGCGTTGACCCGCTGCGGAAAGCGCGCGTGGCGTTCGATCAGCGGGCCTTCGGCGAGCACCGGATACGCCTCGGCGTCGTCGACCACCTGCACCGCGTGCGGGTTGCCCATCGACACGGTCGAGATCCAGCGCGTTTCGCCGTTCACGTCGAGCGGCCACAGCGTGTCGCGGCCATCCGCGCGGCCGTCGAGGCCCGACGCGTCGAACGGCACGAGCACCGGCGCGAACACGGGCGCGCCCATGTCGACGACGACCTCGCCGTTGTCCTGCATCGTCAACGTGATCAGGCCCTTCATCACTTCGACGCGCACGCTGCGCTTGTCGGTGAGGTGCCGGTCGAGCACGAACTTGACGAAGCAGCGCGCGCCGTTGCCGCAATGTTCGACCTCGCCGCCGTCGCAATTGAAGATCCGGTACTTGAAGTCCGCGCCGTCGACGGTCGGCTTTTCGACGACCAGCAACTGGTCGGCGCCGATCCCGAAGTGGCGGTTGGCGAGCGCGCGCACCTGCGCTTCGGTGAGCGGCGGCAGCGCGCGGGAGTAGCCGTCGAGCACGACGAAGTCGTTGCCCGCGCCGTGCATCTTGGTGAACGAGAGTTTCACTGGTACCGGAATTCCATGGCGAACAAGGGGTCAGCGCGGCGCGGCCGTGGCGGCGTCATGCCGGACGGCCGTTTCGTCGTGCTGATCTCAATCGCGAATGATACATGCAGCCGTCATGGACGTCCCGTGCGGGCGGGCGTTTCACGCTGCTTGCCAAGGCGAAAGGGGGCGGTATCTGTCGATCGGTCGACTGGTTGCGCGAGCGGCAGGGGGGCAGATTGACAGGGTTCGGCGTGGCAGGCGTCGTCGCGGAGGACGCATCCCGCGACGCAGGTTCGAGCGTCGTGAACGCACGGGATGAACCGGGCGCGCGCTTTCGTACCGGTCAAATTGACAATTCAATCAGGCGATTCGTATAGTGTGGCTATACGCTGTGCGGACCATGCCGTCGACATCGCGACTCGAGTATGGGAGGCCCATGATCAAGTCATGGCAGCACAAGGGGCTGGAGGCGTTTTTCATGAACGGGAGCAAGGCAGGCATTCGGCCCGACCATGCTCCAAGACTGCGGCGCCAGCTTGCCCGTCTCGACGTCGCGAGCCAGCCGCTCGACATGAACGTGCCGGGCTGGCGCTTCCACGGGCTCGCCGGCGGGCTGGAGGGCCACTACGCGGTGAGCGTCAGCGGCAACTGGCGCCTGACCTTCAGGTTCGAAGGGCCCGATGCCGTCCTGGTCGACTACCAGGACTACCACTGAGGTGATTCAACGCCATGACTCGCATGTCCAATCCGCCCCATCCGGGCGAAACGCTGCGCGACGACGTACTGCCGGCGCTCGGCTTGACCGTCACCGAGGCCGCTGCGCAGCTCGGCGTGACGCGCGCGGCGCTGTCGCGCATTCTGCACGGCCATGCCGGCATTTCGCCGGAAATGGCGCTGCGCCTCGAAGCCTGGCTTGGCGAAGACAACGGCGGGCGCGCGGATCTCTGGCTCGCGCAACAGGCCGCGTACGATCTCTGGCAGGCGCGCGCGAAGGGCGCGCCGAACGTGAAGCGGGCGCAGTCGCGCACCGTCTGACGGCAGTGCCTGCGTCGTGCCGGCGCACCTTCGTTGCAACGCGCGCGGCCGCTGGCGCGCCCCGGCTCAGTAAAGGCTCGGCTCGCCCGGCGGGCGGGTCTTGAACCGCTTGTGGACCCAGTAATACTGCTCGGGCATCAGCGGAATCTGCTCTTCGAGGAATTCGTTCATCCGGCGCGCGTCGAGATCGTCGTCGCCGGTCGGGTAGTGGTCCCACGGCTTGAACACCTTCAGCCGGTAGCCCTTGTAGTTCGGCAGCACTTCGCCGATGAAGGGCAAGACCTGCGCGTGACCCGTCTTTGCGAACCGGCCGACCGCCGTCAGCGTGCACGCGGGCACGCCGAAGAAGGGCACGAACGTCGAGTTGCGCAGCCCGTAGTCCATGTCGGCGCCGAGCATCACCGGCTTGCGATCGCGCAGCCAGCGCAGCACGACGCGCGCACTGTCGGCCCGGCTCGCCAGCTCCGCACCGAAGCGGCTGCGGCCGGCCTTGGCCGCAGCCTCGATCTCGGGGTTCTTCATCGGCGTGTAGAGCGAGCCGCACATGCGGCCGAGTGCGAGATTGATCGCCATCGAGCCCGCCTCGATTCCGACGAAGTGGAAACCGAGCAGGAGGGTCGGCGGCATGTCGGGGTCGGTGAGATCGATCTCGCTGTCGACCGTGAACAGCTTGCGATAGGTCTCCTCCGACGCGAACCATTGGTAGCTGCGCTCGACGTAGCTGCGGATCGCGTGGCGGAAATGCAGGCCGGCGACTTCCTCGCGGCGTTCGTCGCTCCAGTCCGGGAAACAGAGTTTCAGATTGGTGTGTACGATGCGCTTTCGCCCGCTGGGGATCTGATAGAGCAGCCAGCCCAGGCCGTCGCCGAGCCGCGCGGTCAGGCCGTATGGCAGGCGCGCGAGCAGCTTCAGGAAGCCGATGGCGAGAAGCGTACCAAGGCGGCCTAGCATGCGCGACCTCCGTGGATCCGGTCAGCCGGCACGTTGCAAATGGGGTTGAAAGACAGCGGAAGATGCGGCACGGGCGGCGCTCTGTGACAATTCTGGAAAGCCGCTATAATACGGGCTTCGCCGAGTTAACTGACAACTTGCGGGGCGAAGCCGGCTGGCGCGAAGCGCGCTTCCCGGTACTGGTAATCCGCTAAAGCGTCGCCGCTTCAGGCTGATAGAAGCTGGCTACGTGATACCACCCGTAACCACAAAGGAGCCTGAACAAGTGGCAAACGATTATCTCTTCACGTCCGAATCCGTCTCCGAAGGCCATCCGGACAAGGTCGCGGACCAAATCTCGGACGCGATTCTCGACGCCATCCTCGAGCAGGACAAGTACTCCCGCGTTGCCGCCGAAACGCTGTGCAACACGGGTCTCGTCGTTCTGGCCGGTGAAATCACCACGACGGCCAACATCGATTACATCCAGATCGCGCGCGACACGATCAAGCGCATCGGCTACGACAACACCGACTACGGCATCGACTACAAGGGTTGCGCGGTGCTCGTCGCATACGACAAGCAGTCGCCGGACATCGCGCAGGGCGTCGATCGCGCGCACGACGACAACCTCGACCAGGGCGCGGGCGACCAGGGCCTGATGTTCGGTTACGCGTGCGACGAAACGCCGGAACTGATGCCGCTGCCGATCTACCTGTCGCACCGCCTCGTCGAGCGCCAGGCAAGCCTGCGCCGCGACGGCCGCCTGCCGTGGCTGCGCCCGGACGCGAAGTCGCAGGTGACGGTTCGCTACGTCGACGGCAAGCCCGATTCGATCGACACCGTCGTGCTGTCGACCCAGCACGCGCCGGACATCGAACTGGCCGCGCTGCGCGAGGCCGTGATCGAGGAAATCATCAAGCCGACGCTGCCGGCCGACCTGATCAAGGGCGACATCAAGTTCCTCGTGAACCCGACCGGCCGGTTCGTGATCGGCGGCCCACAGGGCGACTGCGGCCTGACGGGCCGCAAGATCATCGTCGACACCTACGGCGGTGCAGCACCGCACGGCGGCGGCGCGTTCTCGGGCAAGGATCCGTCGAAGGTCGACCGTTCGGCAGCGTACGCAGGCCGCTACGTCGCGAAGAACATCGTCGCCGCTGGCCTCGCGTCGCGCGCGCTGATCCAGGTGTCGTACGCGATCGGCGTCGCCGAGCCGACCTCGGTGATGGTTAACACGTTCGGCACGGGCCGCGTGTCGGACGCGACGATCACGCAACTCGTGCGCGAGCACTTCGACCTGCGTCCGAAGGGCATCATCAAGATGCTCGACCTGCTGCGCCCGATCTATGAGAAGACGGCTGCCTACGGCCACTTCGGCCGTGAAGAGCCGGAATTCTCGTGGGAAGCGACCGACAAGGCGCTCGCGCTGGCCGAAGCGGCCGGCGTGGAGCCGGCAGTGCGCGTCGCGTAAGCGTTCGCCGCTCGAAACAAAAAACCCCGGCATTGCCGGGGTTTTTTATTGCCGCAAATCGCGGAGCGGGCGCCGCGACGCGGGCTGGCCGCTGCGCGCGATCAGCGCGTGGCGAACGCGAACCAGCCGTTGCTGGCCGCCAGCCGCCGCGGGCGGTTGATCCGGCGCTGCGGGCCGTTCGCGCGGCGCAGCGCGAGCGCGCGCAGCGACGACGGCTTCTGCAGCAGCGAGCGCAGGCCGGCGCGGCGCGCGAACGCCTGCGTGCTCACCATCGAGAAGAACGCGTGGAACCACGCGCGGATGCCGTCGAGCCGGGCGTGCGGCTGCGTCTGCTCGGCGAGCGCCTGCGCACGCGCGCGGTGATGGCGCAGCGGGCGAAGGGGAGCGGGCGGCGCGACGCGCTTCGCAGCGCGGCTGAGACGGGAAGACAGACGGAATGGCATGTGAACGATGCTTCGCTTGAAATGATGGCGCCCTTGTCGAACGCACTGGTATGTAACGGCCTCGGATGACGCAACGCATGGTACTCAATGTCGCTGCGCGCCGCGCCCGCCAAAACTGACAGGCCGCGACAGGCTACAGGGCTTTCGTGACGGGCAAAAGTCGCGGATAACCCTTGTGCCGCAAGGCATCTGCTGCATACCGCCTGTCGCTGAGGCACGCGCGGCGCCGCACAGTTCCCTTGCGCTGGATCAAATCGCCGGCCCGCAATTCCCTGCGCACGACGTTGGTGCTTCGCGCGCCATCCGGCGCCGTTTTACAATCCAGACGTTCACAAAAAATACACCGAGCGTCCCATGTCTTCATTGCAGTCGGAATCGATTCGCGCGCAGGTTGCAGAACTGCGCGAACGCGGCTTCGTCGTCGCGCGCGGCCTTGTCGGCGCGGAGCAGTGCGCGGCGCTGAAGCGCATCGCCGAGCGTCAGTTGCAGGACGCGGCGCAGCCGATCGAATACGAGGCCGACCTGCGCTATCCGGGGGCGCCCGAGTCGAAGCATGCGCCTGGCGGCCATACGGTGCGGCGCCTGCTAGACGCGTATGCGCGCGATCCGGCGTTCGCCGAGCGCGCGATCGCGCCGGAAATCAGTGCGTGGATGCGCGAATATTTCGGCGAGCAGCCCGTGCTGTCGCGTGCGCATCACAACTGCATGATGACGAAGCATCCCGCGTACGGCAGCCTCACGGGCTGGCACCGCGATTTCCGCTACTGGGCGTTCGATCGGTCGGATATGGTGTCCGTGTGGCTCGCCTTGGGGCCGGAAACGAACGAGAACGGCGCGCTGTGGCTGGTACCGGGCTCGCATACCGCCGAATTCGGGCCGGAAACGTTCGACGACGCGAAGTTCTTCCGCAGCGACCTGCCGGAGAACCGGAAGATGATCGACGCGGCGACGTGCCCGCCGCTCAATACCGGCGACGTCGTGTTCTTCCACTGCAACACGCTGCACTCGGCGGGCCAGAACCGCTCGGATCAGGTGAAGTTCTCGCTCGTGTTCACGTATCACGGCGAAAGCAACCGGCCGATTCCGGGTACGCGTTCGGCGGCGAAGCCCGAGGTGCAGTTTTAGGGCCAGCGCAAGCCCGTTATTAGCGGGAACAGGCTCTACGATTGCCTGACAGATGAATCCGGAAACGGGCGGCACGGCCGCCCGTTCTGCTTGTTGCGCGGAGCGACGCGCGCCGCGCCGGATCGATGCGTCAGCGCTTGCCGCCCGGCATCGACAGGCCGATCAGGCCGACCAGCGACGCGACGACGCCACCCGCGATCAGCAGGATCGTCTTCGTGGCCGGCGAGCCGGTGAAGAAACGCGACACGTTGTCGTTGATCGAATGGAACGACTGCCCGCCGAAATACAGCAGCACGACGCCGCCGACGAGCAGCGCAACCGAGATGACCCGGGACATACCAACCTCGCTGAAACGGTGAATCGAGACGCCGCAGTGTAGGCGAGCGTCGCGGCCGCGTCCATCGCCGTGCGCGTGTGCGCCGCGTTCGCTACCATAACCGTCCTGCGCCTCCTTCGCCGCCGGTGCACCGGCCGGCGCGCTCCATCGACGTCCTGACGGGAATACTCATGTCCTACGAAGCAGCTTCCGAACGTTACGCCGGCATGCAATACCGCAGCTGCGGCAAATCCGGGCTCAAACTGCCCGCACTGTCGCTCGGCCTGTGGCACAACTTCGGCGATTCGACGCCGATCGCGACGCAGCGCGAGATCCTGCGCACCGCGTTCGATCTCGGCATCAACCATTTCGATCTCGCGAACAACTACGGGCCGCCGTACGGCAGCGCCGAAACCAACTTCGGCCGTCTGCTGAAAGAGGACTTCAAGCCGTATCGCGATGAGCTGCTGATCTCGACGAAAGCCGGCTGGGATATGTGGCCGGGGCCATACGGCAGCGGCGGCGGCTCGCGCAAGTACGTCCTCGCGAGCCTCGACCAGAGCCTGCGGCGGATGGGGCTCGACTACGTCGACATCTTCTATTCGCACCGCTTCGACGCGCATACGCCGCCCGAGGAAACGGCCGGCGCGCTCGCGTCCGCGGTGCAGCAGGGCAAGGCGCTGTACATCGGCATTTCGTCGTATTCGGCGGCGAAGACGCGTGAAATGGCCGCGCTGCTGGCCGAATACAAGGTGCCGCTGCTGATCCACCAGCCGTCGTACAACCTGCTGAACCGCTGGGTCGAATCCGAGCTGCTCGACACGCTCGACGATATCGGCACCGGCAGCATCGCGTTCACGCCGCTCGCGCAAGGGCTGCTGACGTCGAAGTACCTGAACGGCGTGCCGGCCGACGCACGCGTGAACAAGCCGGGTGGCGGCTCGCTGAAGGAGGGGCATCTGAGCGCGGAGAACCTCGAGCACGTGCGCAGGCTCGACGCGATTGCGCAACGGCGCGGGCAAAGCCTTGCGCAGATGGCGCTCGCGTGGGTGCTGCGCAACGGGCGCGTGACGTCCGCGCTGATCGGCGCAAGTCGCGCGGAACAGGTGCGCGAAAACGTCGGAGCGCTGAAGAACCTCGAATTCTCGGCAGAAGAACTCGCGGAGATCGATCGCTACGCGACGGAAGGCGGCATCAATCTTTGGGAACGGCCGTCCACCGATCAGGCGATCTGACCGGAGTGCGATGCGGCGTGCGACTGGATGCGCGAGGCCGCCGCATCGTGCCGAGCGACCGTCCCGCCGCTGCAGGGCAGCGGCGCTGCCGGGTGCGTCGCTAGATCAGCGCAGGCAGTCCTTCGACCAGCAGCACCGCGATGCCGACGCCGAGCATCGCGCCCAGCACGCGCAGCACGTTGTGGCGGAAATTGGTTGCACACGGCACGGCGCCGAGGAACAGCGCGCCGGCGAGCGCCATCGGAATCAGCAGGATGAAGTCACCGATCGTGAAATAGGTGGTCATGCGTGTCTCCCATGTCGATCCGAGTTGGCGGCTGGCGGTTGCCCGGATTCCGTGCCAGCGCGCACTCGTGTTGATCCGACCCGATTGAAGGAAGGGCGGTCAATTCGAGTATAGATAACGGCAACGCGCTTTTCGCTATCCGAACCATTAAAAAAGCAGCGGAAACGCAAGGAAATGCCGATTCCGGTTGCGTCGGCGACGAACGCCTTGTGCGTTGCTTTCTCGTTGCTTTCGACGGGGTGCGTGCCGAAACCCTTCCGCGGGCATCGCAGGCGTGCCGTCCGCCGTTGGCGACGGGCGGCCCGACCGGTCACGTGCGGTCATGCGCGGTCATGTGCGATCACGTGCGGCCACGTGCGGCCACGTGCGCTCACGCCCGGCCACGTGCGCCCACGTGCGGTCACGCCCGGCCACGTGCGGTCACGTGCGGTCACGTGCGGTCATGTGCGATCACGCCCGGCCACGCCCGATCACGCTCGATCACGCCCGGTCACGTGCGACCGGCAGGCGCGCGAAACACGAGCGCGAGCCCCGCGACGATCGCACCCATGCCGGCCAGCGCGAGCGGTTCGGGGCGATTGCCGAGCCAGACGGCATCCATCAGCGTAGTGACGACGGGCACGAGATAGAACAGGCTCGTCACGTTGACGAGATCGCCGCGCTGCATCAGCCGATAGAACAACAGCTGCGCGACGACCGAGATCACGATGCCGAGCCACAGCAGCGGCACCACGAACGCCCACGTCGTATCTAACGCGACCGGCCGGAACGGCACGATCGCCGCACACAGCGCGAGCCCGATCGCATTCTGCAGCGGCAGCACGTCGGCCGGCGCCGAGCGCACGCGCTTTTGCAGCAGCGCACCGGCCGTCAGCGCGACGAGTGCGGTGAGCGCGCACGCGATGCCCGCGACCGGCATCGCCGCGCCGCCGGTGCCGCGGCAGACGATCAGCGCGAGCCCGGCAAGCGCGAGCCCGAGCCCCGCGACGCGCGCGGGCTGCCAGCGCCGCTCGACGATCGCGAGCGTGAGGATCGGCTGCACCCCGAGGATCGTCGCGAGAATGCCCGGCGCGATCCCGCGTTCGAGCGCGAGCAGATAGAAGATCGAGTAGCCCCCCATCAGCAGCAGCCCGGTGACGGCCGCGATCTGCCGCTCGCCGCGCGCGGGCAGCCAGCGGCCGCGGGCGGCGGCCAGCGCCAGCAGCACGAGCGACGCGAGCGCGAAGCGCGCGGTGAGGAAGACGAATGCGGATGCATGCCGCAGACCGAGTTCGGCGAAGATCGCCCCGCTGCTCCAGAGCAGCACGAAGAGCGACGTTGCCCCATGCGCGGCGAGCGCGCGTTTGAACGAAACCATGTGAGTCCACCTGTCGAACGGATGAGAACGTTCCATGCGCGCGCGTGCCGCGCCGTGCGTGACGACGCACGAATGGCAGGCAGGCGAATGGAAGCGGAAGCCGGAGCCGGTAGTTGCCGGTAGTTAGTCGGCAATCAGCCGGCAGTCAGCCGGCGCGAGCCGCCGGAGGCGGCGGTGCGCCGACGAGCGGCGGTGCGACAGGGGGAGGCGGCGCCGCAGGATGCGCGCACGCCGCGAGCCGCGCGTCGAGCGGCGGCCGGGACATCGAAACGGTGTGCGTGAACAGAGGCATCGCGGCGGAATGCGGTTGAAGGCGAACGAGCGTCAAAGGTAACGCATGAACGTCGTGCGTGGCAACCGTCGTGCCGACGTCGAGCGCCATGCGTCTTGTGTCATGCAGCCTGTGTCACGCCGCTTGTGTCACGCATTACCCGCGCGTTCGCGCGCGCGCAGCCACAGCGTCGCGATCAGGCCGACGCCGAGCAGCGCGGCGACGAGCCCGGCGACGCCGGGCCAGCCGCTTGCACTCCAGAAGCGGCCGCCGAGCGATCCGACGACGCTGGAGCCGAGGTAGTACGACAGCAGGTACAGCGCTGCGGCCTGGCCCTTGCCTTGCGTCGCGAGGCGGCCGACCCAGCCGCTCGCGGTCGAGTGGCCGGCGAAGAAGCCGAACGTCACGCATGCGATGCCGAGCGCGATCGCGGCGACGGGATGCAGCAGCGTGAGTGCGACGCCCGCCAGCATGATGCAGACGCTCGCGATCAGCAC
The DNA here is from genome assembly GCF_053427725.1 of Burkholderia sp. PU8-34. Taxonomy (NCBI): domain Bacteria; kingdom Pseudomonadati; phylum Pseudomonadota; class Betaproteobacteria; order Burkholderiales; family Burkholderiaceae; genus Burkholderia; species Burkholderia sp. PU8-34. The sequence goes on from NZ_JBSAXC010000012.1 coordinate 121,807, forward strand.
GCGGCCGCGGCCGAGCGCATCGGCAGTGCGGCCGGACCACGGCGACGCGATAACGCCGACGAGATAGACGACGAAGATCGCGCCGATCGTCGCCTGGTTCATCGAATAGGGCGGCGCGAGCAGCCGGTAGCCGATGTAGTTGTACAGCGTGACGAAGCCGCCCATCAGGATGAAGGCGAGCGCGAACAGCACCGGCAGTTCGCGGCGGCCGGCGAGGTGCCGCGCGAGCGCCGCGCGGTGCTGCGCGAACCCGAGGCCGCGGCTTGGCGTGAAGTGGCGCGACGGCGGCAGCAGTGCGCGGAACGCGAGGGCCGACGCGAGCCCGAGCACGCCGATCGTGCCCACCGCGATGCGCCACGTGAACAGGTCGGCGAGCACGCCGGCGATCACGCGCCCGGCCATTCCGCCGATTGCGTTGCCGCCGACGTACAGGCCCATCGCGAGGCCGAGCCCGTCCGGATGCACTTCCTCGGCGAGATACGCCATGCCGACCGCGGGCACGCCGCCGAGCGCGAGCCCGGTAAGCGTGCGCAGCACGAGCATCTGGTGCCAGTGCGGCGCACACGCGGCGACGAGCGTGAGCAGCGATGCGAGCGTCAGCGACGCGGTCATCAGCCGGTGGCGGCTCAGGCCTTCGGATACGAAGCCCGCGACGAACACGGCGAGCGCGAGCGCGGCGGTCGCGAACGACAGCGCGAGGCTGCTCTGCGCGGGGCTCACACCGAATGCGTTCGAGAATTCGGGCAACAGCGGCTGCACGTAGTAGAGCAGCGAGAACGTTGCAAAGCCCGCGAACAGCAGCGCGAGGCTTGCGCGCCAGTAGCTGCGCGAGCCGCGTTCGAGATACGTGCCGGAAACGGGTGTGGGTGTGGGGGCGGGTGCGGGCGACGGCGATACGGGAGGCGTCGCGCCGGAACGAGCGGTCACGCGGAATCTCCAGACAACACGGCAAAGGACAAACGATACGCCGGTTGCGGGATTCGCGTGCGCCGGAGCCGGTGGGCCCGGTTCGGCGGACAGTCACATTCGACAGGGTATGATGGGGGTGTCGCCCGGGCAAGCGCGCGGGCGGCGCAGTGGTTGATTGGAGACATTCGACGAAATCGCGGCACTTTGCCCGCTTCTTCTTCTTTTCGCGCTTCGATAAACCGGGAACAATGAGATGACGCGCAGCCGCCACGCAAGCGGCGCGCGAATCGTGCATTTGCCGGCCGTGCAGTGTGGCCGGGTTTCAAGAATCAAGAGTGGGGAAACATCATGCATGTCGGGTCGATTGTCTGCACTACCCATATCGCAGTGCCGAAGGGCGCACGCGGCATCGTCCAGCGCATCCTGGGCGACATGGCGATGGTGACCTGGTACGCGGGCGTGCCGGGCGAGTCGAAGGAACTCAACACCGAGCCGTTCTTTCTCGAGGACCTGATCGACACCGGCGAATCCGTACTGCCGGCCGGCGCGGCGCTGCATTGAGCGGGCCCGCCGCACTGAACGCTCGTCTTTCGGCCCGGCTGGCGGCACAATGCGCGGCATGAACGAAGTCACCACCGCTCCCGCCTCCCCAGCCGGGCCGCCGTTTGCCGGCCTCACGCCCGAATGCGTGCTCGACGCGCTCGACAGCGTGCTGATGCCGGCCGGCCTGCGCACCGACGGGCGCCTGCTCGCCCTCAACAGCTACGAAAACCGCGTCTACCAGGCCGGCATCGAAGACGGCCCGCCGATCGTCGCGAAGTTCTATCGCCCCGCGCGCTGGTCGGACGACGCGATCCTCGAAGAACACGCGTTCGTCGCCGAACTCGCCGCGCGCGAGATTCCGGCGGTGCCGGCGCGCGCATTCGACGGCCGCACGCTGCACGCGTTCGACGGCTTCCGATTCTCGATTTTCGAGCGGCGCGGCGGACGCGCGCCCGAGCTCGACAACCGCGACACCCTCGAATGGCTCGGCCGCTTCATCGGCCGCATCCATGCGGTCGGCGCGACCGAGCCCTATGCGGCCCGGCCCGTGCTCGATATCCGCACGTTCGGCTACGAGCCGCGCGACTACCTGCTTGCGCACGATTTCATTCCGCACGACGTGCGGCCTGCGTATGAGGCGGCGGTCGCGCTCGCACTCGAAGGCGTCGAAGCCGCGTTCGAGCGCGCGGGCGAGATCCGCCTGTTGCGCACGCACGGCGACTGCCATCCGAGCAACGTGCTGTGGACCGAGGCGGGGCCGCACTTCGTCGATTTCGACGACAGCCGGATGGCGCCGGCGATCCAGGATCTGTGGCTGCTGCTGCCCGGCGATCGTGCCGGCGCATCGCGCGCGCTCGCGGACCTGCTCGCCGGCTACGAGGATTTCTGCGAATTCGAGCCGCGCGAGCTGCATCTGGTCGAAGCGTTGCGCACGCTGAGGCTGATCCACTACGCGGCGTGGCTCGCACGACGCTGGGACGATCCCGCGTTTCCGGCTGCGTTCCCGTGGTTCAACACGCATCGTTACTGGGAAGAGCGCGTGCTCGAGTTGCGCGAGCAGATCGGCGCGATGCAGGAAGGGCCGCTCTGGCCCGTATGACGGATGCGCGCCGGCACGTGACGGCGCGCGCCCGGTGCCGCGCGGCATCGGCAGACCTCCGCGATGCGGGCGCGCGGCCCGCCTCGCTCAGAACTTCAGCATCAGCTTGATCAGCGCGGCGAAGCGCTTGCCGTACGGCGGCGCGAGCAGGTTGCGCGCGTTGTAACGCGCCTGCGTGAGCACCGGCTTCATCTTCGAGAACGTCACGAAGCCGTCGTAGCCGTGATACGCGCCCATCCCGCTCGAACCGACGCCGCCGAACGGCAGGCTGCCGCACGCGATGTGCATCAGCGTCTCGTTGACCGACACGCCGCCCGACACCGTCTCGCGCATCACGCGGTCGACCGTGCCGCTGTCTTCGTCGAACAGGTACAGCGCGAGCGGGCGCGGCCGCGCATTCACGTAGGCGATCGCTTCGTCGAGCCGTTCGTACGGCACGAGCGGCAACAGCGGCCCGAAGATCTCTTCCTGCATCAGCTGCGTTCCGGCATTCACGTGCGTGAGCGCGCACGGCACGAAGCGGCGCGACGCGGGATCGGATGATGCGTCGGCAAGCGGATGCACCTGCGCGCCGGCCGCCTGCGCGTCGCTCGCGAGCTGCTGCAGCCGCGCGAAATGGCGATCGGACACGATCGTCGTGTAATCGGCGTTGCGCGCGAAATCCGGGTACATCTTCGCGAGCCGTGCCCGCGCGCGCTCGATGAATGCCGCCTCCATCCCGCGCGGCAGCAGTACGTAGTCGGGCGCGATGCAGGTCTGGCCGGCATTCAGCGTCTTGCCCGCGACGATCGCGTCGACAGCCGCGTCGAAGCGCGCGTTCGGCCCGACGATCGCCGGCGACTTGCCGCCGAGTTCGAGCGTGACGGGCGTGAGGTTGTCGGCGGCCGCGCGCATCACGTGCCGCCCGACTTGCGTCGAACCGGTGAACAACAGGTGGTCGAACGGCAGTGCGCTGAACGCGGCGCCGATTTCCGCGTCGCCGTTCACGACCGCCACGTGATCGCGTGGGAAGGTCTTCGCGATCAGCTGCTCGAACAGCGCGGACGTGCGCGGCGTCAGTTCGGACATCTTGACGATTGCGCGGTTGCCGGCCGCGAGCGCGCAGATCAGCGGGCCGGCCGCGAGCAGCACCGGGTAGTTCCACGGCACGACGATCCCGACCACGCCGAGCGGCTGCGGAATCACCTTCGCGCGCGCGGGGCGCAGCCACTTGTTCATCGGCTTGCGGATCGGCTTCATCCAGCGCTTGCCGTGCTTCAGCGCGTCGTCGATCTCTTCCTTCGCCATCCAGATTTCCGACAGCAGCACCTCCTGCTTCGCGCGATGGCCGAAGTCTGCGCTGATCGCGTCGGCGAGCGCGTCGGCGTGGTCGATCAGCATCGCGCGCAGCGCGCGCAGATGCTTCGCGCGCGTGTCCCAGTCCGGATACGGGGCGCGCAGGTACGCGGCGCGCTGGTCGTGCAGCAGCGACGTCAACGCAGTGAATTCGGGCAGGTCGTTCTTCATGGCGTCTTCTCCAGTTGAGCGTGGCGCATCGGCCAGCAAGCAGTCAGGCCGAGCGCCCGCTCGACGAGCGCGGCGTGGCGGATCGGGTGGGGCGGTGTAGCGCTGTTCGAAGCGGAATGCTGTACGGGGCAGGCCAGGGTGTCGGCCCGAGGTGTCGACCCGTGAGCGGCCGCTTCGTGGCGTCGGATTGCGGATCCGGTTGCGCGCCGATGGCGTTCGGGCGTCGCATCCGCGCGACGCTCCGCATCGGCGGAAGCCGCGCATGCTGCAGCACCCGACGCGCGTTCGCACTGCGTCGTATCGCGCAAAACGGCGTGGCGAAACGGCGCGGCAAGCGTCGCCGCGTGCACCGGCACGTTGCATCGTGGCACGACCGACGCCGCGGTTCCAGGCCGGTCGGACACCGCCGCCGGCGCGCGTTCCAAACGCGGGGACGACACCGGTGCCGTTCGAATACCGTGTACTGCGCGCATCGCTGCGCATGCACGCGCGACGGTCGCCGTTTGAAACGAAATGCGGGGCTGGGGCGGTGCGGCCGGAAGACCCGGTCGACATGGCGCCTGCAGAACATGTCGCTGCATCAGTGTCTCTCCCATTTCGCGACAGATCGGCTTCTGGCGGCCGGGTGCGTCGCGCCAAGCGAATCCACGCATCTTAAATTTAGTTCACGCGCGCGTTTAGAGGAATCGCTCTTGATTCGGCGCGCCGCGTGCGCGGCGGCGATTCCTACAATGCCCGAACTACAAGATCCGGGCCGCGTGGTCGCGCCGGGCGCCATTCATGACATGAAGGAGACATGCATGCAATACGACTACATCATCGTCGGCGCAGGGTCCGGCGGCGCGAGCCTCGCGGGGCGACTCGCCGACGCGTGTCCCGACGCGACGATCGCGCTGATCGAGGCGGGCTCGCACACGGAGCGCAACCTGCTCGTCAACATGCCGGTGGGCATTGCGGCGCTCGTGCCGTTCAAGCTCGGCACCAACTACGGCTACGAGACGGTGCCGCAGCCGGGCCTCGGCGGCCGCCGCGGCTACCAGCCGCGCGGGCGCGGGATGGGCGGCTCGAGCGCGATCAACGCGATGATCTACACGCGCGGCCATCCGCGCGACTACGACGAATGGGCCGAACTCGGCGCGACGGGCTGGGGCTGGCAGGACGTGCTGCCGTACTTCCGGCGCGCGGAAGGCAACCAGCGCGGCGCGGATGCATGGCACGGCGCGGACGGCCCGCTCACGGTATCCGATCTGCGCTTTCGCAATCCGTTCTCCGAACGATTCATCCAGGCCGCGCACGCGGCCGGCTATCCGCTGAACGACGACTTCAATGGTGCGTCGCAGGAAGGCGTCGGTTTCTACCAGGTCACGCATCGCGACGGCTCGCGCTGCAGCGTCGCGCGTGCCTACCTCTATGGCCGCAACCGGCCGAACCTGCACGTGATCACCGATGCGACGGTGCTGCGAGTCGGCTTCGACGGCAAGCGCGCGGTCGGCGTCGCGGTGTCGCGCAACGGGCGGGTCGAGACGCTCGGCGCGCGTGCCGAAGTGATCGTGTCGGCCGGCGCGTTCAACTCGCCGCAACTGCTGATGTGCTCGGGCATCGGCCCGGCCGATCAACTGCGCCGGCACGGCATCGCGGTCGTGCAGGATGCACCGGACGTCGGGGCGAACCTGATCGACCACATCGACTTCATCATCAACACGCGCGTGAATTCGTCGGAGCTGGTCGGTGTCTGCTTGCGCGGGATCGCGAAGATGACGCCCGCGCTCGTGCGTTACTTCTCGAGCCGCACGGGGATGATGACGAGCAACGTCGCGGAGGCGGGCGGCTTCATCAAGAGCGATCCGTCGCTCGACCGGCCGGATATGCAGCTGCATTTCTGCACGGCGCTCGTCGACGATCACAACCGCAAGATGCACTGGGGATTCGGCTATTCGCTGCACGTGTGCGCGCTGCGGCCGTTCAGCCGCGGCACGGTGACGCTCGCGAGCGGCGACACGCGCGACGCGCCGCTGATCGATCCGCGCTTCTTCAGCGACACGCGCGATCTCGACCTGCTCGTGCGCGGCGCGCACGCGATGCGCCGCATCCTGTCGCAGGCGCCGCTCGCGTCGCAAGGCGGGCGCGAGCTGTACACGCGGCCGGACCAGACGGAAGCCGAGCTGCGTGCAACGATCGTCGCGCATGCCGACACGATCTATCACCCGGTCGGCACCTGCCGGATGGGTACGGATGCGCGCGCGGTCGTCGATCCGCAACTGCGCGTGCGGGGTGTCGAAGGCTTGCGCGTCGTGGATGCGTCGGTGATGCCGACGCTGATCGGCGGCAACACGAATGCGCCGTCCGTGATGATCGGCGAGCGCGCGGCGGAGTTCATCGTCGCGGCGCGCAAGGCCGGTGCGCCGCATGGCCAGGCGGCCGCGCTGCACGGCCGCTGAGCGGCGCGCGCGCAGCGTGGATGCGGCGCCGATGCTCAGGCAAACGTATCGACGAGGCCGGCGCGGGTCACGGTCGCGCCGGCCGCAGCGGATGGCGCGGCGTCGAGCGGTGCGTCGCCGGCTGACGGTGCGGCGCTCCCTCGCCGCGGCGCTTGTCCGCCGGCGAAAGTCTGCTGCGGGTTCTGCTGCTGCGATGCGAAGCCGCCGTCGCTGACGGTCGCGCTGCCGAGGCCGAGACCGCCCGCTTCCATCGCGTCGCGCAGCTTCGGCAGCGCGGCTTCGACTGCGTCGCGCACCTGTGCGTGCTGCGACACGAACAGCGCATGCGCGTGATTGTCCGCGACCCGCAGCACGACCTGCAGCGGGCCGAGATCCGGCGGATTGAGCGTCAGCTCGGCGCTCTGCTGGTGCGCATTCGACAGGAACACGACCTTCTGGCTCAACGCGTCCGTCCAGTCCGCGGTGCCGACGTGCGGCGCGAGCACATTCGCGTTCGCAGCGGCGACGTTGGCGGCCGCCGGCGTCGCCTGCAGCGTGGGCTGGGCGGCGGCCGTCGCGGCGGCGAGCGCGGCGTGGGCCGGATCGACGGCATCCTGCGTGGCCGCGAGCGCGTGCGTCGCGCCGGATGCCAGATCGGATTTCGCGGCGGCTTCCCCCTGCAGCGACGGCGCGGCCGATGCCTGCGGCTGCGCCGGGTTTGCCGCGAGCGTGCCCTTCGCATCTGCGAGCGTCTTGTCGAAGGTCGGCACCTTCGGCGTCAGCGGCGCGGCGGTGGTGGTGGCGGTGGCGGTCGCAGTTTGCTGCGGTGTCGCGGCGCCGCTGGCCGGCAGCGCGACGGCGTTCGTGCCGCCGGTGAGTTTTTCGAGCGCCGCGTGCAATGCGTCGCGGGCCGATCCCGGCCCGGTCGTGCCGGCAGCCGACGCCAGGTTGCCCGCGTGCGTGAGCGCGTCGGCGGACGGCGCGTCCGTCGCGGTCGTCGTGGCGGTGGTGGCAATCGCGATCGCCGCGTTCGCCGCGTCCGTCGTCGCAGCCGTGCCGTCGGGGCGGGCCTGCAACTGCGCTTGCACGGCCGCTGCGGCGGCGAGCGCGGCCGCGTCCGGGTTGACCGCGGTGGTCTTGTCGTCGGACGAATCGGATGGCTTCGTGCTGTCGGCGGCTTTCGACATTGCTGCGGCGGCGACCGCGTGCCGCGACGGGCCAGCGAAGGACAGATCGGACGCATTCGCCGCGGCTGTCGTGGTCGAAGCGGCCGACGCGCGCTGCGTCGCGACGCTCTGCTCGAGCGTGCGCGCAAACGGCAGCGGTGCGGCGGCCGCGCCGCTCGACGCGGACGTATCGGTCGCGTCCGTCTTGCGGGCGCCCTTGAGCGCGGAAGCGGCGGTATCGATCAGCGAGCCGAGCAGGGACAGGGAGGGCATGGCGTTCTCTCGTGCGTATTCAGTGAGCGGCGCAGTGAGCGGCGCAGTGAGCGGCAGTGGGCATTCAAGTCGACTTGGCCGCGTCGGCCCGCATTCGCAGCACCTTCGCCGCGTGCTCGTCGGCGTCGCGCTGCTCGCGCTTCGCTTCGCGCCGCGCCTCCTGCGCGACGCCGCGCGCCTGCAGGATCTCGTATGACCCGACGGTGCGCTTCTGCTGCTGCCAGTGCGGGCGCGCCTCGTCGATGCGCGCGTCGGCGGCGGCCAGCACGCGGCGCTGCTGCGCGATCGCCGCGTCGAGGGTGTCGAGGAACGCCTGGAAATTCCGCCAGTTGCCAGCGGGCATCCCGTGCTGCGCCGATTGCGCGAAGCGCGCGTGATACTCGTCGCGGTAGCGCAGCAGCGCGTCGAGCTGGTCGGCGGCCGCGGTGCGGTCGCGCTGCGCGACGCCGAGCTGCCGGGTCGCGTCGTCGAGGTTTTCCTGCGCGCGGTCGAGCAGGATCTGCAGCGGAAAGCCTTGGGCCATCGGTGTCAGCCTCCGTGGGTTCCGTGGGAATCGAACAGCGCATCGAGCCCGGCGAGGCTCGACGCGAACGGCGCGCATTCGCGAAAGCCCTGCTGCAGGAACGACTCGATGCGCGGATAAAGCGCGATCGCGCGGTCGAGCTGCGCGTCGCGGCCCGGCGCATAGGCGCCCACCGCGATCAGGTCGCGGTTGCGCTGGTAGCGCGACAGCATCTGCTTGAACTGGCGCACGCGGTCGAGATGCGGCTCGTCGATCAGCGCGGTCATCGCGCGGCTGATCGACGCTTCGATGTCGATCGCCGGATAGTGGCCGGCTTCCGCGAGCGCACGCGACAGCACGATGTGGCCGTCGAGGATCGCGCGTGCCGAATCGGCAATCGGGTCCTGCTGGTCGTCGCCTTCGGTCAGCACCGTGTAGAACGCGGTGATCGAGCCGCCGCCTTCCGGGCCATTGCCGGTGCGCTCGACGAGCGCGGGCAGCTTCGCGAACACCGACGGCGGATAGCCCTTGGTCGCGGGCGGCTCGCCGATCGCGAGCGCGATCTCGCGCTGCGCCATCGCGTAGCGGGTCAGCGAATCCATCAGCAGCAGCACGTGCTTGCCCTGGTCTCGGAAATATTCGGCGAGCGACGTCGCGTAGGCGGCGCCCTGCATCCGCAACAGCGGCGACACGTCGGCCGGCGCCGCGACGACGACCGAGCGTGCGAGGCCGTCCTCGCCGAGGATCTGCTCGATGAATTCCTTCACTTCGCGGCCGCGCTCGCCGATCAGCCCGATCACGATCACCTCGGCGCTCGTGTAGCGCGCCATCGTGCCGAGCAGCACCGACTTGCCGACGCCCGAGCCGGCGAACAGGCCCATCCGCTGGCCGCGGCCGACGGTGAGGAGCGCGTTGATCGCGCGCACCCCGACGTCGAGCACGTGATGGATCGGCTCGCGGTCGAGCGGGTTGATCGACGGTGCGGTGAGCGGCGCGTCGACCTTCGACGTCAGTGGGCCCAGGCCGTCGAGCGGCCGGCCCGACGCGTCGACGACGCGCCCGAGCATGTCCCAGCCGACCGGCAGCCGCTTTGCGCCCGCGAGCGGATCCGTGACCGGCGCGCTTTCGCGCGGCCACACGCGCGCGCCGGGCAGCACGCCCGCGACGTCGGTGGTCGGCATCAGGAACAGGCGGTCGCCGGAGAAGCCGACGACTTCCGCTTCCGCATGCGGCAGCGTGCTGCCGGGCGGCAGTTCGATCGTGCATTCGGCGCCGACCGACAGCCGCAGCCCGATCGTTTCGAGCACGAGGCCCGCCGCGCGGGTCAGGCGGCCGCACGGACGCAGCGGCAGCGCGTGATGACTGCGCGCGGACAGCGTGTTCAGGTGCGCACGCCAGTGCGCGAGATGCGGATTGTGCGGCGCGCGCGGCGCGTCGGGCGCGGCGGCCGGCGTCGGGTCGTGGGCGTCGTGCGTGGCGTGCGTGGCTTCGGGGCCGTACGATGCAAGCGCGAGTTCGCGTTCGAGCGGTGTCATCCCGTCGCGCGCGAACGATTCGGGCGTGCGCGTCACCATGCGCTCACCTTGCCGATCGCGGCGGCGACGCGCTGCCAGCGGGTCGGCAGCGTCGCGTCGACTTCACCCGTGGCCGCGTGCGCGCGGCAGCCGCCGCGCTCGATCGCCGCGTCGGTGCGCACGCTCCAGCCGAGCCCGTCGAGTTCTTCCTGCAGATAGGCCTCGACGACCGGCAGGTCGGCCGGATGCACCGCGAGGGTCGGCGCGCCGGACAGCGCGGGTTCGGCCGCGAGCACGTCGCGCACGGCGGCGACGAGCGCGGCGGGATCGTGCTTCACGTGCTGGCGTACGACCTGCTGCGCGATGTCGAGCGCGAGCTGCGCGAGCTCCGATGCGAGATCGTGCTCGGCAGCGGCGAGCGCTTCGCGAAACGACGCGGCGAGCGCCGCGAGTTGCGCGGCCTGCGCACGCGCTTCGGCCTGGCCGGCTTCGAAACCCTGCTGGTAGCCCTGCTCGTGACCGGCCTGGTAGCCGTGCGCCTGCCCTTCGACATGACCGGCCGACAGGCCTTCCGCATGCGCGGCGTCGCGCACGCGCTGCAGCTCCGCGGCGAGCGCGGCGGCGGCGGCGGCCGCGTCGTCGGGCGGCGGCGGGGGAGGCGGCGGGTCGAACGACGCCATCTCCCAGCGCTGGTACGCGGTCATGTCGCCCGTGCGGTCGCGCGCCGGATCAGACATATGCGTCTTCCGCCTTGCCGCCTAGCACGACCTGGCCATTCTCGGCGAGGTTGCGCACGATCTGCAGGATGCGGCGCTGCTGCGTCTCGACTTCGGACACGCGCACCGGGCCGCGCGCGTCGAGATCCTCGGCAAGCAGTTCGGCCGCGCGCTGCGACATGTTCGCGAGGAACTTCTGGCGCAGCGCGGGCGGCGCGCCCTTCAGCGCGATGATCAGCGTCTCCGACTCGACTTCCTTGAGCACCATCTGGATCGCGCGATCCTCGAGGTCGAGCAGGTTCTCGAACACGAACATCTGGTCGACGATCTTTTGCGCGAGCTCCGGATCGTACTGGCGGACGCTCTCGAGCACGCCTTCCTCGTGGATGCTCGTCATGAAGTTCAGGATCTCGGCCGCGGTGCGGATGCCGCCCATCGGCGAGCGCTTCAGGTTGTCGCTGCCGGACAGCAGGCCCGTCAGCACGTCGTCGAGCTCGCGCAGCGCGGCCGGCTGGATCCCGTCGAGCGTCGCGATCCGCAGCATCACGTCGTTGCGCAGCCGCTCGGTGAAGCACGACGCGATCTCGGACGCCTGGTCGCGGTCGAGGTGCACGAGGATCGTCGCGATGATCTGCGGATGCTCGTTCTTGATCAGTTCGGCGACCGCGCCCGAATCCATCCACTTCAGGCCTTCGATGCCGCTCGTGTCGCTGCCCTGCAGGATCCGGTCGATCAGCACGCCGGCCTTGTCCTCGCCGAGCGCCTTCGTCAGCACCGAGCGGATGTACTCGTTCGAATCGAGCGACAGCGCGGTGTGCTGCTCGGCGTCCTTCGCAAAATCCTGCAGCACGTCCTCGACCTGCTCGCGCGTGACGTTGCGCAGCGCGGCCATCGCCGCGCCGATCTTCTGCACTTCGCGCGGCGCGAGGAACCTGAATACCTGCGCGGCCTCTTCCTCGCCGATCGACATCAGCAGCAGCGCGCTCTTGGTCAAGCCTTCAGCGTTCATCGGACACCCAGTTTTTCACGACGGTTGCGACGATCTTCGGATCCTGGCGCGCGATCGTGCGCGCGTATTCGAGGTTGCGCTCGTAGCGGTTCTTCTCGCTTTCGAAGCCGAGCAGCAGCGCGTCGGTATCGTCGGATTCCTTCTCCGGCGCGGGCAGGCCGTCGAGCGCTACGGAATCGTCCGGCGACGGCAGCGACGGCGCGAGCGGCTCCGGCGGCGGGAACGCGCGGCGCATCGCCGGGCGCACGAACATGAAGTAGAGCGCCGCTGCGGCCGCCGCGATGCCGAGCCATTTCGCGGCTTCCTTCGCCATCTCGATCACGTCGGGCTGGCGCCACCACGGCAGGTCGGCATATGGATCGGCCGTCGTCGAGAACGTGCTGTTGACGACGTTCACCGAATCGCCGCGCTTCGCGTCGTAGCCCATCGCATCCTTCACGAGCTGCTCGACCTGCGCGAGTTTCGCGGGCGGCAGCGGCTGCATCGTCACGTGGCCCTTCGCGTCGGCGACCGGCTGGTAGTTGACGACGACCGCGACCGACAGCCGCTTCACGTTGCCCATCGACTGCTCGACGTGGCGGATCGTCTTGTCGAGCTCGTAGTTGGTCGTCGAATCCTTGCGGTCGCTGATCGGCGTCGCCTGCGGCCCGTTCTGGCCGTTGCCCGCGACGATCGGCGCGGACGCCGGCTGCGGCGGCGTGTTCGACAGCGCGCCCGGCACGCCCGATGCGCCGCCTTGCGACAGCTCGGTCGCGGTGCTGGTCTGCTGGCTGCGGATCGCGGCCTGCTGCGGCACGCCGTTCGGGCCGTAGCTTTCCGAGGTCTGCTCGAGCTTCGAGAAATCGACGTCGGCGCTCACCTGCGAGCGCGCGTTGCCGGCACCGAAGATCGGCGCGAGGATCGCGTCGATGCGCTTCTGCGTGTTGCGCTCGACCTGCTGCACGTACTTGAGCTGGCTCGCGTCGAGGCCGGTCGCGGACGCCGGCTGGGTCAGCAGGTTGCCGTCCTGGTCGACGATCGTCACGTTCTTCGCGGACATGTCGGGCACGCCGGACGACACCATCCGCGTGATCGCCTGCACCTGGCCTTCGTCGAGCACGCGGCCCGGGTAGAGATCGACGAACACGGACGCGGTCGGCGCCTCGCGGTCGCGCACGAACACCGACGGCTTCGGGATCGCGAGATGCACGCGCGCGCCCCGCACCGCGTTGATCGATTCGATCGTGCGCTGCAGCTCGCCTTCGAGCGCGCGCTGGTAATTGACCTGCTCGGCGAACTGGCTGATGCCGAATTTCTGGTTGTCCATCAGCTCGAAGCCGACCGAGCCGCCTTTGGGCAGCCCCATCGCCGCGAGCTTCAGGCGCGTCTCGTGGACCTGGTTCGCCGGCACGAGGATCGCGGCGCCGCCATCCGTGAACTTGTAGGGAACGTTTGCCTGCTGGAGCGCGGCGATGATCGCGCCGCCATCGCGGTCCGACAGGTTGCTGTACAGCACGCGGTAGTCGGGCGCGCGGCTCCACAGCACGAGCGCGACGATCACCGCGACCGCGAACGCGGCGGCGATCACGAACGGCAGCTTCGGATTGCCCTTCATCCGCGCGATGCCGGGAATCCGTTCCGCGAAGCCGCCGAGCCCGAAGTCCGCGCCTGCGCCGCCGGTGCCCGGCAGCGCCGCGGCCGCGGCGGCGCCGGGCGCGGGGCTGGCGAGGCCCGTGCGGGCGTCGGGGGTGATCAGCGAATTGGCCTGCGAATCCATGCGTCGAGGTTCTCCGGAGCGGGGCGACTGACCCGCTCGGACGAGCGGGCGGACAATGACACGGTGCGATTATCGGGACGCCGCCCGCGATCCGATCGCCCGAAAAGAGCGGGGTTTCCCCCGTACTTTCGGGGCTTTGCCGCACGGTGCGCTGCTAAGCTTTGTCGCGATCCGGCATGGCGGCAACGCGCGGCGTGGCGCGCGGGCAGCCGGCCTCGGCCCCGCCTTGGCCCATAAAGGCCCTTTATCTCTGGAGACGGCATGACTGCGAACGTGAGCGGAATCGGTTCGGTGTTGCAACAGATGCAGGCGATGGCTGCGCAGGCGTCGGGCGGCGCGGCGAGCCCGGCGGCGGCGCTCGCGGGCTCGGGCGCGGCGACGGCCGGCACGTTCGCGAGCGCGATGAAGGCGTCGCTCGACAAGATCAGCGGCGACCAGCAGCACGCGCTCGGCGAGGCGCAGGCGTTCGAGGTCGGTGCGTCGAACATCTCGCTGAACGACGTGATGGTCGACATGCAGAAGGCCAACATCGGCTTCCAGTTCGGGCTGCAGGTCCGCAACAAGCTCGTGAGCGCGTACAACGACATCATGCAGATGTCGGTTTGATGGGCGGGCCATCCCGCGGCGGGCGATCCCGGGGCGGGCCATCCCGCGGCGGGCGATCCCGGGGCGGGCCATCCCGGGGCGGGCTATCCCGCGGCGGGCCATCCGGGGCCTGCCCATCCCGCAGCCGGCCATCCGGCTACCCCCGGCCCGTCTAAAGCTTTTGGTTTCCATTCCGATAACTTCGGGAGAAGGCCGCGCCGTGCGCCGCACGGGTGGACGCCCCGTATTGAAAGCATCAACAAGGAGAAGCGCATGTTTTCCCCAGGACACGCTGGAGCCAATGCGTACGCGCGTGTCGGCGTCGAGACGGGGGTGATGGGCGCCTCCCCGCATCGCCTGATCGCGATGCTGTACCAGGGCGCGCGGCAGGCCGTCGCGCTCGCGCGCATGCACCTGCAGCAGGGCAACGTAGCCGGGCGAGGCGAAGCGATCGGCAAGGCGATCCGCATCGTCACGAGCGGCCTGCAGACATCGCTGAACCGGGACGCGGGCGGCGAGGTCGCCGCGCGCCTCGATGCGCTGTACGACTATATCGGCCGGCGGCTGCTGGAAGCGAACGCGCAGGCCAGCGACGCGATGCTGGTGGAAGTCGACGGGCTGCTCGCGACGCTCGAGGAAGCGTGGACCGGCATCGGCCCGGAAGTCGCGCGGATGGGCGCACAACAGGCCGCACAACAGGCCGCGGCAGTGTCGCGATGAATCGCAACGCGGAGTACCTCGCACGCTACGAGGCGATTGCGGCCGTGTCCGGCTGCATGCTGCGCGCGGCGCGCAGCGCCGACTGGGGCGCGCTGTCGGCGCTGCAGCAGGAATACCAGCAGCTCGTCGACGGGCTGAAGGACGCCGGGCCGGGCGTCGTGCTCGACGAGTCCGAACTCGGCCGCAAGCTCGACCTGATCCGCCGCATCCTCGCCGACGACGCGGCGATCCGCGATCTTGCGAGCCCGGAAATCGCGCGGCTGTCCGCGCTGTTCGAGACGCGGCGCTCGACGAAGGTGCTGTCGGATCTGTACCGCGCGCGCGGCTGACCGCGCGGCGCGCCTCCTGAGGTTGTCCGGTATCGCCCGGCGCGTCGCGCCGGGCGCCGTTCCGGGTATTTGCATCGATGTCGCAGAGGTGAGCAGGCCCCGATCATGACCGGTATCGACACCGTAGCCGCCGCGTTGCTCGCGAGCCGCATCGACAGCCTGCTGACCGATGTCGTGGTGCCGCCCGCCGGCGGCGGCGCGGCGGCACAGGTCGGCACGCCCGCCGCCGGCGCGTCGCCCGCACCGGTGCCGGCCGCACCCGCCGCCAGCGCGCCGCAGGCGTCCGTGCAAATGGCGCTGTCCGACGTCGCGCTCGCGCTCGATGCGATTTCGCGCTTCGGCGGCGACGCGACGCCGGCCGTCGTCGGGCGGGTGCCGCTGCTCGCCGATCCGACCATCCTGCTCGCCGATCCCGCGCCGCCGGGCGGCACGGACATGTCCGCACCGCAGGACGCGTCGCGCGCGCCGGCGCTGCAGCCCGATCGGGCTGTGTCCGCGGCCCAGTCAGCACGCGATGCGTCCGTCGCGACGCTGCGCGCGTCGCTCGCGCAGGCGGTCGGCGAAAGCGGCCTGTTCTACGAATCCCATCTCGCTCAATGGCTGGCCGGGCAGCGGCCGCTCGCCGCGCTGCTGCGCGAGCCGCAGGCGCGCCTGCCTGCGCCGGCACCCGCCGGCGCGGCCGAGGCGCCCGAGGCGCCCGACGATACGCTCGACGTGCTGCTCGCCGCGCGCTTGCCGCTGCCTTCGGCGCCGGTGGCCCGACCCGCCGCGTCCACGCTGCCCACGCTGCCGGCCGGCACGCCGCCGAACGCGGCCGCTCACGATTTGCTGTCCCCCAATGCGCTGCCGTCGCGGCTGTCCGCTGCGGCGAACCCGCTCCAGGACGCGGCCGATTCCCGCTTTATGCCCGCGCGCGCTGCGCTGGCCAGCGCAGCGCCGGACACGCCGGCTGCGGCGCAGGCGAGCGTGCATCCCGCCGCGGTGCCGCTGATGCGCCAGCAGCTCGACGTGCTCGCGACCGACCAGTTCCGCTGGATCGGCGAAGCGTGGCCGGGCGCACGGCTCGACTGGACGGTCGAACCGGATGGCTCGGGCGGGCAGGCGGCGCGCGGTGGCGACGCGGGCGACGGCATCGCGTGGCGCACGCGCCTGACGCTGACGCTGCCGTCGCTCGGCACCGTCGATGCGGAACTCGTGCTGAACGGCGCGCAGCTCGTCGCGCGGCTGCGCGCGAACGAGGCGGGCGCCGAGCGCCTGACGCGGCACGAAGCCGCGTTCCGGCAGCGGCTCGAAGCATCGGGGCTGCAGCTCGGCGGGCTGTCGATTCGTGCGGTCGACGGCGCGCCCGACAGGTTCGACGCATTCGCCGTGCAGGCCGCGCAGGCCGCGGCCAGCGCGTACGCGCGCGGCGCACGCGATGCGGCCGCCGGCGCGCCCCGCGACGCCGGCCCCGCCGACGGCATCCCGCAATGAGCGCGCCGTCCCGCAAGCGCGCGGCCGCGCTCGTCTACGACGCGAAGGGCGGCGACACCGCGCCGCGCGTAATCGCGAAGGGCTACGGCGCCGTGGCCGAGATGATCGTCGCCCGCGCCCGCGATGCGGGCCTCTACGTGCATACCGCGCCGGAGATGGTGTCGCTGCTGATGCAGGTCGATCTCGACGACCGGATTCCGCCGCAGCTCTATCAGGCGGTCGCCGAGCTGCTCGCGTGGCTGTATGCGCTCGAGCGTGCCGACGGCGACACCGGCAACGCGGCTGGCGCGGGGCCGCGCTTTCCGCTGCCGCCGCTGCGCTGAGCGCGGGCAGGCGGGGCCGCGCTCGGCTGCATGCCCCGGCTCCCGCGCACCGCCAGGAGATTGCCCATTTGGGCGGGATGACTGGCTGCCTGGCGGGCGAACGGACGAACAGGCGAACGGACGTCGGCGGCTGCGCCGATCCCGCGATGCGTCCCTTGCGGATTGAGCGCGACGGCGATTTGTGTAATGATATCCATTCTCATTTAATGGCAAGCGGGCGGCACGCGATCCGAGCGTGCCGCCCGTTGTTTTGAACGAATGGAAACCTTCGCGTGAACGCGCCCGAAACGATCGATACGCCGCACGCCGGCGTCTCTGTGCTGCGCCCGGCGGCACGCCCGTTGAGCGACGACGAACTGGCCGCACGGCGTCAGCGCTCGCGCCGCGCGACCTTCATCAAGTGGCTGCGCAAGGTGCACGGCTGGGTGGGGCTGTGGGGTGCGGTGCTCGGGCTGCTGTTCGGCGTGACGGGCGTGCTGCTCAACCATCGCGCGCCGCCGCTCGCGATCCGCACCGGCGAGCCTCAGGTGGAGCAGCTGCAGCTCGCGCTGCCGGATCCCGTGCCCGCGACGCCCGCCGCGATGACCAGGTGGCTTGCCCGCGAGCTGCGCTTCGACGGCCGTCCGGGCCGCGTGCGCAAGGAGCCGGCGCAGCCCGTCGCATGGGGCGACAAGCGCGTGATGCAGCCCGAGCACTGGCAGTTCGGCCTGTTCGGGCCGCACCAGAACCTGCAGGCCGAATACTGGGTCGGCAACGGCTACGTATCGGTGAAGCGCACCAGCAACTCGTTCCTCGCGACGCTGAACAGCCTGCACCGCGGCGTCGGCATGAACCTCGGCTGGGTACTGCTGATGGACACGATCGCCGGCTCGCTGATCCTGCTGTCGTTGACGGGCGTGCTGCTGTGGACCGAGCTGAACAAGCGGCGCACGGTCGGCGTCGTGCTGGTGGCCGGCTCGGTCGCCGCGGCGCTCGTGGCAGGCCTCGCCTAGCGCATGTTCGCGAAACCAAGAGAATTCTTTCTGGCGGCCAGCGCAAGCCCGCTATTAGCGTGAATCGGCCCGAGCGACAGCGCAAGCCGGCGCCGCGCGTCAGATGTCGCAGGCCTCGCCGCCGCGCGCCGCGATTTCGCGCGCAGCCTTCGCGCCTTCGACCTGCAGGATCGTCGGCAGCGACACGTTGTTCTTCGCGGCCGTGACTTCGGCGAGGATCGAGATCGCGATTTCCGGCGGCGTGCGGCTGCCGATGTAGATGCCGGCCGGCCCGTGCAGCCGCGCCAGTTCGGTTTCGTTCAGGTCGAATTCGCGCAGCCGCTCGCGCCGCGCCGCGTTGTTGCGCCGCGAGCCGAGTGCGCCGACGTAGAACGCGGGCGTCTTCAGCGCTTCCATCAGCGCGAGATCGTCGAGCTTCGGATCGTGCGTGAGCGCGACCACCGCCGAGCGCGCGTCGAGCTTCATCTCGAGCACCGTGTCGTCGGGCATCGTGTGCACGACACGCGTGCCGGGCACGTCCCAAGCGTCCGTGTATTCCTCGCGCGGGTCGCACACCGTCACCTGGTAGTCGAGCCCGACCGCGATCTGGCACAGGTAGCGCGACAGTTGCCCCGCGCCGATCACGAGCATCCGGTAGCGCGGGCCGTGGATCGTCACGAGGCGCGCGCCGTCGAACGCGACGCCGTCGGTCGCCAGCGCGGGCGATAGCGACGCGCGGCCGGTCGCGAGCGTCATCGTGCGCGTGACGAGGCGGCCGGCCTCGACCTCCGCGCACAGCGCGGCGATGCCGCTGTCGCGCGTGAGCGGCTCCAGCACGAGCTGGATCGTGCCGCCGCACGGCAGCCCGAAGCGGTGCGCTTCCTCGGCCGTCACACCGTATTTCACGGCTTCCGGGCGCGCGTCGGCGGCGATTCCGCTCGCATGCACGCGGGCGATCAGGTCGTCCTCGATGCAGCCGCCGGAGACGGAACCGACGACGAGCCCGTCGTCGCGCACCGCGAGCATCGCGCCTTCGGGGCGCGGCGACGAGCCCCACGTCTTCACGACCGTCACGAGCAGCACGCGGCGGCCTTCTTCGATCCAGCGCGCGCTTGTCTTCAGTACGTCGAGATCCACACTTTCCATCGTCGTTGCCTCATTGCTTGCGCGCGTCGTGCCAGGCCGTCGGGGGCGTCGCAGGGAGATGACGCGGTCGGCGGACGGCGGCGGGCTGCCGGTCTGGCCTGGAGGGCGGGAGGGCGGGAGAGCGGGATCACCGGCCGGCCCGCTACCGCCCGCCGGACTCGACGCGCGAGATTGGGCGCATTATGAACCGGCTGCCAGAGGCTTGCTCGGGCCGTGCGCAATTCGGACGGCCGGTGGCCGCGCATCGTACGCGGGGTGCCGATTGCGGCGCCGACAAAGCAAACGGCGCGCTCGCGAGGCGGCGCGCCGTTTCAGGGGAGGTGGCCGGCGCGCCGCCGATGCGGGGCGCGCCGTATGCCTGCGTCAGTTTGCCGGCGTCAGTGCGCCTGCTGGCCGTGCGCGAGCTTCGAACGGCTGCGCGAATACCCGAAGTAGATCACGAGGCCGATCACGAGCCACACGGCGAACGCGATCCACGTGACGGGCTGCAGGTTCAGCATCAGGAACAGGCACGACGCGACCGCGAGGATCGGCACGACCGGCACGCCGGGGCAGCGGAACGCGCGCGGCAGGTCCGGGTGCGTGCGGCGCAGCACGAGCACCGCGATCGACACCATCGAGAACGCGGCGAGCGTGCCGATGTTGATCAGTTCGGCGAGCACGTTGAGCGGCACGAGCGCGGCGATCAGGCCGAAGAACAGGCCGACGAGCCAGGTCGTCAGGAACGGCGTCGAATAGCGCGGATGCACGCGCGACAGCGTCGCCGGCAGCAGGCCGTCGCGCGACATCGCGAAGATGATGCGGGTCTGGCCGTAGCTCATCACGAGGATCACGGTCAGCATGCCGAGCACGGCGCCGAGGTCGATGAAGCCCGCGACCCATTTCTCGCCGGCGATCTGCAGCGCATACGAGATCGGGTGCGAGATGCTCGCATACTGCGCCGCCGGGACGATGCCGGTGGCGACTGCCGCGACCGCGACGTACAGGAACGCGCAGACGGCGAGCGACGCGATGATGCCGATCGGCAGGTCGCGCTTCGGGTTCTTCACTTCCTCGGCCGCGGACGACACCGCGTCGAAGCCGATGAACGCGAAGAACATCACGGCCGCAGCGCCGAACACGCCGTTCCAGCCGTGCGGCATGAACGGCTTCCAGTTCGCCGGCGTGACGTGGAACACGCCGACCGCGATCACGAGCAGCACCACCGACACCTTGATGAACACCATGATGTTGTTGATGCGCGTCGATTCGCGAATGCCGATCGACAGCAGCGTCGTGATCACGATCATCACGAGGAACGCCGGCAGGTTGAACCACGTGACGACGCCGGGCACCGCGCCGGGCGCGGCTGTCAGCACGGTCGGCAGCGTGAGGCCGAAGCCCTGCAGCAGCGACTGCAGGTAGCCGGACCAGCCGACCGACACGGCGGACGCGGCGAGCCCGTATTCGAGCATCAGGTCCCAGCCGATGATCCATGCGACGAGTTCGCCGAGCGTGGCGTACGAATACGTGTAGATCGAGCCGGCGACCGGAATCGTCGACGCGAACTCGGCGTACGACAGCGCCGCGAGGCCGCACGCGATTGCGGCGATCACGAACGACAGCATCAGCGCCGGGCCGGCCTGGACCGCGCCGGTGCCGGTCAGCACGAAGATGCCGGTGCCGATGATGGCGCCGATGCCGAGGAACGTGAGGTCGATCGCGCCCAGCGCTTTCTTGAGCCCGGCGGCGTGTGCGCCGGCGATCATGTGATCGACGTTTTTCTTGCGGAAGAGAGACATTGCGGATGGATGGCCGGCACGCGCGCTCGCGTGGGGGCGGTGAGTGAGTGAAAACCCGTAATTTTAGCCGATTTGACGCGAATGACCCGTTGCGACGCAACGGCCATGCGGCAAATCGTCCGATAAAACAAGCGCTTGGCGCGCCGCTGGGGGGGCGCGCGACGCATGCGCGCCCCAGCGCACGTTCCCGTAACGCCAAAATTCCTCTGGCGGCCGGCGCAAGCCCGTTATTGGCGTGAACAGGGCGTGAACAGGCCCTAAGCGCCGGCTGCGGACGCCATGTCGACGAGCCGGTTGCTCATCACGTAGAAGGTCAGTTCCGCGTTGTTCGACAGCCGCATCTTCTCGAGCAGCCGCGAGCGGTAGACGCTCACCGTCTTCACCGACAGCGACAGCGTGTTCGCGATGTCGGTGAGCCGCTTGCCGGACGCGAGCATGCACAGCGTCTGGTATTCGCGGTCCGACAGCTTCTCGTGCGGCATCGGTTCGTTTTCGAACGACACGTATTCGGCAAGCGCCTCGGCCATCGCCGGGCTCACATACTTGCGGCCCGCGGCGACCTGCTGGATCGCGGAGATCATCTGCGCGGCATTGACCGTCTTCGACAGGTAGCCGGCAGCGCCGGCCTTCAGCGCGCGCACCGCGTACTGATCCTCGCGGTACATCGAGAACATCAGCACCGGCGTGCGCGGCAGCTTGCGCTTGAGGCGCTTCAGCGCCTCGATGCCGTTCATGTCGGGGAGCGAGATGTCGAGCAGGATCACGTCGAATTCACGCTTGTCGACGACGGCCATCGCTTCGCCGCCGGTTTCCGCCTCGGCGACGTCGCGCGCGATCCCGCGATCGATCAGCAGGTGCCGGATGCCTTGCCGGACGATCGCGTGATCGTCGACGAGCAGGATGTCGAGACTCACGGCGCCCTCACGAAAGCGGCGCGCGACGCGCGGCCGCGGGCGCTGCGAACAGCGCGTCCCACGCGAAGCGCGCGGCGACGCGGGTGCCGCTGCCGGCCGTCGGCGTGGACAGCTCGAAGCTGCCGCTGAACGCCTCGCAGCGGGTGCGCATGCCGGCGAGCCCGTAGCCGTGATGGCGGGTGCGCGAGAAACCGGTGCCGTCGTCCGTGACGATCAGGGACAGATACATTGCGTCTGCTTCGATCCGCACGTCGGCGGATGACGCACGCGCGTGCTTCGCGACGTTCGACAGCGCTTCCTGCGCGACGCGGAAGATCGCGAGTGCGCCCGGGCCCGCGAGCTGCGGCAGCCGCGCGTCGGCCGCGCAGACGAAGCTCGTATACAGGCCCGTGCGTTGCGCATAGCTGTCGATCCACGCCGACAGTGCGTGGACGAGGCCGCCGTCGAGCGCCGGCGTGTCGCGTTCGGCGATCAGGCGCCGGTTCGCGTCCGTCGCGGAGTCGAGCGCGCGCTGCGCGAGATCGAGCGCGCGCCGGCAGCCTTCGGGCACGTCCGCCGGCAGCCAGGTTTCGATGTTCGCGAGCGCGAAGCGCGCGGCGGTGAGTTCGGCGCCGAGGCCGTCGTGCAGTTCGCCGGCCAGATGGCGGCGAGCCGCCTCATCGGCGGCGAACAGTTCGGCGGACAGCGCGGCGATGCGCGCGGCGAGCGCGTCGCGGCTCGCCGCGGTCGTGACATGGGGCGGGGTGGCGGCCGGCGTGTGCGGCTGCGACGGGAACGGGGCGTGGGCGCACTCGGGCGCGCTAAGCGACGTATCCATGACTCTCCCTGCTGTCAGAAAGCGATTCAGACACCGATCGGCGGCGCATGCCGGATGCCGCTCCGGCGACAGTTGCCGCGAGAGATTCGCATTGTGCCGAAGTAACAAAATTTACATTTTGTAACAACTTATTCCGACCTTCACGCGCTTCCGAAATGCAGCCGCGCGCCGCGAATAATATCTCAAAATATCGGGAAAGGTCATGTCGGGCGGACATTTAAGGGTAAATGTGAATAATCGGATTGAACTCGGGTGTAGGAAAAACACCTACACGGGAGCTGCCGGAGGTGGCGTATCGAAATGTAACCAGTTGACGTGACAGGATCGTAGATTGTTACGAATCCGCCAAGCCCGCACGAAAAAAAACCGGAGCTTTCGCTCCGGTTCTTGATGCGGCTCAATTAGGGTGGATCAATCGACGAACGCGCGCTCGATCACGTAGTGGCCCGGTGCGCTGTTCTTGCCTTCGACGAGGCCGGCCTGCTTCAGCAGGTCGGTCGTGTCCTTCAGCATTGCGGTGCTGCCGCACAGCATCACGCGGTCGTGTTCCGGCGAGAACGGCGGGACGTCGAGATCGCTGAACAGCTTGCCCGTCGAGATCAGGTCGGTGATCCGGCCTTCGTTCTCGAACTCCTCGCGCGTGACCGTCGGGTAGTAGACGAGCTTTTCCTTGATGATGTCGCCCAGGTACTCGTGGCCCGGCAGGTCGTGCTTGATGTAGTCCATGTACGCGAGTTCGCCCTTCAGGCGGCACGTGTGCGTCAGGATGACCTTGTCGAAGCGTTCGTAGATGTCCGGATCGCGGATGATCGACATGAACGGCGCGAGGCCCGTGCCCGTCGACAGCATCCACAGCGTCTTGCCGGGCAGCAGGTTGTCGGCGACGAGCGTGCCGGTCGGCTTCTTGCCGATCAGCACGGTATCGCCGACCTTCAGGTGCTGCAGGCGCGACGTCAGCGGGCCGTTCTGCACCTTGATGCTGAAGAACTCGAGATGCTCTTCGTAATTCGGGCTGACGATGCTGTATGCGCGCGCGAGCGGCTTGCCGTCGACCTCGAGGCCGACCATCGTGAATTCGCCGTTGTTGAAGCGCAGGCTCGGCTCACGGGTGCAGGTGAAGCTGAAAAGCGTATCGGTCCAGTGGTGGACGGATTGGACGGTGGCGGTGTCGTATTTGCTCATGACTTCGAAAACAGACGCGTGTAACGGGCCCACGAACGGGCGAAAAACGAGGGCGTCGGCCCGATCCGGGGATCGGCCGGCCGGCGCGCCGAACACGCGCCTTCTCGATGACAGACGATTGAGGAACTCGTTATTTTACCTTGACTGTGCGAATCGCGCCCTTGACCCCGGCGGATGCGCGGATTTGGCGCAACATTCTCTTTCGGGTTGCTTTCAGTCGCCGGCCGCGAGCTTCGCGCCGAGGCCGGCGAGCGCGGTGCCGCTCAGCGCGTCGAGCGGGCGGCGCACGCGGCGGTAGTCGCGCTGCGCGCGCGGGTTCGGAAGCGGGGCAAGCCGCTACTCTGGCGCGCCGCGGGCCGCGCCGTTGCCATCATTGCGGATCGAGACGCAGGCGTGCGATGTACGGCAGGTGATCCGACAGCCACGCGGTCTCGCCGGATGGCGCGCTCCATTCGAGCGGCGTCATCCCGCGCACGAACATCTTGTCGAGCGCGAGTGCCGGCGAGAACGCAGGGAACGTGCGCCCCGATTCGCCGAGCAGCGTCGCGACCTCGGACAGGCCGATCTCGGCGAACAGCGCGACGGAGTCGTTGCGCCAGTCGTTGAAGTCGCCGGCCAGCACGAGCGGGCCGTCCTTCGCGTTGCGCACGATCCAGTGCGCGATCCAGTGCATCTGCCGCAGCCGCGCCGCGCGCGTGAGCGCGAGGTGCGCGCACAGCAGCGTGACGGGGCGCGACCCGGCGAGCGTCGCGCGCGCGACGAGCAGGCCGCGCCGCTCGAAGCGGTGCGCGGAGATGTCCCAGCGGCCGCCGAGGTCGAGCGGGTGCGGCGACAGGATCGCGTTGCCGTGCCGCCACGACGGCTTGAACACGTTCGGGCCGAGCGCGATCTGCCAGTCGAGCGCATGCGCGATCTCGGTCGCCTGGCAATGCCAGACGTCGTCGTACGCATCGTCCATCTGCGCGCCGAAGCCGGGCGCGAGCACGGGCCGCGGCATGCGCCGCGCCATCGCTTCCTGCAGGAAATACACGTCCGCGTGCGTCGACTGCATCCAGTTGCGCATCGCGTTCCACGCGGTGAAGCCGAGCGGCGAGCGTCCCTTGTGCAGGTTCCAGCTCACCGCGGTGAGTTCGTCGGGCGCGGCATGCGGCTCGGCGAACGGGAGTGACAGGGCATCTGACGCTGGCATGTCGGTCAGTCCTTCGCGACGTGCGCGCGCACGCGGTAGACGAGGTGCGGATGCTGGTCGATGAGCGTCCAGTCGGTCCACGCGTCGCCGCCGACCGACAGCCCCGGATGGCTCGCGACGATCTGTCGCGGCGACGCGGGCACGCACGGATCGCCCGGCTTCGCGTTCGGATCGTCGAGCGTTTCCTGCACGTCGAGCGCGAGCGAGATCGCGTTCGCGTCGACGACGAGCGGCGCGACGGTCACCGCGCGCGAGCGCTCGGTCGGCACGACGCGTGCCTTGTCGCCGCAGCCGACGGAGACGTCGGACGGGTAGCGGTGGGTGTCGGTGCGGGTCTGACCCACGGTGGTGTTTTGCTGGAACGTGTCGATCGTCTGACCGTCGCGCACCACCTGGATTTCCCATGCGACGACAGCCGGCGCGGGGCTCTGCGCATGGGCGGCAAGCATGACGCTCGCCAGCAGGGCGGCCAGGCCGTGTTTCAGCATGAAGCCTCTCCGGAATCGCGGGTAGCGGGGGAACGGACGCACATCTTACGCCCGCTTGGCGCCGATCCACATCGTCATCGATGGGACCGGATGCGGCGCGACGGGTTCGCTGCGCGACGCGGTCCTGCTAGAAAGGTAAGTGCGGGTCGCGCGTTTTCAAGCAAAAAAACGCGCGAACTCCGCGACGCTCGCGCGCTCGGTGACGACGCGGTTCTCGATCGCGTCCGGGTCCGCATGGCCGAGCGACATCCCGCACACGAGCTGCTCGTTGGCCGGCATGCCGAGGTGTTCGGCGACGATCCGGTGAAACGGCACGAACGCGGCCTGCGGGCACGTGTCGAGGCTGCAGCGAGCGTGCTCTGTCAGCAGCACACGCGGGCGGCTGCTTGCTTGCACTCGAGTGGCGTCCCGCTACACTGAAATCGAAAGGGTCTGATGGAGCGGCACGCAAGCGGTAGCGAGGTTGGTATGACGACGGCGATGGTGAAACAGGAACTGGCGGTGGCGTCCTTCAGCACGGTGTATGACCTCGAACAGGTCGAGACCGCGCTGAGCGACCTGAACGAAGGCGCGAGCGACGCACTGCGCGCCACTTACGAGAGGATGCTCAAGACCGGCAATCTGCGCTTTTGCGTGAAGCCGAACCGGATGCCTTCGTTCGACGCGCTCGGCGAGGCGCTGCCGAATTTCACCGAGCCGCTCGACGACGTGCGCAAGCAGGTCGCACTGTGCCTCGAGACCGACGACCGGCTCGAGCTGATGCCGATCCTGCTGCTCGGGCCGCCGGGCATCGGCAAGACGCATTTCGCGAAGGAACTCGCGCAGCTTCTGGGCACGTCGTATCACTACGTGCCGATGAGTTCGCTGACCGCGGGCTGGATCCTGTCAGGTGCGTCGTCGCAGTGGAAGAACGCAAAGCCCGGCAAGGTGTTCGACGCGCTCGTGAACGGCAGCTATGCGAACCCGGTGATCGCGGTCGACGAGATCGACAAGGCCGGCAGCGACGCGCAATACGATCCGCTCGGCGCGCTGTATGCGTTGCTCGAGCACGACACCGCGCGCGCGTTCGTCGACGAATTCGCCGAGGTGCCGATCGATGCGGGCAACGTGATCTGGGTCGCGACCGCAAACGACGCGCAGGCGATTCCGGAGCCGCTGCTGAACCGGCTGAACATCTACGAGATCGCGCCCCCCGACGCGGCCGGCGCGCGCCGCATCGCGCAGACGATCTACGACGAGATCCGCACGTCGCACGCGTGGGGCCGGCGTTTTCCGGACACGCTCGGCGACGACGCGCTCGACGTGCTCGCCGCGACGCCGCCGCGCACGATGCGGCGCGCGCTGCTGCACGCGTTCGGCGCCGCGCGCCTCGACGGCCGCGATGTGATCGAGCCGCGCGACATCCGCGCGGACGAAGGGTCGACGAAGCGCCGGCCGATCGGGTTCTGAAACCAGCATTGAAGGTGGGAGGGTCGTAGCGAGCGAGGCAAAACCGGGGCGAAACATCCGGCTACACATGTGTCCGACATGCGGGCGAACCGGGACGTACAATCGTCTTCTCTCCCTCGACGCGCTAACGACGCGAAAAGCCATGGAGCAGATGGACTGTGTGGTGATCGGCGCGGGAGTCGTCGGGCTCGCGATCGCCCGCGAACTGGCCGCGCGCGGCCGCGAGACGCTCGTGCTCGAGGCGGCCGACGCGATCGGCACCGGCACGAGTTCGCGCAACAGCGAGGTGATCCACGCGGGGCTCTACTATCCGCGCGGCTCGCTGAAGGCGACCTCGTGCGTGCACGGCCGCGACATGCTGTACGAATTCTGCGAAACGCATCACGTGCCGCATCGCCGCGTCGGCAAGCTGCTCGTCGCGACGTCGGCGGCGCAGGTGAAACACTTGAAGGCGATCGCCGTGCGCGCCGAGGAAAACGGCGTGCTTGACCTGATGCCGCTCACGCGCGGCGAGGCGCAGACGCTCGAGCCCGAGCTAGAGTGCGTCGAGGCGCTGTTCTCGCCGAGCACGGGCATCGTCGACAGCCATCAGCTGATGCTCGCGCTGCTCGGCGACGCCGAACGCCACGGCGCCGTGTGCGCGCTGAAATCGCCAGTCGAATCGATCGACGTGCTGCGCGGTGCGCGCTTCGTCGTGCGCACGGGCGGCGACGCGCCGACCGAGCTCGAGGCGGGCTGCGTGATCAACAGCGCGGGCCTCGGCGCGCAGGCGCTCGCCCGCCGCACGCGCGGCCTCGATCCGCGCTGGGTGCCGCCGCTCTATCTCGCGCGCGGCCACTATTTCAGCCTGTCCGGCCGCGCACCGTTCTCGCACCTGATCTACCCGATGCCCGACCGGGCCGGCCTCGGCATCCACCTGACGCTGGATCTCGCCGGGCAGGCGCGCTTCGGCCCGGACGTCGAATGGGTCGACGCGTTGCGCTACGACGTCGATCCGGCCCGCGCGGACGCGTTCTGCACGTCGATCCGCGCGTACTGGCCGGCGATGCCGGACGATGCGCTGCAGCCCGCGTATGCGGGCATCCGTCCGAAGATCGCGGGGCCCGGCGAGCCGCCAGCCGATTTCATCGTGCAGGGGGCGGCGCAGCATGGCGTGCGCGGGCTCGTGAACCTGTTCGGCATCGAGTCGCCGGGGCTCACCGCTGCGCTCGCGCTCGCGCAGCGCGTCGGCGAGATGACGGCGTACGGGTGACGGCGTACGGGTGACGAAGCGCGGGTGACGGCAGTGTGGGTGACGGCAGTATGGCAGCCGTATGAACCGGTCATGTGACATGCGTTATCTCCGGCATCGGGGCGCGACAAGCGCGGGCGCAACGCGGTTTTGCGCCGAAGGAGCACGTCGGCCCGACGAGCGCCGGCGGTTATTGAGCGGAGATGGCGGAACCGTTGAAGGACGATGGCGGCAGCCGTGCGAATTCCCTTATCTCCGGCATTTCGGGGCGCACATTTGCGTGCATGGGCGTTATGCTGTCAGTCGGCTGTCGCTAGAACAGCTTTCGAATCGAAAACATTGGAGCGAGTCCCCATGAAAACATCCCGTCGGAGTTTCCTGATTACGAGCGTCGGCGTCGTATCCGCCATGGCGCTGTCGCGCGAAGCGCTCGCCGCCGATCTGCCGATGCTGTCCGAGACCGACCCGACTGCGCAGGCGCTCGGCTACAAGGCGGACGCGACGAAGGTCGACAAGGCGAAGTATGCGAAGTATGCAGCGGGCCAGGACTGCGCCGCGTGCATGCTGTACCAGGGCAAGGCGGGCTCGGCCTCCGGCCCGTGCGGCGCGTTCCCCGGCAAGCAGGTGTCGGCGAAGGGCTGGTGCAGCGCATTCACGAAGAAGGCGTGACGCCCGCGCGGCATCGTGCGGTGCCGCAATCCCGCGAAAAAACGCGAAACGCCCGCCATCGGATGATGGCGGGCGTTTTTTATTGCTTGAAATCGGTTCCGCACCTTTCTACACTCGCTCCAAACCGCATGCACGGCAGCAGCCTCGCCGCGCATACCGTTACGGCGACTTCACGAGGACGACACACGCATGGCGACGATTGCGGGTTCAACGAAGACGGTCAGGCCGGATCGCGCGCTGAACCGGCGCGCCGTGGTGGCGGCGGTCATCGGCAACGCGCTCGAATGGTACGACTTCACGGTCTTCAGCTTCATGGTCGTCGTGATCGCCGAGCTGTTCTTCCCGACGACGAGCGAATACTCGTCGCTGCTGCTTGCCACCGCGACGTTCGGCGTCGCGTTCTTCATGCGGCCGATCGGCGGCATCGTGCTCGGGCTGTATGCGGACCGCGCGGGCCGCAAGGCCGCGCTGTCGCTCGTGATCCTGCTGATGACGGCCGGCATCTTCCTGCTCGCGGTCGCGCCACCGTATGCGGCGATCGGCATCGGCGGCCCGCTGATGATCGTGTTCGGCCGCCTTCTGCAAGGCTTCTCCGCAGGTGGTGAATTCGGCAGCGCGACCGCGCTGCTGATCGAGGCCGCGCCGTTCTCGAAGCGCGGCTTCTACGGCAGCTGGCAGATGGCGAGCCAGGCCGCAGCGCTCTTGATCGGCGCGCTCGTCGGCGCGGCCGTCACGCGCGGCCTCACGCCCGACGCGCTGCGCGCATGGGGCTGGCGCGTGCCGTTCATCATCGGGCTCGTGATCGGCCCGATCGGTTTCTACATCCGCCGCCATCTCGCGGATTCCGAAGCGTTCCTGCATGCGCAGCAAAGCGCGCGCCGCGCGACGCTCGGCGACGTGTTCACGCGCCATTCGCGCGAGGTGCTGTGCGGGCTCGGCTCGGTGATCGCGCTCACCGTGACGATCTACGTGCTGATCAGCTACCTGCCGACCTTCGCGGTGAAGCAGCTGAAGCTGCCGTACGCGCAGTCGTTCTACGCGGTGATCGTCGGCAACCTGCTGCTCACCGTGCTGTCGCCGGTCGCGGGCGCGTGGTCGGACCGCATCGGCCGCAAGGGGCTGTCGCTGTGGTCGCTCGTGCTGACGCTCGCGCTGATGTATCCGCTCTTCGCGTGGCTCGACGCGGCGCCGAGCATCGCGCGCCTCATCACCGTGCAGGCGCTGCTGTCGGTGACGCTCGCGGGCTACTACGGGCCGTTCGGCGCGATGATCGCCGAGCTGTTTCCGGCCAACGTGCGCTCGACCGGACTGTCGATTGCATACAACGTCGCGGTGATGCTGTTCGGCGGTTTCGGGCAGTTCATCGTCACGTGGCTGATCAAGGCGACCGGCTCGCCGCTCGCACCGACTTACTACGTGATGGCGGGGCTCGCGATGTCGATCGTCGCGGTCGCGTTCGTGCCGGCGCGCAGCGCGGATCTCGACGCGCGCGGCTGAAGCGGCCGAAGCGGCTTCGGCGCGCGTCCGTTCGCCGCAGTGCAGTAACCGTTTAGTTGCCGGACGACACATTCACCGCATCGGCGGAACCGTCGCCGCTGCGCGTCACGGCACTTTTTGCGCGCGAAAAACATCCGCAAAAACCCGCGTCTGCCCGTCTAGAAGAGTTTTTTCTCCAGCTTGTTGCAGAATCACCGGCTCAAGTAATATCCGCGTACGCCGGGCCCCCGAGGGACCGGTTCCGAACTGGAGACTGGAGGAAACATGGAACACAACCGTCTGTTGCACACCCTGCGTGTTACCGCCATGGCAGGCGTGGCAGCGGCATCGTTCGGCATCGCGGGATCTGCATTCGCACAGGTCCCGAACAAAACGCTCGTCTACTGCTCAGAAGGCAGCCCGGCGGGCTTCGATTCCGCGCAATACACGACTGGCGTCGACTTCACCGCCGCCACGTTCACCGTCTATAACCGTCTCGTCGAATTCGAGCGCGGCGGCACGAAGGTCGAGCCGGGGCTCGCCGAGTCGTGGGACGTGTCGTCCGACGGCAAGGTCTACACGTTCCACCTGCGCCACGGCGTCAAGTTCCACACGACCGACTTCTTCAAGCCGACGCGCGAATTCAACGCGGACGACGTCGTGTTCACGTTCCAGCGCATGCTGGATCCGAACCAGCCGTTCCGCAAGGCCTACCCGGTGTCGTTCCCGTACTTCACCGACATGGGCCTCGACAAGCTGATCACGAAGGTCGAGAAGGTCGATCCGTACACCGTGAAATTCACGCTGTCGGAACCGAACGCACCGTTCATCCAGAACATGGCGATGGAATTCGCGTCGATCCTGTCCGCCGAATACGCGGACCAGCTGATGAAGGCCGGCAAGGCCGCCGACATCAACCAGAAGCCGATCGGCACGGGCCCGTTCATCTTCCGCAGCTACACGAAGGACGCGACGATCCGTTTCGAAGGGAATCCTGACTACTGGAAGAAGGGTGAAGTGAAGATCTCGAAGCTGATCTTCTCGATCACGCCCGACCCGGGCGTGCGCGTGCAGAAGATCAAGCGCAACGAGTGCCAGGTGATGAGCTATCCGCGTCCGGCGGACATCGCGACGCTGAAGGCGGAATCGGATGTCGCAATGCCGTCGCAGCCGGGCTTCAACCTCGGCTACCTCGCGTACAACGTCGAGCACAAGCCGCTCGAGAAGCTCGAGGTGCGTGAGGCGCTCGACATGGCGATCAACAAGAAGGCGATCCTCGAGTCCGTGTACCAGGGCGCCGGCCAGGCCGCTTCCGCGCCGATGCCGCCGACGCAATGGTCGTATGACAAGAACCTGAAGTTGCCGGCCTACGACACCGCGAAGGCGAAGGCGCTGCTCGCGAAGGCGGGCCTCGCGAACGGCTTCGAGATCACGCTGTGGGCGATGCCCGTGCAGCGCGCGTACAACCCGAACGCGCGCCTGATGGCCGAGATGATCCAGGCCGACTGGGCGAAGATCGGCGTGAAGGCGAAGATCGTCACGTACGAGTGGGGCGAGTACATGAAGCGCGCGCACGCCGGCGAGCAGGACTCGATGCTGATCGGCTGGACGGGCGACAACGGCGACCCCGACAACTGGCTCGGCACGCTGCTCGGCTGCGAGGCGATCAAGGGCAACAACTTCTCGAAGTGGTGCTACAAGCCGTTCGACGACCTCGTCCAGAAGGGCCGCACGACGACGGGCCAGGACGCACGCACGAAGATCTACACGCAGGCGCAGCAGATCTTCGCGCAGCAGTTGCCGTTCTCGCCGATCGCGAACTCGACCGTCTACCAGCCGGTGCGCAAGAACGTCGTCGACATGCGCATCGAGCCGCTCGGCTACGCACGTTTCGACGGAGTTAGCGTGAAGTAACACGGCAGGCGTAAGCTGTCAGGGTCTGGACAGACCCCACATGACCAGCCTGAACCCATCCGGCGGCGCGGGGCCACGAGCTCCGCGTCGCCGGTCGCATATTTCCCACGAGAAAATACGAGACGCATCATGCTCCGATTCGTGTTGCGCCGCGTAGGCATGGTGATCCCGACCTTCATCGGCATCACCATCCTCGCATTCGCGCTGATTCACCTGATACCGGGCGACCCCATCGAAGTGATGATGGGCGAGCGCGGCGTCGATCCCGTCATGCACGCAGAGGCGATGAAACGCCTGGGGCTCGACCAGCCGCTGCCCGTGCAATATTTCCACTACATCGGCCGTGCGCTGCACGGCGACCTCGGCACGTCGATCGTGACCAACACGAGCGTCGCGGGCGAGTTCTTCGCGCGCTTCCCGGCGACCGTCGAACTGTCGCTGTGCGCGCTCTTCTTCGCGCTCGCCGTCGGCCTGCCGGCCGGCGTGATCGCGGCGCTGCGGCGCGGCTCGATCGTCGACCACGGCGTGATGGGCACCGCGCTGACCGGCTACTCGATGCCGATCTTCTGGTGGGGCCTGATCCTCATCATGGTGTTCTCGTCGACCCTCGGCTGGACACCCGTGTCCGGGCGCATCGCGGTCGAATACGACTTCCCGCACCCGACGGGCTTCATGCTGATCGACGCGCTGCTCGCGCCCGACGAAGGCTCGTTCAGGTCGGCGGTCAGCCACCTGATCCTGCCCGCGATCGTGCTCGGCACGATCCCGCTCGCGGTGATCGCGCGGATGACGCGCTCGTCGATGCTCGAAGTGCTGCGCGAGGACTACATCCGCACCGCGCGCGCGAAGGGGCTGTCGCCCGTGCGCGTCGTCGTCGTGCATGCGCTGCGCAACGCGCTGATCCCGGTCGTTACCGTGATCGGCCTGCAGGTCGGCACGCTGCTCGCCGGCGCGGTGCTGACCGAGACGCTGTTTTCGTGGCCCGGCGTCGGCAAGTGGCTGATCGATGCGATCAGCCGCCGCGACTACCCGGTCGTCCAGGGCGGCATCCTGCTGATCGCGACGCTCGTGATCGTCGTGAACCTGGTCGTCGACCTGCTGTACGGCGTGCTGAACCCGCGCATCCGCCACACGAGGTAACCATGAGCAACGTTCAAAACACTCTGCCGCGCGAAACCGCGCCGGTCAGCGGACGCGCGCTCGCGCTGCGCGAATTCTGGAGCAACTTCTCGCGCAACCGCGGCGCGGTGGGCGCGGGCATCGTCGTGCTGGTGCTGATCGTCGTCGCCGTGTTCGCGCCGCTGCTCGCGCCGCACAGCCCGATCGAGCAATACCGCGACTACGTGAAGATCCCGCCCGCCTGGCTCGACGGTGGCAACTGGAAATTCATCCTCGGCACCGACGAAGCGGGCCGCGACATTCTTTCGCGCCTGATGTACGGCGCGCGGATGTCGTTCTGGATCGGCTTCGTGTCGGTCGTGCTCGCGCTGATCCCCGGCATCGTGCTCGGCCTCGTCGCCGCGTTCTTCCAGAAATGGGCCGACACGCCGGTGATGCGCGTGATGGACGTGCTGCTCGCGCTGCCGTCGCTGCTGCTCGCGGTCGCGGTGGTCGCGATCATCGGCCCGGGCCTCACCAACACGATGTTCGCGATCGCGATCGTCGCGCTGCCGGCCTACGTGCGTCTCACGCGCGCGTCCGCGCTCGGGGAGCTGCAGAAGGAATACGTAACGGCGTCGCGCGTGGCCGGCGCCGGCACGCTGCGCCTGATGTTCTCGCAGGTGCTGCCGAACTGCACTGCGCCGCTGATCGTGCAGGCGACGCTCGGCTTCTCGTCGGCGATCCTCGACGCGGCCGCGCTCGGCTTCCTCGGCCTCGGCGTACAGCCGCCGACCGCCGAGTGGGGCGCGATGCTCGCATCGGCGCGCGACTATATCGACAACGCATGGTGGATCGTGACGATGCCGGGCCTGTCGATCCTGATCTCGGTGCTCGCGGTCAACCTGCTCGGCGACGGGCTGCGCGATGCGCTCGATCCCAAACTGAAACGGATGGCATGACCATGAGCAATCTATTGACCATCCGCAATCTCGCGGTGAACTTCAACGGCCTGCCCGCCGTCGACCGGATCAACCTGTCGATCGCGCCGGGCGAGGTGGTGGGCGTGGTCGGCGAATCGGGCTCGGGCAAGAGCGTGACGATGATGGCGCTGATGGGCCTGATCGACGCGCCGGGCAAGGTGACGGCCGACGAGGTCACGTTCAACGGCGTCGACCTGCTGAAGGCGTCGCCGAAGGCGCGCCGCAAGATCGTCGGCAAGGACATCGCGATGGTGTTCCAGGACGCGCTGACGAGCCTGAACCCGAGCTACACGGTCGGCTACCAGATCAAGGAAGTGTTGAAGCTGCACGAAGGGCTGCGCGGCGACGCGCTCGAGCGCCGTGCGCTCGAGCTGCTCGACCAGGTCGGCATCCCCGACCCGAAGAGCCGCATCGATTCGTTCCCGCACCAGATGTCGGGCGGGATGAACCAGCGCGTGATGATCGCGATGGCCGTCGCGTGCAACCCGAAGCTCTTGATCGCCGATGAGCCGACCACCGCGCTCGACGTGACGATCCAGGCGCAGATCATGGATCTGCTCGTGAAGCTGCAGAAGGAGCGCGGGATGGCGCTCGTGCTGATCTCGCACGATCTCGCCGTGGTGTCGGAAGTCGCGCAGCGCGTTGCCGTGATGTACGCGGGCGAGATCATCGAGACCAACCGCGTGCCGGACATCTTCGCGCATCCGCATCATCCGTACACCGAAGCATTGCTCGCGGCGATCCCCGAGCACAATAAAGGGGCGCGGCGCCTTGCCGCATTGCCGGGCATGGTGCCGGGCCGCGATGATCGCCCGTCCGGGTGCCTGTTCGCGCCGCGCTGCAAGTATGTCGTCGACGATTGCCGCAAGGCGCGCCCGGCGCTCGACACGCTGGTGCCGGGCAACGACGCGATGCGCGCGCGCTGCATCAAGCCGCTCAATCTTTCGAACCCTGACCTGACGGGAGGTGCACGATGAATGCTGTCCACGAAACGCGTCGCGCGCCGCACGACGAGGATGCGGTGCTGGTTGCCGACGGGCTTGCGAAGCACTACACGGTGAAGCGTGGCATGTTCGGCCAGGGCACGGTGAAGGCGCTCAACGGCGTGTCGTTCACGCTGAAGCGCGGCAAGACGCTGGCCGTCGTCGGCGAATCGGGCTGCGGGAAGTCGACGCTCGCGCGGCAGCTGACGATGATCGAGACGCCGACGTCCGGCCACCTGACGATCGACGGCAAGGATGTCGCGGGCGCGGACCGCCAGACGGTCGCCGAGCTGCGCCGCCGCGTGCAGATGGTGTTCCAGAACCCGTTCGCGTCGCTCAACCCGCGCAAGACCGTCGAGCAGACGCTGTCCGAGCCGCTCGAGATCAACACGAACCTTACCGCGCAGGAGCGTGCGCAACGCATCGCGCAGATCATGCGCACGGTCGGCCTGCGGCCCGAGCATGCGAAGCGCTATCCGCACATGTTCTCGGGCGGCCAGCGGCAGCGCGTCGCGATCGCGCGCGCGATGATCCTCGATCCGCGGATCGTCGTCGCGGACGAGCCCGTGTCCGCGCTCGACGTGTCGATCCAGGCGCAGATCCTGAACCTGTTCATGGATCTGCAGGAGCAGTTCAAGACGAGCTACGTGTTCATCTCGCACAACCTTGCAGTGGTCGAGCACGTCGCCGACGACGTGATGGTGATGTACTTCGGCAGCGTCGCCGAGCTCGGCGACAAGGCGACGATCTACGCGCGTCCGCGCCATCCGTACACGCGTGCGCTGATGTCCGCGACGCCGGCGATCTTCGAGGAAGACCGCCGCGTGCAGATCAAGCTGCAGGGCGAGCTGCCGTCGCCGCTCAATCCGCCGTCGGGCTGCGCGTTCCATCAGCGCTGCCCGTATGCGGTCGAGCGCTGCCGCGCCGAGGAGCCGCAGTTGCGCGACGTAGACGGACGGTACGTGGCCTGCCATCGCGCCGAGGAGGTAGGGGAGGAGAATGCCTGAAGGCCTGGCGGCGCGCGATGCGACTGCGCGCCGTGTGCGCATCGGCGGTACGCGCGTGCGGCGCGCGTACCGCAACGCACGCCGCTGGAGCGTGCGCACCGTGACCGGCGCGGCGCTGGTCGGGGCGTGCGCGGCGGCCAGCCTGTCCGTCTCCGTCGACGTCGCGCGGGCCGAGGCGCGCGCGCCGGCGACGGCGCCGCTCCACCCGTCGCAGGTGCCGCCGCCCGGCATGAGCCTGCCGGGCTTCCATACGCCGCCTGCTGCGTCGAACGGCACGGTGGCGAGCGGCGCGGTGCGCGCGCAGCCCGCGCGCATGCCGTTCTACGTCGCGACCAAGGGCCGGGTGACGATCTACCTGCTGGGCACGCTGCACACCGGCGACCCGGCCGACTATCCGAATGCGCAGCCGTTCCGGCCGCGCATCCTCGCGGCGCTCGCCGCATCGCCGACGCTCGCGCTCGAACTGTCGCCGGACGACCTGCTCGAATCGCAGGACGACGTGTCGAAATACGGCGTCTGCAATTACCCGTGCCTGCCGCGCCTGTTGCCCGAGCCGTTGTGGCAGCGGCTCGCGGGCCGGCTGCGCGGCAATCCGGCCGCGTTGTCGGAGATCCGCAAGATGCGGCCGTGGCTCGCCGCGCTCGTCGTCGAGACCTACGACTCGCTGGCGGCCGGCCTGCAGACCGAGTACGGCACCGAGGCGCAATTGCAGAACGCGTACCTGAAGAAGAAGGGCGGCAAGGTCGTCGGGCTCGAGACGCTCGCCGAGCAGATGCGCGCGTTCACGGGGCTCACGCTGGCCGAGCAGCGCGAGATGCTCGCGCAGGACATGGTGCAGACGCCCGAGCAGAACGCCGACGACATCAAGGCGCTGCACCGGCTGTGGCAGATCGGCGACGCCGATGCGCTGGCCGCGTGGGCGGTTGCGAAGAGCGAGCGGCTCGCGCGTTCGAAGGCCGTCTCGGCGTCGATCGACAACAAGATCCTGGTCGAGCGCAACCGGCGCTTCGTTGCACGGATGACGGCAATGGCCGCGCCGAACCGGCCGCTGTTCGTCGCGATCGGCGCGCTGCATCTGGGCGGCCGGCGCGGCGTGCTCGAACTGTTGCGCCAGCACGGATACCGGGTCGACGCGAACTGATCGCGCGCGGGCTATCGTTCCGATCTTCCCCGAATCTTCCCCCGATCTTCCCTCGTTTGACTGCCGAACCGCGCACGGCGACGGCGGCCCGCGCCGCGGTGCGCGTCTTTAAGGAAAACCCTCGAATCGTCGGAAAATAGCGTTTAAAACGAT
The DNA here is from genome assembly GCF_053427725.1 of Burkholderia sp. PU8-34. Lineage (NCBI taxonomy): Bacteria > Pseudomonadati > Pseudomonadota > Betaproteobacteria > Burkholderiales > Burkholderiaceae > Burkholderia > Burkholderia sp. PU8-34. Next base: position 159,239 of record NZ_JBSAXC010000012.1, read on the forward strand.
TGACATCCGGATCGGGCAATATCTATTCTTCATCCCACAAGTTGAAAAATTGAAAAGAATATAAAAGCAGTAAGTTCTACGGGGTAGCAGAAACAAAGCGCGGGGTTAGCGTTGCCGGCACGTGCATTACGTGCCGGCCGCGGAGTGTCTGCATGCACGGCGGGGCCAACCATCGTCCGATACCAAACAGCATGCGGGCCGACTTGCGGATAAGCGACGTTCCGTCGTCCGGCCGGGGGAAGCAGTAGCGGGCGGCGGCGGACGTTTTTTGATCCGGAGCATGGCATTCCGGTCGCCGTCGTCAGACGGCTTCGGGTGGATGAATCGGATTCCGGTCGCACCGGATACGGTTCAGCCAACAGAAAAGCGCCTCGAGGGCGCTTTTTTCTTTGTGGTTTCCGATTCCGATTCGGATTCGCTTCGGTTCCGGTTTTCAGTCAGTGTCCGCAGGGAAAGGCGTGGCATTGCACGTCATTCACGCGCCTTCGTCCGCCTGCAGCACCCCCGGCGCGACGACATCGATGCCCGCGGCTTCGAGCGCGGCGCGGATCCGCCGCGCGAACGCCAGCGCGTGCGGCCCGTCGCCGTGCAGGCAGACCGTCTGCGCATTGAGCGGCACCCATTCGCCGCTGACCGCGCGCACCCGCTGGTTGCTGACCATGTCGAGCGTGCGGGCGATCACTTCCTGCTCGTCGTCGACCAGCGCGCCGGGCTGGCTGCGCGGCACGAGCGAGCCGTCCGCGCGGTAGCCGCGATCCGCGAACACCTCCTCGACCGCGGCGAGCCCTGCGTGCCGCGCAGCCGCGACGAACACGCTGTTCGCGAGCCCGAACACCGCAAGCGAAGGATCGAAATCGTGGATCGCGGACACCACCGCATCGGCGATCAGCGGATCGCGCGCGGCCTGGTTGTACAGCGCACCATGCGGCTTCACGTGCGCGATGCGGCCGCCTTCGGCCTGCGCGATCGCCGACAGCGCGCCGAGCTGGTACAGCACGCCCGCGTAGATCTCTTCGGCAGGCAACTGCATTTCCTTGCGGCCGAAATTCTCCGGATCGTGAAAGCTCGGATGGGCGCCGATCGATACGCCCTTCTGCACGGCCCAGCGCACGCAGTCGCGCATCGCGTTCGCGTCGCCCGCGTGCCAGCCGCACGCGATGTTCGCCGACGTGACGAACTCGAGCAGTGCCTCGTCCGATCCGCATCCTTCGCCGAGATCGGCATTCAGATCGATTTCCATGATGTTTCCGTCCATCCGTGTGATGGTGCGCCGGCGCCTGCTCTCTCGTGTTCACGCCGCGCGCGATTGCATGCGCACGCGCGCTTCTTCCCGCATCTCGATCGCGACGTCGATCTGCCGCAGGTAGGCGCGCTCGGCGGCGAGCGCGTCGCGCGCGGCCTCGGGCGTCGTGCGCACGAACCGGATCGGCAGGTTCAGCCGCGCCTGCGCGAGCTTCCACAGATCCGCGCGGATCACGGTGCCGATCTTGGGATAGCCGCCCGTCGTCTGCGCGTCGTTCATCAGCACGATCGGCTGGCCGTTCGGCGGCACCTGGATCGTGCCCGGCAGCACCGCGTGCGACAGCAGCTCCGCCGGCCGCTCGCGTACCAGCTCGACACCTGCCAGACGATACCCCATCCGGTTGCTGTTGGCCGTCACGAGCCATTCCTCGTCCCAGAACGCCTGCTGCGCGTCCGCGGCGAACGACGCGTAGTCGGGGCCCGGCAGCACGCGTACCGGCATCGCCCACGGCGCGTGCGCGGGCCGGTGGCGGCGCGGCGGCTCGTCGACGCGCGCGAACGCGCACCACGCCGGCGCCTTGACGCCGAACTCGGGGGCGTCGGTCGCGTCGGGCGCGAGGCAGCCGGCGCCGGCCGGCGGCACGCCGACCGGCAGCCGGTCGCCGTCGCGCAGCGCGCGGCCGCCGAGGCCGCCGAAGCGCGACGCGAGATCGGTACTGCGCGAGCCGAGCATCGGCAGCACGTCGATGCCGCCCGAGATGCACAGATAGCCGCGCATCCCGCGCTTCGCGGCCGGCAGCGTGAGCGTCGCGCCGGCTTCGACCGGCAGGCTCCACCACGAATAGACGGGCTTGCCGTCGAGCGTTCCGCCGAATTCGGTGCCGGTGATCGCGATGCGCGCCGCGCGCGTGAAGCGGAATGCGGCCGGGCCGATCGTGATCTCGACGGCGGCCGCGTCGGGGCGGTTGCCGACGAGCCGGTTACCGACTTCGAGCGCGAGGCTGTCGAGCGCGCCGCCCTGTGCGACGCCGAGATGGCGCGCGCCGTGGCGGCCGAGATCCTGCACTGTCGTCAGCGGGCCGGCCCGCAGCACCTCGATGCTGCCCGGCGCTTTGCTGTGGCTCATGTCGCGTGGACTCCCGCAATGGTGAAGCGCACCCGGTCGCCGGGCAGGAGCAGCGTCGGCGGCTGCCGGGACGGATCGAACAACACGCACGACGTGCGGCCGATCAGTTGCCAGCCGCCCGGCGACGTGGCCGGGTAGATGCCGGTTTGCGCACCACCGATGCCGACCGAACCGGCCGGCACCTCGAGGCGCGGGGCCGCGCGGCGCGGCGCGTGCAGAGATGGGTCGAGGCCGCCGAGATAGGCAAAGCCAGGCTGGAAGCCGAGGAAGAAGACGACGTATTCGGCGGCCGCGTGGCGCGCGACGACCTCGTCGGCCGTGAGGCCCGTATGCGCGGCGACGACTGCGAGGTCAGGCCCGGCCGCGCCGCCGTACTCGACAGGAATCTCGACCTCGCGGCCGCTCGCGTGCTCGACGTCGGCCGTCTCCCACGCGTCGCGCAGCGCGGCCGACAGCGATTCCGCGGAGGCGGCGAGCACGTCGAACACGATCGTCAGGTTGTTCATGCCCGGCACGACGTCGACGACGTGCGGCCACACGCGCGCGGCCTCGGCAACGGCCCAGACGCGGCGCTGGCAGTCGAGCGTGGCGGGCGGCGGCACTTCGCAAACGAGCGCAGCGTCGCCGAGCGGGAAAATGCGTGGATGCGTCATCGGACTGGCACGGTTCGGACGGCAATGTTAGCGTACATTGTCAATAAATTATCGATATGTTCCCAATAAGCGTTTATGCCTAGCAGGTGCGCGCGAACATCTGACGTACACTCTGCACACCCTGACATCCTGCTTGCGCTGCCTGCCCATGAAGCGTCATCCGACCAAGATCGTCTCGTCCGAACATCTCGTTTCCGATTCGAGCGCGGAGCTGTCGGAGCTCGAATACGGGCTCATCATGGCCGGCAACGCGTTCAACCGCTGGATGGTGCGCTGCATGTCGGCGGCGGGCGCGAAGGACATGACGGCGGTCGAGGTGTCGCTGCTGCATCACGTCAGCCATCGCGAACGCAAGAAGAAACTCGCCGACATCTGCTTCGTGCTCAACATCGAGGATACGCACGTCGCGACCTATGCGCTCAAAAAACTGATCGCCCGCGGCTACGTGACGAGCGAGAAGAGCGGCAAGGAAGTGTTCTTCTCCGCGACGGACGCCGGGCGCGACCTGTGCGTCAAGTACCGCGAGGTGCGCGAGCACTGCCTGATCGAGACGCTCAAGGACAGCGGCCTCACGAACGAGCAGATCGGCGACGCCGCGCAGCTGCTGCGCCAAGCGTCCGGGCTGTACGACACGGCGGCGCGGGCGGCGGCATCGCTGTAGGCGGATGCGCCGCCGCGCGCGGCCGGCGGCAAAGGGGAGTGTAGGCTGGCGATTGCGACGGTTTCTTGACGCGGGCGGATGGCGTGGCGTGAGGCTGTCGGTGATCGTTCGTCGCGCGATGGCGGCAACGCCTGGCGATGATTCGGCGCGCCGCCGAGTGCTGTCGTGCGGTGCCGCCGCCGCTTACGCGTCGGCCACGTAGGTTTCCTCGTCCGTCACGACCCACCGCAGTGCCAGGTCGTGATCTTCGGTCGGCAGCGCGTCGACCTTGCAGGCCTCGTATGCGATGCCCACGGTAACGGGCAGCGCGGCGCCGGGCCACGCGGCGAGCGTGCGGTCGTAATAGCCGCCGCCATACCCGAGCCGGTACAGCCACGTATCGAAGCCGACGCACGGAATCAGCAACAGGTCCGGCACGACGACGACGCCCGACGCCGGTTCCGGAATGCGGTGATGCCCTTCGCGCATCGGCGTTGCATCGTCCCAGGCGTGAAACTCGAGCGGTGCGCGCTGTTCGCGGATCACGGGCAGCGCCGCCTGCCTGCCGGCGCTCGCCGCGCGCCACGCGAGCACCGCCGCGCGCGCGTCGAATTCTCCCGGCAGCGGCCAGTAGAACCCGACCGTGCGCGGCGCGAGCCGCTCGAGCAGCGCACGCAACCGCGCGTCGAGCGCAGCGTTCGGCGACGCCTGCGACGCGGCGTCGCGACGGGCTTTCGACAGCGTTTTGCGCAGGGCCGCCTTCCGTTCGGCGGAAGGGTTGCGTGCTATGCTTTCGTTCAATTCGTGCTCCATTCAAAACGATGTCGAACAGCCTTTTTCGAGTATATCGCGCGGCCGCGCTGACGCTTTCCGCCGTCGCGCTCGTCGCGGGCACGGCCGCGTGCGCCGCGCCGTCCGACGACACGCTCGCCGGGGACGACCAGACCTTCGTCCAGCTTCGCGAAGCCGCGCGCCGCAACGATGCCGCGAAGGCTGCGCAGCTCGCCGCGACGATTCCGAACTATCCGGCGCCGTCCTACCTCGAGTATTTCCAGATCAAGCCGCAGCTGTTCGATGCCACGGGCCGCGCGCGCGTCGATGCGCCGGACGCGCCCGTGCTGTCGTTCCTGCAGCGCTACGACGGCCAGGCGATTGCCGACCGCATGCGCAACGACTACCTGCTCGTGCTCGGCGCGCGCCACGACTGGCGCAACTTCGACGACCAGTACAAGCGCTTCGTGCTCGACGACGACACGCAGGTCAAGTGCTACGCGCTCGAATCGCGCGCGGCGCGCGGCGAGAACGTCGCCGATGCGGCACGCGCGCTGCTCGTCGAGCCGAAGAACTACGGCGACGCGTGCGTCGACCTGATCACCGCGCTCACCGTCAACCAGCAGTTCTCGAGCGACGACGTGTGGCAGCAGGCGCGGCTCGCGTTCGAGCAGAACTACACGACGGTCGGCGGCAAGATCGTCGATGCGCTCGGCGCGCGACCGGTCGCGTTCGATCAGGCGACGAGCGCGCCGCCGCTGTTCCTCGCGCGCGGCGTCGGCCCCGACGCGGTGTCGCACCAGCTCGCGCTGATTTCGATCGGCCGCCTGGCGCGCAACGATCCGGACCAGGCCGCCGGCATGCTCACGTCGATCGCGCCTTCGCTGACGAAGCAGGAACAGGCGATCGCGTGGGGCGCGGTCGGCTACCAGGGCGCGCTGAAGCGCTCGCCGCTCGCATCGGTCTGGTATGCGAAATCGGCGAATGCGCCGTTGTCGAACCCCGGGTATGAATGGCGCACGCGCAGCGCGCTGCTGGTCGGCAACTGGCCGATGGTGCGCTGGTCGATCGAGCAGATGCCGCCGTCGCTGCGCGACGATCCGGCGTGGGTCTACTGGCACGCGCGCGCGCTCAAGCAGAGCGGCGACACGCTGCAGGCGAACCAGGAATTCGAGCAGATCGCGGGCCAGTTCAACTTCTACGGCCAGCTCGCCGGCGAAGAGCTCGGCCAGCGTACGAAGATTCCGCCGCGCACGACAGTGTCCGACGCCGAGATCAACGAGATGAGCAAGGTGCCGGGCTTCGCGCTCGCGCAGCGCTTCTACGATCTGGACCTGCGGCTCGAAGGCAACCGCGAATGGAACTGGCCGCTGCGCGGGATGACCGACCGGCAACTGCTCGCGGCCGCCCAATACGGCAAGCGCGTCGGCCTGCTCGACCGCACCGTCAACACGGCCGACCGGACGAAGGCCGAGCACGATTTCACGCTGCGCTACCCGTCGCCGTATCGCGACATCGTCGAGCGCTACGCGCAGTCGACGGGCCTCGACACCGAGTGGGCGTACGGGCTGATCCGCCAGGAGTCGCGCTTCGTCACGAACGCGCGTTCGACGGTCGGCGCGGGCGGCCTGATGCAGCTGATGCCGGCCACCGCGCAGCTCGTCGCGAAGAAGCTCGGCCTCGGCACGATCACGCGCGCGCAGATGCACGACATCGACACCAACATCCAGCTCGGCACCTGGTACCTGGCCGACATCTACAACAACTTCGACAGCTCGCCGGTGCTCGCGACGGCCGGCTACAACGCGGGGCCCGGCCGGCCGCGCCAGTGGCGGCAGGTGTTGACTCAGCCGGTCGAAGGCGCGATCTTCGCGGAGACGATTCCGTTCAACGAGACGCGCGACTACGTGAAGAACGTGCTGTCGAACACGGTCTATTACGCGGCGCTCTTCGAAGGCAAGCCACAATCGTTGAAGAAACGTCTAGGCATGATCTCGCCCTGAGCGGCAACTTCCAACCTGCACACTGCCGCGCGAGACGCGGCAGTGTGCTTTAGGGCCGGTTCGCACGCCCGCGACGGGCGCGAACCGGCGCGATGGAGCATCGAACATGGATCGCCAGACCATTGCGCTGTTGGGCGGCACCGGCTTCATCGGCAGCCGGCTCGTGAGTGCGTTGATCGATGCGGGCAAGCAGGTGCGGATCGGCACCCGGCGCCGCAACCATGCGCGTCATCTGACGATGCTGCCGGTCGAGGTCGTCGAGCTCGACGACTTCGACGTGCGTACGCTGGCCCGCTTCGTCGCCGGCGCGCATGCGGCCGTGAACCTCGTCGGCGTGCTGCACGGCGGCCACGGCACGCCGTACGGCCCGGGCTTCGAGCGCGCGCACGTCGCGCTGCCGGCCGCGCTCGCGAGCGCGTGCATCGAGACCGGCGTGCGGCGCCTGCTGCACATGAGCGCGCTCGGCGCGAATTCGCACGGCGCGAGCATGTACCAGCGCTCGAAGGGCGATGGCGAGGCCGCGCTGCATGCGGTCGCGGCCACCGACTCGCTCGCGGTGACGATCTACCGCCCGTCGGTCGTGTTCGGGCCCGGCGACGCATTCCTCAACACGTTCGCGCGGCTGCATCGCACGCTGCCGGTGATCCCGCTTGCGATGCCCGACGCGCAGTTCCAGCCGGTGTTCGTCGGCGACGTCGTGCGCGCGTTCGTCAATACGCTCGACCTGGCCGCGGCGCGCGGCAAGACCTACGAACTCGGCGGTCCGAAGGTCTATACGCTCGAGGAGCTGGTCCGCTATTGCGGCACGCTGGTCGGCCGCGAGGCGCGGATCGTGCGGCTGCCCGACATGCTCGCGCGGCTGCAGGCGACCGTGTTCGAATGCCTGCCGGGCGAACCGGTGATCACGCGCGACAACCTCGCGTCGATGTCGGTGCCGAACGTGCTGTCCGGACCGCTCGCGCCCGAGCTCGGCCTCCAGCCCGCGAGTCTCGAAAGCATCGTGCCCGCGTACCTCGGCGACGCGGCGATGCGGACCCGGTTCGACTGGTTCCGCTCGCGCCGCCGCTAGTTTCCCCTTTCTGGAAATCCGTCATGAAACTCGTCATTGGAGACAAGAACTATTCGTCGTGGTCGATGCGGCCGTGGCTGCTGCTTGCGCACTTCGGCATCCCGTTCGACGAAATCGTCGTCGAGCTGCGGCGCGACGACACGAAGGCACGCATCCTCGAGCACTCGCCGTCCGGCAAGGTGCCGTGCCTGATCGACGACCACGGCGTCGCGGTCTGGGAGTCGCTCGCGATCGCGGAAACGCTCGCCGAGCGCTATCCGCAATACCCGATGTGGCCGGCCGACGCGCTCGAGCGCGCGCACGCGCGCAGCATTTCGGCGGAAATGCATGGCGGCTTCGCGGCGCTGCGCACGCAGATGGGGATGAACGTGCGCGCATCGATGCCGGGCCGCGGCGCGACGCCCGAGTCGCTCGCCGACGTCGCGCGCATCGACGCGATGTGGAGCGCGTGCCTCGAGGCGTCGGGCGGGCCGTTCCTGTTCGGCGAGTTCGGCATTGCCGACGCGATGTACGCGCCCGTCGTGATGCGCTTCAACACGTACGCGCCGGGGCTGTCGCCGGAAGCGGCCGGCTACGTCGAGCGCGTGACCGCGCTGCCGGCGGTGCAGCGGTGGATCGACGACGCGCGCCGCGAAACCAACGTGATCGCCGAATACGAGCCAACGCCATGAACGTGTACGCAGTGGGCGGTGCGATCCGCGACGAGCTGCTCGGCGTGCCGGTGCAGGACCGCGACTACGTGGTGGTCGGCGCGACGCCCGAGCAAATGGCCGCGCAGGGCTTCAAGCCGGTCGGCAAGGATTTCCCGGTGTTCCTGCATCCGGACACGCACGAGGAATACGCGCTCGCGCGCACCGAACGCAAGACGGCGGCCGGCTATCACGGCTTCCAGTTCTACTATGCGCCGGACGTCACGCTCGACGAGGATCTCGCGCGGCGCGACCTGACGATCAATGCGATGGCGCGTGCGGTGAATCCGGACGGCGCGCTGGTCGGCCCGGTGGTCGATCCGTTCGGCGGGCAGGCGGACCTGCACGCGCGCGTGTTCCGGCATGTGAGCGACGCGTTCGTCGAGGATCCGGTGCGGATCCTGCGCATCGCGCGCTTTGCCGCGCGCTTCACCGATTTCGCGGTGGCGGACGAGACGCTCGCGCTGATGCGGCGGATGGTCGACGCGGGCGAAGCCGACGCGCTCGTCGCCGAGCGGGTCTGGCAGGAGATCGCACGCGGGCTGATGGAGGCAAGGCCGTCGCGGATGTTCGCGGTGCTGCGCGACTGCGGTGCGCTCGCGCGCATCCTGCCCGAGGTCGATGCGCTGTGGGGCGTGCCGCAGCGCGCCGACTACCACCCGGAAGTCGACACGGGCGTGCACGTGATGATGGTCGTCGATCATGCGGCGAAGCAGGGCTATTCGCTGGCGGTGCGCTTCGCGGCGCTCACGCACGATCTCGGCAAGGCGACGACGCCCGAGGACGTGCTGCCGCGCCACATCGGCCACGAAGGCCGCAGCGTCGATCTGCTGAAGCCGTTGTGCGAGCGGCTGCGGGTGCCGAACGATTGCCGCGATCTTGCGCTCGTCGTCGCGCGCGAGCACGGCAACCTGCATCGCGTGATGGAGATGGGCGCGGCGGCGCTCGTGCGGCTGTTCGAACGCGCCGACGCGCTGCGCAAGCCCGCGCGCTTCGCGGAGATGGTGCAGGCGTGCGAAGCCGATGCGCGCGGCCGGCTCGGGCTCGAAGCGCAGCCGTATCCGCAGGCCGAGCGGCTGCGCGAGGCGCTCGTGGCGGCGCGCAGCGTCGATGCGGGCGCGATCGCGCGCGAGATCGGCAACGACGCGACGAAGATCAAGGACGCCGTGCATCGCGCGCGGATCCAGGCGGTCGCGCGCGCGCTCGAGATCGGCGAATAGCGGCGGGCGGGCCGGCCAGCTCGCGGCGCTATTTCTTCTTGCGTGCGGTGCGCTTGCTGCCCGGGGCGGCGTCTGCTGCCCGCTTGCCGGCGGACGCGCGCGGCTTGCCGAAGGCTGTCTTGTCTGCCGTTTTGTTCGCAGCCTTGTCCGCTACTTTGTCCGCTGCCTTGTCTTTTTTCCCGGCTTTCCTTGCGGCAGGCCCCATCGCGCCCGGCTGAAGCGGATCCTCGGCGCGGCCGCGCTTCGCCGCCGGCAGGCAGCGGCTCACGCGCGGCTCGCCCGGGCGCAGCCTGGCGTCGCTGTCGGGTTGCGTGATGTCGGTCGACCCGGACGCGAATTCGGCATGGCTGTCGTCGAACAGCGGCAGCGTGCCGACCACGATCAGTTCCGCGGGCCCGGCGCCCACGTTCGCGACGCGGTGCTTCTTGTGCGCATCGAAGTGGATCGAATCGCCGGGCGACAGCGGGTAGTCCTTCTTGCCGACCGTGTAGCAGATCTGCCCGGACAGCACGTAGACGAATTCGTCGCCGCCATGGGCGACCCATTCCGAGCAGTAGCCTTCCATCATCTGAACCTTGACGGCATTGATGAGGCTGCCGTCGAAGGTGGTGGAGAGGCGCTCGTAGCACTGCGACGTGTTGTCGACCGCATACGACTCCCGGCTGCCCTGATGCGAATCGGGCTGCTCTTGGCGCGGCTGGTCGATCAGCACGCCGATCGGCACGTTCAGCGCCTTGGCGACGTTGACGAGCGACGAAATCGAGATGCCCGTGAGATTGCGTTCGACCTGGGACAGGAACCCGACCGACAGCTTGGCTTCGGTCGCGACTTCCAGCAGCGTTTTCTTCGCTTCCCGGCGCAGGCGCCGGATGCGCTGGCCGATACGCATGAGGTCTGAATCCATGAATCTCTTTCGTGGCAACGAGTAGACGGCGAGCGGAGGCGGCTGCGCAGTCGCCTGGACGGCCCCTTTCCGCCAATTTTCCGCGATTTTCCCGCACATCGCACGAAGCACGGCCGCTCGGGCGACGATGCCGGCGCATTGTACCGCGCAGCGTCGTCCGGGCGGTTCCAGGCCGCGTACGCCGTATACGTGTTTCGCATCGGACACAGATTTCAGTGTGACTAAAATTTTAGCTTGACCAAAATTTGGGCACGTTCTAGATTCACTCGCGCCGCATCAGAATTTAAGTGAGACAAAAATTCGCGAGGCGCTGCCGCATGGGCCGGCATCGCGACCGGTATGGCTACCGGATCGCGCACCGGACGCGCAGCCATGCGGACTGGCAGCCGCGCGCGCTCTGACAACAAAGAACAAAGTGGGCAACCGATGATCGATCGACTGAAATACAGTTTCTCCGGCCTTCCTTCGTACGACGCGTCCGTTGACGACACGCACGCCGGGCTGTCGCGTCTGCTCGACGCCGTGCAGCTCGACGCCGTGGTGGTCACGTCGCAGGACGAGTTCCTCACCGAGTACCTGCCGCGCCGCAACAACCCGCGCTACGCGGTGTCGGGCTTCGACGGCTCGGCAGGCGCCGGCCTTTTCCTGAGCGCGGCGGCGGCACAGGCGCTCGGTGTGCCGCAGTTCGTGCTGTTCGTCGACGGCCGCTATCACCTGCAGGCGGAAAAACAGTGCGATCCGGCACGCGTGCGCATCGAGAAGCTCGGTCTGAACGACTCGATGTGGCTGGCGATGGCCGACTGGCTCACCGCCCGCGCTGACCGGCTGAAGCGGGTGGGCTACGACGGGCTGCGGATCAGTGTCGCGCAGCGCGACCGGCTGCTCGAGCGCACGCAAGCGGCGAAGCTGGACTGGACGAGCCTCGTCGGCCGCGAAATCGACCGGGCGATCGCGCTGCCGGGCTGGGTCGTCGAGCGGCCGATCTTCGAGCTGCCGGAATCGATGACCGGCGTGAGCGTCGCGCAGAACCTCGCGACGCTGAGCCAGCGGCTCGCTGCGCACACCGGTGCGGCAAAAGGAAGGACGGCGTTCGTCACCTGCCTGTCGGACGATCTCGGCTATCTGCTGAACAGCCGCGGCTATCACATCCCGAATGCGTCGTCGCACCTGGGCTTCCTGTTCGTGGTCGGCGCGCAGGTCGTGCTGTTCCTGCCGGAAGGCTGCGACCGTTGCCCGGTCGAGCTCGAATCGTATCCGGTGCTGCAGGTGATCCGGCGCGACTTCGATGAACTCGAGCGCTTCCTCGCGCAGTTCGTGGCCGAGCATGTGTGCTACGGGTTCGAGTCGGTCAACTGCGCGCTCGTCGATACGGTGAGCCGCGTGTGGCCGCACGCGCGCCATGCCGATTTCAATCCCGTCGAGGCGATGCGGGTCGGCAAGACGCCGGAAGTGCTCGACCAGTTCCGCGACGCGTTCGCGCGCAGTTGCGCGGCGATTGCCGACGCAATGCGCTGGGCGAAAACAGGGGTCGCGGGGGAGCCGGGGCAGCGGCACTCCGAATACGACCTGGCCCGCGTGATCAACGATGCGTACGGTGCGCGTTCGGCGGTGGCGCTGACGTTCCCGTCGATCGCGGCGAACGGCGCCAATAGCGCGTCCGCGCATTACACGGCGGCGAGCGCCGACGTCGAGCTGACGGAAGGCGAGCTCGTGCTGCTCGACAGCGGCGCGTACTACGAAGGCGGCTTTGCGACGGACTGCACGCGCGTCGTGTTGCGCCGAACCCGCCCGGATACGGTGGCGCAGCCTTGGCAGCGGGAGATCTACACGGTCGCGCTGAAGGCGTGCATCAAGGGGCTCGTCACGCCGTTCCCGAAAGACGCGTCGGGCGGCGACGTCGATGCGGCCGTGCGGCAGGTCTGCCGCGACCACGGCTACGATTTCGGCCACGGCACCGGGCACGGCGTCGGGATTCACGTGCACGAAGGCGGGGTGCGGTTCGCGCCGGGGTCGAAGTACGGCCTGGTGCCGAACGCGGTGATCTCGGTCGAGCCGGGCATCTACGTGCCGGGCAAGGGCGGCGTGCGGATCGAGAACATCGTGATCATCCATCCGAGCGAGCACGAGCCGGACAAGATGACGTTCGAGAACATCGTCGCGGTCGGCTACGACTGGGATCTGATCGACCTCGACCTGTTGACCGACGACGAACGCGATTACCTGCGCGACTACGAGCGGCTGTGCGTCGAGCGGGGCACGCAGGTGACGCCGTGTCCGCTGCTGTAAGCGCCGGCGACGACGCAGAGGCGGGCGGTGCCTGCCGCCCGCCGATCATCGATGCCGTCCGGTCTGTTGTTGCCGCATCAGGCGGCGCGGCTGCGCTGCCGCGTATCGGCGGGACGCGTGTGCCGGACTGGGCGCCGGCCTGTCGAAGCGGAATGTGTGGTGAGCCGGGGTGTGACGGGGTGGCCCTGACGCGGGCCGTTGACCGCAGCCGGTGTCAGTGCTTCGTCAGCGCTTCGTCAGCGCTTCGTCAGCGCTTCGTCAGCGCATCAACGCCGCCACCCGTCCATCCGGTCCGTAGACGCCGGTCGGCGCGGGCGCCGAGCGCAGCACCGCGAGCGCGCGCTCGTTGTAGTCCATCCGGATGCGGATCAGCATCCCGTTGGTCGCATTGGCCTGGCGCGCACGCTCGGCGGATTGCTGCAGCAGCCGCCAGCGGCCGGCGAGGCGCGCGTCGCGTTCGGCGGCCTGGTCCATCCCTTTCTTGCCGCCGGGGAAGCCGAGCGCCGACAGCTGCGTGTCCCGCGCGCGTTCGAGCCGCGCGAGCCGGTCGAGCAGCGCGCTCTTCTTTTCGATGATGTTCGGCAGCATCGCGAGCGGCTCGGGCGTCGTCAGCGCCTTCTCTTCGTAGGCGAGCAGGGACGCGAACGCTTCGACCGTCGCATGTTCGTCGTTGACCGTGGCCAGCAGCTCGTCTCTCATCGCGTCTCGCTCGTCACGCCAGCGCGCGGCAATTCGCGCGCCGGCAAAAAACCAGGGGGCGCCGGCCTGTCGGGCCGGCTCAGCTGCCCTGCGGGCGCTGCTGCTGCAGCAGCTCGCGGGCGGTATTCAGCACGCCGTCGGCGATCTTGCCCGGATCGATCGTCAGCGTGCCGTTGTTCAGCGCGTCCTTGATCGACTGGACGAGGCCCGTGTTGATGTCCGCATTGCCGGACGCCGACATCGTGCGCAATTGTCCGGACAGCCCCGACAGGTTCACGGTCGCGTCGCCGCCGGTCGCGCCTGCGGGCGCCGACTGCTCGCCGGACGCCGCGGGTGCGCCTTGCTGCGGGCGGGCCGCGCCGGTGCCGGTGGCCGGGGCGCGGGTGTTCGGGGTGGGCGTGGAATCGATCTTCACGATGGTGTTCCTGTACGGTTTGACCCAGATAACGGCATGGCGGGGCCAAACTTTAGCACCGTGTTTCGGGCGATTCCTCCAAATAAACAATCCTTTGCATTCTTACAACTGCGCTCCCCGATGCTCGGCGGGAGCGGACCCTAAAGCGGAATCTCCACCGTACCCGCGTCCTTGACGATCGCGGTGACGATCTGTCCCGCCGCCATCCGCACCCGCACCGACTGGCCGGGCGCCGCGTTCGCGAGCGCGCTGCCCTCGGCCGAAATCGTGAATCCGGGCCCGGCCGCGACGACCCGCACGGTCTGGCCGGCCGACACCGACGCCGCGCTCTTCAGCATGTCCTGTCGCAGCGGCAGCCCGGCGGCGACGCGCGCGAGCGCGGTCGAGCCGATCGCCTGCGACGGATCGGTGATCACGGCAAGCGGCAGCACGGTCAGGTCGCCGTCGCGCGCGACGAGGTCGGCCGCGGTCAGCGCCTCGCCGGGCGCGATCTGCCGCGCGGCGACGTAATAGGTGGCCTGCACGGCAACCTTTGCCTGCAGGTAGACCGTCCACGGCCGCTCGCCCGCGCAGCGCACGCCGACCGTCGTGCGGCCCCACAGGCGCGCGCCGGTCGGCAGGAACGGCTCGAGCGTCGTGCAGGCGGCGAGCCCGCGCGGAAACGCGGCCGCGACGGTCGCCGTCGTCTTGCCGGGGAGGCCGGCGATCTGCTGCTGGAGAAAGGCGAGCGCGGCGCGGCGGATCGTGTCGGGATCCTGCTGGCCGGGCGGCACGGCCGGTGCGGGTGCGACCGTCGCCGTAGCAGAGGCGGAAGCGGGCGGCGTAGCCGGTGTGCGCATCGCCGTAGCGGAAGCGGGCGGTGCAGCTGGTGTGCGCATCGCCGTAACCGAAGCGGGGGGCGCAGCCGGCGTGCGCATCGCTGCCGCTGCCGCCGTCGCGCTCGCGCGCGCCGCCGCCGGGCGCGGCGCGAACGCCGGTCGGGGCGCTGTGCGGGCGGTGTCCTGCACGATCTCGCCGGGCGTACCCGCGACAACCGTCACGATCCGGCCCGGATCGGCGGCTGCCGGCATCGCGCCCGCATTCACGTTTCCGGAAAGCCGGCGGCCGCTGCTTGCCGCATTCGCATTCGCGAGCGCGGATTCGGCGGTCTCGCCGCGTCCCGGAATCACGATCATCCCGTCGTCCGCGGCCTGCGCCGCCGCCGGGACTGTCCACAGCGCCGTCCACAGCGCCACGGCGAGCGCGAACGCGCGCCGCGCGCGCGGCCGCCGTCCGTCGTCGCTGCGAAATCCGCTGGGAGCCATCGCCATATCCTCGACCCGTTGATCCGCTTTGCATTCTAGGGAGCCGGACCGCCGCGCAAACGATGAATAGAGGGGGGCTTTGCCGCGTTATTCGCCCGATTGCCGGTTGCGTGCGCCGCCTACCATGCTTGTCATGGAAAAAAGCCTCTTTGGCCGCCGTGCGGCGAAAGAGCGGGTCAGCGCTGCACACGGAGAGACGCACAGATGCTGGACAGACTCGATGCCGAATTCGCGTTCGGCCGCCAGGCGCTCGACGTGCGCGCCTATCGGCAGGAACTGCTGTCGTCGAACATCGCGAACGCGGACACGCCCGGCTACGAGGCGCGCGACGTCGATTTCGCGTCGACGCTCGCCCGCTCGCTGAAGCAGACGGGCGGCGCGCTCGCACCGAGCAACGCAGCGCCGCTCGCGATGGCGCAGCCGGCCGGCGTGACGAGCGGGATGTCGATGGTGTCGACGGCGCCGGGCCACATGGCCGGCACCGCGAAGCTGATTCCGACGGGCGGGCCGGCCGACGACTACGGCCGCGCGCAATATCGCGTGCCGCTGCAGCCGGCACTCGACGGCAACACGGTCGATCTCGACGTCGAGCGCGTGCAGTTCGCGAACAACGCGCTGCACTACGAGACCGGGATGACCGTGATGACCCAGCAGATCAAGGCGATGATCGCCGCGATCACGTCGAATTCGTGACCGCGCGGCCGCCCCGAACCGCCAGCCCGCATCGAGCACACACCGAGCATAAGGAGCCTCCATGCCCTCGTTGATGAACATCTTCGGCGTCGCCGGCTCGGCGCTGTCCGCGCAGTCGCAGCGCCTGAACGTCACCGCGTCGAACCTCGCGAACGCGGACAGCGCGACCGGCCCCGACGGCAAGCCGTACAAGGCGAAGCAGGTCGTGTTCGCGACCGATCCGGTCGGCGGCGCGCGCACGGCGTCCGGCCAGGGCGTGGGCGGCGTGCGCGTGACCAAGGTGATCGACGATCCGTCGCCGATGAAGTCGACCTACGACCCCGCGAACCCCGCCGCCGACGCGAACGGCTACGTGCAGATGCCGAACGTCGACCCCGTGCAGGAAATGGTGAACATGATCTCGGCGTCGCGCTCGTACCAGGCCAACGTCGAGACGCTGAACACCGCGAAGCAGCTGATGCTGAAGACGCTGACGATCGGCTCGTGAGCCGCGTTTTTACCGACCTGACAGACCAGACAGAAGGCCCGACCGGATGACCTCCTCCTCCACGACGATCGGCACCAGCGGCACCACCGTGTCGACTCTGCCGACCGACACGATGAACACGAACAACGTGTCGACGACCAGCACGTCGGCGAGCGACCTGCAGGCGACGTTCCTGAAGCTGCTCGTCACGCAGCTGCAGAACCAGGATCCGACGAGCCCCGTCGACAGCTCGCAGATGACGTCGCAGCTCGCGCAGATCAACACGGTGAGCGGCATCGCGCAGCTCAACACGTCGCTCACGTCGCTGTCGACGCAGCTCGCGGCCGGCCAGCAGACGCAGGCGGCGATGCTGATCGGCTCGAACGTGCTCGCGCCGGGCAATGCCGTCACGGTAAAGAGCGGCGCGGCGACGCCGTTCGGCGTGTCGCTCGCGAGCTCGGTGTCGAACCTGACGGTCACCGTGAAGAACGCGTCGGGCCTCGTCGTGAACACGATCAATGCGGGCGCGCAGTCGGCGGGCACCGTGCCGTTCAACTGGACGCCGACCGACGCGGCCGGCAATGCGTTGCCGGACGGCAAGTACACGATCAGCGCGAGCTACACGGACAGCACCGGCACGCCGCAGACCGTGACGACGCTCGCGGCCGCGCAGGTGCAGAGCGTGGTCAAGCAGGCGGACGGCACGGCGGGGCTCGTGCTGTCGAACGGCTCGACGGTGGGCCTCACGCAGGTTGCGTCGATCTACCCGACCACGTCGTCGTCATCGTCGTCGACCGGCACCACCACCAACTGATTCAGCTTCCTCGAAACGGAGACCGAGATGGGTTATCAACAGGGTTTGAGCGGCCTCGCGGGCGCGTCGACGGACCTCGACGTGATCGGCAACAACAT
Organism: Burkholderia sp. PU8-34; assembly: GCF_053427725.1. Classification (NCBI taxonomy): domain Bacteria; kingdom Pseudomonadati; phylum Pseudomonadota; class Betaproteobacteria; order Burkholderiales; family Burkholderiaceae; genus Burkholderia; species Burkholderia sp. PU8-34. The sequence goes on from NZ_JBSAXC010000012.1 coordinate 176,331, forward strand.
CGCGAACGCGAACACGGTCGGCTTCAAGTCGAGCAGCGCGCAGTTCGCGGACATGTACGCGAACTCGATCGCGACGTCGGTCAACAACCAGGTCGGCATCGGCACGTCGCTGAACTCGGTGCAGCAGAATTTCAGCCAGGGCACGATCAACACGACCAACTCGGCGCTCGACGTCGCGATCAACGGCAACGGCTTCTACCAGATGTCCAACAACGGCGCGATCACGTACTCGCGTGACGGCACGTTCCAGCGCGACAAGAACGGCTACCTCGTGAACGCGCAGGGCATGAACCTGATGGGCTACGCGGCGAACGCGAAGGGCGTGATCAACTCCGCGCAGACCGTGCCGCTGCAGGCGCCGACGACCAACATCGCGCCGACGCCGACGACCACGATCACCGGGCAGTTCAACCTGAACTCGCAGGACGCGCCGGCGACCACGACGCCGTTCAGCTACACCGACTCGACGAGCTACAACTACTCGACGTCGGTCCAGACCTACGATTCGCTCGGGGGTTCGCAGCAGGTCAACATGTACTTCGTGAAGACCGCGACCGGCACGTGGGAAACGTATGCGGGCGTGGCCAACCAGACGCCGACCGACCTCGGCACGGTCACGTTCAACGCGTCCGGCGGCATCGCGAGCACGACGGTGCCGGGCGCGACGACGCCGCCGACCCCGACCGCGGCGCTCGGCCAGTTCCAGTTCACGATCCCGACCACCGACGGCTCGGCGACGCCGCAGAACCTGACGCTGAACCTCACCGGCACGACGCAGTACGGCGGCAAGGACGGCGTGAACAACCTCGCGCAGGACGGCTACGCGAGCGGCACGCTGACGACCTTCACGATCGGCTCCGACGGCAAGGTCACGGGCAACTACTCGAACGGCCAGACGGCGACGCTCGGCCAGATCGTGCTCGCGAACTTCAACAACCCGAACGGCCTCGTGAGCATCGGCGGCAACCAGTACGTCGAGACGGCGCAGTCGGGCGTGCCGCAGATCTCCACGCCGGGCAGCACGAACCACGGCACGCTGCAGGGCAGCGCGCTCGAGAACTCCAACGTCGACCTGACGAGCCAGCTCGTGAACCTGATCACCGCGCAGCGCAACTACCAGGCGAACGCGCAGACGATCAAGACGCAGCAGACCGTCGACCAGACGCTCATCAACCTGTGACGCGCGGATAACGGGCAGCCATGGACCGACTGATCTATACGGCGATGACGGGCGCGTCGCAGTCGCTCGACCAGCAGGCGATCGTCGCGAACAACCTCGCGAACGCATCGACGACCGGGTTTCGCGCGCAGCTCGCGAACTATCGCGCGGTGCCGATGAATTTCGGCGACGGCAGCACGAGCGATCCCACGACGACGCGCACCTACGTGCTCGCGTCGACGCCGGGCGCGGATTTCGCGCCGGGGCCGCTCACGCGTACCGGCAATCCGCTCGACATCGCGGTGCAGGGCGCCGGCTGGCTGTCCGTGCAGACCGCGGACGGCAGCGAGGCGTACACGCGCGCGGGCAACCTGCACGTCGACCAGAACGGCCAGCTCGTCACTGCGACGAACCAGCCGGTAGTCGGCAACGGCGGCCCGATCTCGGTGCCGCCGAACGCGGAGGTCACGATCGGCAAGGACGGCACGGTGTCCGCGCTGATGCCGGGCGACCCGCCGACCGCGGTCGCGATCGTCGACCAGCTGAAGCTCGTCAATCCCGATCCGGCGACGCTCACGCGCGGCGACGACGGCCTCTTCCGCACCGCCGACGGCAATCCGGCGGATACCGACCCGACCGTCGTCGTCGCGCCGAATTCGCTCGAAGGCAGCAACGTGAACCCGGTGAACGCGATGGTCGCGATGATCGACAACGCGCGCGCCTTCCAGCTTCAGTCGAAGCTGATCCAGACGGCCGACCAGAACGAGCAGTCGGCGAACCAGCTGCTCAATTTCAGCTGAGCGCCAGCGCCAGCCCACGCAGGAGAACCAACCGAATGAACCGTTCGCTCTACATCGCCGCCACCGGCATGAACGCGCAGCAGTCGCAGATGGACGTGATCTCGAACAACCTCGCGAACGTCAGCACCAACGGCTTCAAGGGCTCGCGCGCGGTGTTCGAGGACCTGCTGTACCAGACGATCCGCCAGCCCGGCGCGAACTCGACGCAGCAGACCGAACTGCCGTCGGGCCTGCAGCTCGGCACCGGCGTCCAGCAGGTCGCCACCGAGCGCCTGTATACGCAGGGCAGCCTCACGCAGACCGGCAACTCGAAGGACGTCGCGATCAACGGCGCGGGCTTCTTCCAGGTGCTGATGCCGGACGGCACCAACGCCTACACGCGCGACGGCTCGTTCCAGACCAACGCGCAGGGCCAGCTCGTCACGTCGAGCGGCTACCAGGTGATCCCGGCGATCACGATCCCGCAGAACGCGACGTCGATGACGATCGGCAAGGACGGCGTCGTCACGATCACGCAGCCGGGCTCGACCAACGCGGTGCAGATCGGCTCGCTGCAGGTCGCGACCTTCATCAACCCGGCCGGCCTCGAGGCGAAGGGCGAGAACCTGTTCGCGGAAACCACGTCGTCGGGCGCGCCGAACGTGTCGCAGCCGGGCCTGAACGGCGCGGGCACGCTCAACCAGGGCTATGTCGAGGCGTCGAACGTGAACGTCGTTCAGGAGCTCGTCAACATGATCCAGACGCAGCGCGCGTACGAGATCAACAGCAAGGCCGTGACGACGTCCGACCAGATGCTGCAGACCGTCACGCAGATGAAGAGCTAACCGGAAATACGCGTCGTCGCCATGAAGCAGGTTCGCCTCCTCCCGTTCGCCACCGATCGCGCAGCATGCGTGCTCGCGGTGGCGGCGTTCGCCGGCTGTGCGCAGATCCCGCACGATCCGATCATCCAGCAGCCGATGACGGCGCAGCCGCCGATGCCGCAGGCGATGCAGGCGCCCGGCTCGATCTACAACCCGGGCTATGCGGGCCGGCCGCTGTTCGAGGACCAGCGGCCGCGCAACGTCGGCGACATCCTGACGATCGTGATCGCGGAAAACATCAACGCGACGAAATCGTCGGGCGCGAACACGAACCGTGCGGGCAATACGAGCTTCGACGTGCCGACCGCCGGCTTCCTCGGCGGCCTGTTCGCGAAGACGAACCTGTCGGCCGAAGGCGCGAACAAGTTCACCGCGACGGGCGGCGCGAGCGCCGCGAACACGTTCAACGGCACGATCACGGTGACGGTGACCGGCGTGCAGCCGAACGGCAACCTGATCGTCAGCGGGCAGAAACAGATGCTGATCAACCAGGGCAACGAGTTCGTGCGTTTCTCGGGCGTCGTGAACCCGAACACGATCTCCGGCGCGAACTCGGTCTACTCGACGCAGGTCGCCGACGCGAAGATCGAATACTCGGCGAAGGGCTACATCAACGAAGCCGAGACGATGGGCTGGCTGCAGCGCTTCTTCCTCAACATCGCGCCGTGGTGATGCCATGAAGTCCTTGCTCCGAAGCCTGTCGTTCAGCGTGCTTGCCGTGTGCGCGTGCCTGTGCGCGTTCGCCGCCGGCCCCGCGCACGCGGAGCGCCTGAAGGATCTCGCGCAGATCCAGGGCGTGCGCGACAACCCGCTGATCGGCTACGGCCTCGTCGTCGGCCTCGACGGCACCGGCGACCAGACGATGCAGACGCCGTTTACGACGCAGACGCTCGCGAACATGCTCGCGAACCTCGGCATCTCGATCAACAACGGCTCGGCGAACGGCGGCAGCTCGTCGCTGACCAACATGCAGCTGAAGAACGTCGCGGCCGTGATGGTCACCGCGACCTTGCCGCCGTTCGCGCGGCCCGGCGAGGCGCTCGACGTGACCGTGTCGTCGCTCGGCAACGCGAAAAGCCTGCGCGGCGGCACGCTGCTGATGACGCCGCTGAAAGGCGCGGACGGGCAGGTGTATGCGCTCGCGCAGGGCAACATGGCGGTCGGCGGCGCGGGCGCGAGCGCGAACGGCAGCCGCGTGCAGGTGAACCAGCTCGCGGCGGGTCGCATCGTCGGCGGCGCGATCGTCGAGCGCGCGGTGCCGAACGCGGTCGCGCAGATGAACGGGATGCTGCAGCTGCAGCTGAACGACATGGACTACGGCACCGCGCAGCGGATCGTGTCTGCGATCAATTCGAGCTTCGGCTCCGGCACCGCGACCGCGCTCGACGGCCGCACGATCCAGCTCGCGGCGCCGGCCGATTCGGCGCAGCAGGTCGCGTTCATGGCGCGCCTGCAGAATCTCGACGTGAGCCCGGACAAGGCCGCCGCGAAGGTGATCCTGAACGCGCGCACGGGCTCGATCGTGATGAACCAGATGGTCACGCTGCAAAGCTGCGCGGTCGCGCACGGCAACCTGTCGGTCGTCGTCAACACGCAGCCGGTCGTGTCGCAGCCGGGGCCGTTCTCGAACGGGCAGACGGTGGTCGCGCAGCAGTCGCAGATCCAGCTCAAGCAGGACAACGGCGCGCTGAAGATGGTGACGGCCGGCGCGAACCTCGCCGACGTCGTGAAGGCGCTCAATACGCTTGGCGCTACGCCCGCGGACCTGATGTCGATCCTGCAGGCGATGAAGGCGGCCGGCGCGCTGCGCGCCGATCTGGAGATCATCTAAATGACGGCGAATCTTCCGGACGGGAACGGGAACGGCCTGACGCAGCGCTTCGCGCTCGACGTGCAGGGCTTCGACGCGCTGCGCGCGCAGGTCAAGCAGTCGCCGCAGGCGGGCGCGAAGCTCGTCGCGGGGCAGTTCGACGCGATGTTCACGCAGATGATGCTGAAGAGCATGCGCGACGCGACGCCCGAAGGCGGGCTGTTCGATTCGCACACGTCGAAGATGTACACGTCGATGCTCGACCAGCAGCTCGCGCAGCAGATGTCGTCGAAGGGGATCGGCGTGGCCGACGCGCTGATGAAGCAGCTGATGCGCAACGCGAACCTCGGCGCGGGCGCCGATACGGCGGCCGACGCCGGCGCGGCGGGCTTGGGCGCGGCCGGTTTCGGCGCGGCCGGCTCAGGCGCGGCCGGCAGCGAGGGCGGGATGGCCGCGATGAACGCGATGGCGAAGGCCTACGCGAACGCGGCCGCCAACAACGGCGCGCTCGCGAACGGGCGCGGCTACTCGGCGGGCAGCGCGCTGACGCCGCCGCTGAAAGGCGCGAGCGGCGTGGCCGACGCCGACGCGTTCGTCGACCGGCTCGCGGGCCCCGCGCAGGCGGCGAGCGCGGCGACCGGCATCCCGGCGCGCTTCATCGTCGGCCAGGCGGCGCTCGAATCGGGCTGGGGCAAGCGCGAGATCCTGGCGGCCGACGGCTCGACGAGCCACAACGTGTTCGGCATCAAGGCCGGCAAGGGCTGGACCGGCCGCACGGTGTCGGCGCTGACGACCGAATACGTGAACGGCACGCCGCGCCGCGTCGTCGCGAAGTTCCGCGCGTACGACTCGTACGAGCATGCGATGACCGACTACGCGAACCTGCTGAAGAACAATCCGCGCTACGCGGGCGTGCTGAGCGCGAGCCGCAGCGTCGAGGGCTTCGCGCACGGGATGCAGAAGGCCGGCTACGCGACCGACCCGAACTACGCGAAGAAACTGATCTCGATCATGCAGCAGATCGGCTGACCGGTCGCCGGACTGTCCGATTTGCCGATTCGGCCGATCGCCGATTCACGCCCGCTCCACCGTCCCCGCCACCGCCGGCACCGCTGCGCCCCCGCCGCCCATCCCCGCCGCCGATCCCCGTTGTCCGATCACGCCATGTTCGGCCGTACGCGGTTTGAACGTTTGCGCAAAAAAATTCGAGAAATCGATCTAAACTTTCGGACAGCACTGCCGCTAAGTGTGAGAGACCTGCGACCGGGTGACAGTTCTGGCCCGGTTTTATCGCGCATCGGTTCCCGTGCGCTCAATGACAAGAATGACCGGCAAGCCATGAATATCGATCAGTCGACGGACACGAGCCCCGACGCGGGGCATTCCGGGCCCGACTATGCCCGCCGCAACCCGCTTGAAATCGGCGTGCAGCTGCGCAACCTCGTGAGCCGCGGTGATTTCCTCACCGTCCAGTACCCGGGCGGCCAGCTCGTCACCCGGCTGCTCGAGGTCGACGTCGGCGCGCGCACCTTCACGTTCGACTGGGGGGCGCTCGCCGAGCAGAACAGCGGGATCCTCGCGGCCTCGCACTGCAAGTTCTCGGCCGCGCCGGACGGCGTGCGCGTCGAGTTCGCGACCCGCACGCCGCGCGAGACGCGCTTCGAGGGGCTCCCCGCATTCGAGGCCGATTTCCCCGACCTGCTGTACTGCATCCAGCGCCGCGAATATTTCCGCGTCGACGCGCCGATCGTCGATCCGTACCTGTGCCGCGGCAAGCTGCCGGACGGCGAGAGTTTCCTGTTCGAGGTGCACAACCTGTCGCTCGGCGGCGTCGGGCTGCGCACGGCCGACGAGCGCGTCGAGGCGCTCGAGGTCGGCACGCTGCTGCCCGACGTCGAGCTCGAGCTGAACGGCCACGGCAAGCTGTCGCTCGACCTGAAGCTCGTGTCGCAGCGTGCGACCGAGGTGCCGAACGGCTCGCGGCGCTACCAGCTCGGCTTCCGCTTCATGTCGCTGCCGGGCAGCGCGGAGAACACGCTGCAGCGCCTGATCACGCAGCTCGAGATGAAGCGCCGCCAGCTCGCGCGCGCCTGACGTCGGCTAGTCGGCTAGTCGGCTAGTCGGCCAGCCGGCCCGCCAGCCGGGCCGTTGCGCGCCGCGCAGGCACGCGCGGCCGCGTGCATTTTTCCCTCAATTTTTCCGATCCGCGGCCGTTATACCGGGAGTCACGCAACCGGCGGCCGCAGCGCGGCCCGCTCATCAGGATCGCGCATGTCCAACACTCTCATGAACCTCGGTCTCAGCGGCCTGAACGCTGCGCAATGGGGCCTGACGACGACCAGCCAGAACATCAGCAATGCTTCGACGCCCGGCTATTCGGTCGAGCGGCCCGTCTATGCCGAGGCGAGCGGCCAGTACACGGGCAGCGGCTACGTGCCGCAGGGCGTGAACACCGTCACCGTCCAGCGCCAGTACAGCCAGTACCTGAACGACCAGCTCAACAGCGCACAGACCCAGAGCGGCGCGCTGTCGACGTGGTATTCGATGGTCGCGCAGCTGAACAACTACGTCGGCAGCCCGACGGCCGGCATCTCGACCGCGATCACGAACTACTTCACGGGGCTGCAGAACGTCGCGAACAACGCGTCCGACCCGTCCGCGCGGCAGACCGCGATCAGCAACGCGCAGTCGCTCGCCGACCAGATCAACTCGGCCGGCCAGCAGTACGACACGCTGCGCCAGAGCGTGAACACGCAACTGTCGAGCACGGTGTCGCAGATCAATTCGTATACGACCCAGATCGCGCAGTTGAACCAGCAGATCGCGGCGGCAAGCGCCCAGGGGCAGCCGCCGAACCAGCTGATGGACCAGCGCGACCTCGCGGTGTCGAACCTGTCGAACCTCGTCGGCGTCCAGACCGTCAGCAACGCGCAGGGCTACAGCGTGTTTCTCGCGGGCGGCCAGCCGCTCGTCGTCGCCGACAAGAGCTACCAGCTCGCGGCCGTCACGTCGCCGTCGGATCCGAGCGAGCTGACCGTCGTGTCGCAGGGGATCGCCGGCGCGAACCCGCAGGGCCCGAACCAGAATCTGCCGGACGCGTCGCTGTCGGGCGGCACGCTCGGCGGCCTGCTGTCGTTCCGCAACCAGACGCTCGATCCGGCGCAGGCGCAGCTCGGCGCGATCGCGACCAGCTTCACCGCGCAGGTCAACGCGCAGAATGCGCTCGGCATCGACCTGTCGGGCAACGTCGGCAAGCCCCTGTTCTCGGTCGGCAACCCCGCCGTCTATGCGAACCAGGGCAACACGGGCAACGCGACGCTGTCCGTGTCGTTCGCGAACGCCGCGCAGCCGACGACGGGCGACTACACGCTGACGTACGACGGCAGCAAGTACACGCTGACCGACCGCGCGAGCGGCGCGTTGGTCGGCACGTCGCCGTCGATGCCCGGCTCGATCAACGGGCTGAACTTCTCGTTCCCGTCCGGTTCGATGAACGCCGGCGATGCGTTCACGGTGCTGCCGACGCGCGGCGCGACCGACACCTTCGCGCTCGCGACGTCGAACGGCTCGGTGATCGCGGCGGCGTCGCCGGTCGTGTCGTCGGCCGTGTCGACGAATTCGGGGACGGCCACGATCACGCAGGGCACGGTGAGCGCCGGCTACCAGGTGCCGGCCAAGACCACGCTGACCTACGACGCGTCGACGCAGACGCTGTCCGGCTTCCCGGCCGGCACGACGGTGACGATCGGCGGCACGTCGGTGACGATCGCGAGCGCGTCGACGCCGGTGTCGTACAGCGCAGCGACCGGCGCGACGCTGACGATGACGGGCAGCACGGCGGGCGCGATCAACGGCGTGAGCGTCACGCTGTCCGGCGCGCCGGCCGACGGCGACCAGTTCGTGATCGGCGCCTACGCGGGCGGCACCAACGACGGCAGCAACGCGCTTGCGCTGTCGAAGCTCGTCAATACGAAGACGCTCGCCAACGGCACGGCGACGCTGACGGGCGCTTACGCGACCTACGTGAACGGCATCGGCAACACCGCGAGCCAGCTCAAGTCGTCGAGCGCCGCGCAGACGGCGCTCGTCGGCCAGATCACGTCCGCGCAGCAGTCGGTGTCGGGCGTGAACCAGAACGAGGAGGCGGCGAACCTGATGCAGTACCAGCAGCTCTACCAGGCGAACGCGAAGGTGATCCAGACGGCATCGACGCTGTTCCAGACCGTGCTCGGCCTGTTCAACTAATCAAGCGAGGACCGAGGCGATGCGGATTTCCAGCTCCCAATTCTTCCAGCTGAACGTCGACCAGATGAACGATCAGCAGGCGCAGCTCTCGCAGCTCTACCAGCAGATCTCGAGCGGCGTGAGCCTGTCGACGGCGGCCGACAACCCGCTCGGCGCGGCCCAGGCCGTGCAGCTGTCGATGACGTCGGCGACGCTGTCGCAGTATTCGTCGAACCAGAACGTCGCACTGTCGTCGCTGCAGAAGGAAGACCAGACGCTCACGAGCGTCAACGGCCTGCTGAACAGCATTCATACGATCGTGATCCAGGCGGGCGACGGCTCGCTGACCGACAGCAACCGTTCGGCGCTTGCGACCCAGCTCGAGGGCTACCGCAACCAGCTCGTGACGCTCGCGAACACGACCGACGGCGCGGGCAACTACCTGTTCGCCGGCTTCCAGTCGACGACGCCGCCGTTCGTGAACAAGGCGGGCGGCGGCGTGGCCTACAGCGGCGACAGCGGTTCGCGCGAAGTACAGATCTCCGACACGCGCTCGATCTCGCAAGGCGACAACGGTGCGAGCGTGTTCATGTCGGTGCCGATGCTCGGCAGCCAGCCGGTGCCGGCGGCGGGCTCGGGCAACAACGGGACCGGCACGATCGGCGCGGTGACGATCACGAACCCGTCGGCCGCGACCAACGCGCACCAGTTCACGATCACGTTCGGCGGCACCGCGGCTGCGCCGACCTACACGGTCACGGACAACACGGCCGTGCCGCCGCCGCCGCCGCCGACCGCGCAGCCGTATACGGACGGCGCGGCGATCGCCGTCGGCAACGGCCTGACGGTGCCGGTGTCGGGCTCGCCGGCGCCGGGCGACACATTCTCGGTCACGCCCGCGCCGCAGGCCGGCACCGACGTGTTCGCGACGCTCGATACGATGATCGCCGCGCTGAATTCGCCGGTCGGCAGCAGCACGACCGCGGCGGCCGCGCTCGCGAACGTGATGACGACCGGCACGACGAAGCTGAACAACACGATGACGAACATCCTCACTGTGCAGGCGTCGGTCGGCGGCCGCGAGCAGGAAATCAAGGCGATGCAGACGGTGATGTCGACGAACTCGCTGCAGATCCAGAGCAACCTGTCGGACCTGACGAGCACGAACATGGTGTCGACGATCAGCCAGTACCTGCAGATGCAGAATGCGCTGACCGGCGCGCAGAAGGCGTTCGTCCAGTTGCAGAACCTGTCGCTGTTCCAGTACATCAATCCCTGATGTCCCGGGCCGGGGCCCGATGTAAGCGCCTGCTCACATCGGGTCTGGCCCTGTCCCCGCGCGCGTTCTGCGCGCCCCGCGCCGGCGCCTGCTTGCCAGCGCCATTCCCGCTCCGTACACTTCGCGCCAGATTCCAGGCCCGGCGCATCCGTCGCAGCCGGGCGACCGACAAGCCAGGAGCGTAACCCGATGTCCGATTCCTATTTCCCGCGCTGGCGGGTCCAACCGACCGGCGCGGCCGCGCGCGTCGTCGGCCTCGACGAGCGCCTGTCATGGCCGCAGATGATCGCGATGGGCGTGCAGCACGTGGTCGCGATGTTCGGCTCGACCGTGCTTGCGCCGCTGCTGATGGGTTTCGATCCGAACCTGTGCATCTTCATGTCGGGCGTCGGCACGCTGCTGTTCTTCGTGCTGGTCGGCGGCCGCGTGCCGAGCTACCTCGGCTCGAGCTTCGCGTTCATCGGCCTCGTGATCGCGGTGACGGGCTACGGCGGCAGCGGCCCGAACCCGAACATTCCGGTCGCGCTCGGCGGCATCATCGCGTGCGGGGTCGTGTATATCGCGATCGGCGCAATCGTGTCGGCGGTCGGCACGCGCTGGATCGAGACGCTGATGCCGCCCGTCGTCACGGGCGCGATCGTGGCGGTGATCGGCCTCAACCTCGCGCCGATCGCGGTCAAGGGCGTGTCCGCGTCGACCTTCGATTCGGCGATGGCGCTCGTCACCGTGCTGTCGGTCGGCGGCGTCGCGGTGTTCGCGCGCGGGATGCTGCAGCGCCTGTTGATCCTCGTCGGCCTCGTGATCGCGTACGCGATCTATGCGGTCGCAACCAACGGGATGGGCCTCGGCAAGCCGGTCGACTTCTCGATCGTCGCGCACGCCGCGTGGTTCGGCATCCCGGCGTTCCATGCGCCGGTGTTCGATCCGCATGCGATGCTGATGCTCGCGCCGATCGCGGTGATCCTCGTCGCGGAGAACCTCGGCCACATCAAGGCCGTGAGCGCGATGACGGGCCAGAACCTCGACCGCTACGTCGGCCGCGCGTTCATCGGCGACGGGCTCGCGACGATCGTGTCGGGCAGCGTCGGCGGCACGGGCGTGACCACTTATGCGGAGAACATCGGCGTGATGGCCGTCACGCGGATCTACTCGACGCTCGTGTTCGTCGTTGCCGCGCTGATCGCGATCGGGCTCGGCTTCTCGCCGAAGTTCGGCGCGGTGATCCAGACGATTCCGGGCCCGGTGCTCGGCGGCGTGTCGATCGTCGTGTTCGGGCTGATCGCGGTGACGGGCGCGCGGATCTGGGTCGTCAACAAGGTCGATTTCTCCGACAACCGCAACCTGATCGTCGCGGCCGTCACGCTCGTGCTCGGCGCGGGCGACTTCTCGCTGAAATTCGGCGGCTTCGCGCTCGGCGGGATCGGCACCGCGACGTTCGGCGCGATCCTGCTGTACGCGATCCTGCGCAAGGAGAAGGAGCCGGGGCCGGTGCTGTGAGCCGCGACGCGGAGCATGGCCGCCGGCCCCGGTGATCGCCGGCCGTCATGGGTTGGGCTGCACCGAAAACGTCACCGGCCATGCGAAGGTCCCGTCCTTCGCCTTCGGCGCGAACACGAAGCGATAGGTCACCGTGAAGGTCGTGTTGAGCGCCGTATACGGCACGGCGATCTTGCCGCCCGTCGCCGGAAGCACGACCTTGCTGCCGATTCCGCTGATCTCGATCGAGCTGAACTGCGACTGGCTGGCGGCGGCAACCTGCACCAGCACGGTGTACCCGACCCGGTCGTTGGTCTGGACCGCAAGGGTCGTCCCGGCGGGGTTGTTGACGTTCGTCACGCTCAGGTAGCCGATGCTCGTATCCTTGTTCGCGATCACGAGCTGGGCCGGACTGGTCGCCTTGAGCCGCGCGTACGGCTGGACCGTCGCGCCGACCTGCACCGACCGCGTGGCCTGCTTCGCATCGGCCGGGCCCGGCGCGGCGGCCAACAGGGCGGTCGATATCGCGGCAGTCGCGGCGAACAGCCTTCGCGTGCGGCGAGCGACCCGCTTCGATGCGACAGACGCCGCGCGGGTCCGTCCGCATGGGCTGCGCCGCGATGCGGCGGCGCTCGCTGTCTCGGTTCGATTCATGGTCTGCACCTGTTGTCTGAGTCCGTGATGGCGATCTAGTAATTGACGGTGATCGTGAGGTGCGGGTCCGCGTATCCGCCCGGCACGACGTTCTGGCCGCCGCGGATCAGCCCGTACACAGTCGCGTTGACGGTCCCGGCGCCGTTGATCTTGCCCCACGAAATCACCGACGTGCCGCTCGTGCCGTCGCCCCAGATCGACGTGTGCGCGCTGTCGAGATACAGGTTGTAGCCCAGCGTCTGCGTGCCGCCGGTCCTCGTCATCACGCGATTCGCGAAGGTGCCGCCGCCCGCGCTCGCCGTCACCATCGGTGTGGGGTTGCCGTTGCCGGTGCAGTTGACCGAGATCGTGATCGCGGAGGTGGCGGCATTGATCGTGTCGTACGTGCCGAACACCATCGACGACGGCGCATTCAACGTGCAGGTCGTCGCCGCGAGCGCGGGCAGCGCGGCCAGCACGCCCGCGCCGGCCGCGAGCGCCGCCGCGGCGGCGCGCAGGCGCGTCTGCCGGTCACGCCGCCCGGCATGCTTGCGATGTCTCATGGTGTGACTCCCTTGCAAAGATGGGTGCCCAGGTCCGGCAGCGGATCGTCGCCGGCGGGAAAGCGGACGGTCAGGTCGCACTGCTGGTCCCGCCACGTCGCGCGCAGGCGGTTCTGCTCCGACAGCCCGGTGAGATAGACGATGCCGTCGTGGCCGACCGGGAAGGCTTCCTTTTGCCCGTCAACCGTGACGATCGCGCCTGCCGGCAAGTGAGCGCCGTTCTCGAGATCGAGCGTGAGCACCGCGCCGCGCGAACGCGAGACCGGAAACTCGAGCGCCATGCCGCTGCGGAAATAAGGCACCGCGTCGAGCTTCAGCGTGCCGATCTTCGCGTCGAACGGCAGGTCGGCCTGCTCGATCGAGATCGGATTGCTTTCGTAGGCGCGCAGCCGTGGCAGCAGCGCGACGCCGTTGGCGTCGGTGTGCGCGACGAGCTGGTTGTCCGCGAGGATGCCGACGTTGGCGAAGCCCGGCACCTTGACGAGCGCGAAGCTGTCGGTGATCTGACGCGACAGGCGCGCCGTGCCGTCGACGAACGCGACGCCGCCCGCCGCGTTTGCCCGCACGCCGGCCCGGCCGCGATAGGACGCGGCTTCGACGCTGTAGGTGCCGGTGCGCGTCTGCAGCATCGCGCTCGCATCCTGCGCGTTGTTGCCCGCCTGAACCGAGTAGCCGAATCCTTCGCCGACCGGCAGGCTGCGCTGTACTTGCGCCAGCATGTCGGTGGCGCCCTGCTGGCGCGTCATCGTGAAGGACGCGCTCGTGCGGTTGTCGATCGGTATCGTCCACGCGACGCCGACGGTCGTCGCGCCCGATCCGCTCAGCGGCTTGCTGACGCTGACGTTCGCGAAGCCGAAGCGCCCGAGCTGAACGCTGTAGCTGAGCGACAGCAGCTGAACCTTGTTGTTGTCGCGATCGTCGACGAACACGTGCGCGAACCCGAGCGAGCCGAAGCGGCCCATTCCGACGCCGATGTTGAAGCTCGTCAGCAGCTTCGGCGCGGGCGTGTCCGGATCGAGCCCGATCTGCGCGAAATGCGGCGTGGCCCATTGCGCGTGCGCGCCGATGTCGACGAGGCCCGACTGGCTCTCGACGCCGATCGCCGCGAGGGCGCCGGGCCCGTCGGCGCTGCGGCTCGCCGCCGCGGACGCATTGACGACGCCGAGCGGCCCGGCCAGCATCACGCCGCCGACGCCGAGGTTCTGCCGGGATGCTTCGGCTTCGGCGTGGATCTCGCCGGTGAACCGGTCGGTCACGCCGATCCGGTGCGTCGCGCTGGCGAACCATCGTCCGTAGTCGTTGCTTGCCAGGCCGAAATCCCGCCGCTCCTTGCCGACCTCGTACGAGAAGTCCTGCATGCCTTGCTTGAGGAGATTCGCGCTCGCGTAGAACGACTGGGTGATCACCTGCTCGCGGCCCATGACGTCGCGCACCACGACCCGCACGTCGCCCTGGCCGGTCACCACGGGCACGTTGTTGATCGCGAACGGGCCGGGCGCGACGTCGCGCGTCGACGTGAGCGCGTTGTTGACGTAGACGTCGACGGTCGACGGCAGCACGGCCTGCCCGCTCACGCCCTGGAGCGGAATCGTGACGAGCCCGGGCTCCGTCGCGAAATTGGTCGCGTACTGAATGCCGCCGAAGCGGATCGCGCGGCCCCACATGCCGGGGCGGCTGATCGCGTCGCCGATGCGCAGGCTGGCGAGCTTGCCGGGCCGATCGGTCGTCCACGTGGTTTCGAGGCGCGTCAGCCGCCGGGTCGGGCCCGACTCGTCCGCGAGGAACGTGCCGACGCCGACGCCGAAGCGGTTGAAGAAGCCGAGCTCGAACAGGCCCGAGCCATGCGTCTGGCCCGCGGCCTGCTCCGCGAGCAGGTCGTAATTGAAGAAGCCGCCGATGCCCGGCTCGACCGCGGGCGGGCGGTTTCGCACCGTCTCGTCGAACGACGCGCCGACGAATGCGTCGGCAGGCACGCTGATCGACATCGTCAGGTTCTGCTCGTCGACCGTGCAGGCGAGCCCCGCGATCGATTTCAGCGGGTAGAACGGCGCGTCGGCGCCGGCCAGCGGCCGGACGTCGGGCACCTTGAGCCGCCAGCGCTTCAGGTCGTCGGCCGACACGTAGAATTCGCCGTCGCTCGCCTTGATCAGCAGCGCGGTTTCGTCGAGCCCCTGCCGGTTGATGTCGACCTGATACAGCAGCTCGGCCGCGCCGCCCGCCGTGCCGCCCGCCGCATCATGCGCCGCTGGTGCCGCGACAGGGCGTTCGTCCGCGAATGTCATCCGTGCGTTCATGATGATCGCGATCAGGATCGCCGCCTTAGCGGTCGCTCGGCGCGATCGTGGAGTCGATGTTGCCCGCATCGGAGTAGCCGACCAGACGCAATCCGGAAGCAACGGCCGGTGCGGCGCCGGAGCCGGATCTGAACACCAGCTGCCGCGACTGGCCCGGCAGAATGTAGGCGAATTCCGCATGCGTGGCGACCGGCCGGTCGCTGCCCGGCGTGAGCAGCTCGAGGTTCGCCACCTGCGCATGCGCCGTGCCTTCGTTGGTCACGCGCAGCGCGAGCATGCCGGCGCCGTTCGGATGCGGGTCCGCTGCCCAGCGCAGGCGAGGGGCGGTGTCGGTCTTCGGCCTTACGAAGATCGGCAGGCTCATTTCGAGCGCGATCTGCACGCCGGCGAACCCCGGCTTCGGCGTGGGCGGCACTTCGCGCAGATAGAGCCGGTAGCCGGTCTCCTGGTCCGCGCTCGGCGCGTGTCGCAGGCCGACCCGCACGACCTGCGAAGCGCCGGGCGGGATCGTGAAAATGGGCGGGGCGGCAATCAGGTCGCCGGTGGACGCATAGACGTCGTCGCCCGCGTTCTGCGACCACGCGGCGGTACGCAGCTGGACGATCACGGGCTCGTCGGCCGACTCGTTCCTGACCGTGAGCGCGACGCTCGTGTGCGCCGCGGACAGCTCGACGCGAACGGGAGACACCGTGAAGTTCGCGGCATGACTGTCGACGCATGCGGCCGCAAGCGCGGCGGCCGCGATCCACTTCGCGAGTTGGCACATGTTCGGTTTCATCGCAGTTCTACCCCTATGAGATTCGCGTCGCCATGCGCAGCGCTGCGCGCGACGGGCGCGGCGGCGGCCGGTGGGGAGGGCGCGCGCATGCGGGATGCGGCGGGCCCTCCCGCGCGGCACTAAAACGTCACGGTGACCGTCACCGTGTCGGCGTAGCTGCCCGGCACCGCGTTGGGCTGGTCCGGCACCTTGCCGTAGACGGTCTTGGTGATCGCCTGGGCCATCGCCATGCCTGCGCCCATGCCGTTGACGGTGTCGGTCGGAGGCGTGTTGCCCCAGACGATCGTGCGGTTCGAATCCTGATACAGCGCGTAATTGAGCTGATTCGAGCCGCTCGTCATGATGCGGTTCGTCACCGTGGCGCCCGACGTGGTGCCGGCATTCAGGCCGATGTTGAAGTTCGTGCCGTTCGTGCAGCGGACCGTGATCGCCGACTGCGCTATCTGGTCGCCGGTGCCAGGCGTGTAGGCGGGGAAGGTCAGCGCGCTCGCCGAGTCGATCAGGCAGGTTGCGTTGACGGTGGCGGACACGCCGAACGTCGAGCTGGTTTGGCCGGCCGATGCAGCGACGGCCGCGCAAGCGAGCGATGCGGCAAGCGCCGCCTTGATCAGTACGGGTTGCTTCATGATGGGTTTCTCCCTTGAAAGCTGAAAAGTGCGGCCGGTGCGACGAGACTGGCATTCGGGACGGGATCTCGATCGTCCGGAGGCGCGATGGGTCTTCTGGTCGTGTCGGAATCGGGTCGTTTGCTGGGTGGGTGCCTCCTTCGTGTCGGTATGCGCCGGCCGGATCGGCGCGGCGCTTGGGGCTCGGGAGGCCTGGCTCGGCGCTGCGGGGCGTACGACGTCTCGCAGCCGTCGCCGCCCCGCGCGCTTGTTTGCTCGCGGGGCGGCCTCAGGCGGCATTGACCGCGTGAACGGCGCGGATCGTCGTCGTGGCGCGCATGCGCCCCGCTGGGGCTTCCCGGGGTTCGACTATCGAATCGAGGCGTCGTGACGTCGGGTGACGGTGTGGACCGTGTCGGCGCATCGGACGTCGACGGCGCGAAGTTGCGCCGTCGGCGTCAGGGGATGCGTAACAGGAGCGGTGATGCGAGACAGCAGCCGTGTGACGGCCGAAATGATGTTCGACATGATTTCCCCGACTTGCTTGATGATTGTTTGTCGCCTGCATCGAGCCGCTCGGCCGTGCAGTCGTAATTGTCTGCACGGCTGCATGAGCAAGCAGCGGGCCAGCGCGTGGATTGCCGCGCGGGCCGGGGCTGGGCGGTCGATGTTTGCAGCCGTGCAACGTTTCGGAGGCGGCGATGTTTCAGGCGTGAAACGTGCGGCGGCGGAGCCGACGGGCGGCGCGCCAGGCGTGGTGCGGAGCGGCTGGAATAACGGGGGGAGCGTGCCTGCGGCGCGTCAGCGAATTCGCTCGGGAAGCGCACGCGACGCGTGCGGAATGGTTTCAGCCTTGCAACGTGTGCGGGGACGGGCGGCAGCGCAGCGCTTGCGTTTCGATCAGGTGTGAGGGTGCGCAACGCGTCATGCGTTGGTGTTCGCCTGTGCTTCCAGCCATGCGCAGAACTGCGCAACGAGCGGCTCGTCCGCGCGCTCGCGCGGCGTGATCCACCAGTAGCTGCGCGTCGCGATGCGCGGGCCGGGGAGCGGCATCACGAGCCGTCCGCTCGCGAGCTCGTCGTCGATCAGCGGCAGCGGGCCGAGCGCGACGCCGAGTCCGTCGACCGCCGCCTGCAGCGCGAGGTAGAAGTGGTCGAACGACTGCCGCTTGCGTGCCTTCAGCGTCGCGCCGGCCGCGGCGAACCAGTCGCGCCAGCCCTCCGGGCGCGTATCCGAATGCAGCAGCACATGGCGCGCGAGATCGTCGGCGCGCGCGATCGGCGTGCGCGTGAGCAGCGCGGGGCTGCACACCGGGATCACGCTCTCGTCGAGAAAGCGGCCGCTCGCGCAGTTCGGCCAGTGGCCGGGGCCGCGGCGGATCGCGACGTCGAAGCCGTCGAGCGTGTCGAGCGGCGCGTTCGACGTCGACAGCTTCAGCTCCACGTTCGGCACGTCGCGCTGGAAACGCGACAGCCGCGGCAGCAGCCATTTCATCGCGAAGGTCGGCAGCGCATTGATGCGCAGCACGCGCGCGGTGCCGGTGGCCCGCAGGCGCTCGGTTGCCAGCGCGATGCTGTCGAACGCGGCGCGCACGGTGTCCAGGTACTGGCGGCCTTCGTCGGTGAGCTTCACGCGCTTGCCGAGCCGATGGAACACGGGCTTGCCGAGCCAGGCCTCGAACCCGGCGATCTGCCGGCTGATGGCACCGTGAGTCACATGCAGCTCGTTGCCCGCGGCGCTGAAGCTTTCGTGTCGTGCCGCGGCTTCAAAGGCCCGAAGCGCGGAAAAGGGCGGGAGATCGCGTGCCATGCTTGTGATTCTAGATCACAACGACACACCGATAAAATCGATTTGCGCGGGCGCCGGATGGCGGTACGCTCGACCTGTCGTTTGTCGAGGACTCCCATGCAATCCGTCTCCACGCCGCCAGCCGGCCGCCCGCGCAGCGTCGGGCTCGCCGAGCTGTTCGCCGGCTTTCTCTCCCTGGGGCTGATGTCGTTCGGCGGTGCGCTGCCGTTCGCGCGGCGCACGATCGTCGACGAGCGCCGCTGGCTCACCGCCGACGAATTCACTGATCTGCTCGGCCTGTGCCAGTTCCTGCCCGGCGGCAACGTGATCAACCTGTCGGTCGCGGTCGGGATGCGCTTTCGCGGCGTGCCGGGCGCGTTCGCCGGGATACTCGGGCTGATCGCCGGGCCGACGCTCGTCGTCGTCGCGCTCGGCGTGCTGTATGCGAAGACCGAGAACGACCCGCGGGTCCAGCATCTGTTCGCCGGACTGGCGGCCGCGGCGGCCGGGCTGCTCGCGGCGATGGCGGTGAAGGTCGCGAAGCCGCTGCGGCACGCGCGCGCGGCGGCCGGCATCGCGGCGCTCGCATTCGTCGCGATCGCCGTGCTGCGCATGCCGCTGCTGACGACGATGCTCGTGCTGACGCCGCTCAGCGTGTGGCTCGCTGCGCGTCGCGGGGCGGAACCGGTGGCGGCGCCGGCGGCGGCACCGGCCGGGCAACGGGCTACGCCCGGGCCGAGCGCCTCGGGCGCATCCGGCGCATCCGGCGTATCCGGCGCGTCTGATGCAGACGCGCGGCACGTACCGCGCAACGCGGAGCAGCGCGGCCCGCATGACGGAGGCGCGCAATGACCGACACGCTGATCGCGCTCGCGACCATCTTCAGCCAGCTGTCGCTGCTCGCGTTCGGCGGCGGCAACACGATCCTGCCCGAGATGCAGCGGCAGGTCGTCGACGTGCACCACTGGATGAGCGCGCACGAGTTCACCGCGCTGTTCGCGCTAGCGCAGGCGGCGCCCGGGCCGAACATGATGATCGTGTCGCTCGTCGGCTGGCATGTGGCCGGCTGGCAGGGCCTGCTTGTCGCGTCGCTCGCGAAGTTCGGACCGTCGTCGGTCGTCACCGTGCTCGCGCTGCACGCGTGGGAGCGCTTTCGCAACCGTCCGTGGCGGCGCTACGTGCAGCAGGGGCTGATGCCCGTCACGGCCGGCCTCGTCGCGGCGAGCGCGGTGCTGATCGCGGAGGCGTCGAACCGCACGGCCGTGCAGTGGGGCATCACCGCCGCGTGCGCGGTGCTTGCGTATCGCACGCGCATCCATCCGCTGTGGCTGCTCGCGGGCGGCGCGCTGGTCGGGCTGACGGGTTTCGGGCAGTGACCGCTCGCCGGGCGCGGCCAGCGCCCGCTCACGGCTGCGCGTGCGGCTCGCTGTTGACGACGCCGGGCTGCCGGAACCGGGCCGGTATACTGCGGGCTTTCAACCGCAGGACCTTGCACCATGTCGACGATTCCCGCCTGTCCGCAATGCGCGATGGAGAACACCTACCCCGACGGCGATCACTATATTTGCGCCGATTGCGGACACGAGTGGCCGAGCGCCGCACCGCAAGCGTCCGACGATGACGCGGCGCGCATCGTCAAGGATGCGAACGGCAACGTGCTCGCCGACGGCGACTCGGTCGTGCTGATCAAGGATCTCAAGCTGAAGGGCTCGTCGATCACGCTGAAGATGGGCACCAAGGTGAAGAGCATCCGCCTCGTCGGCGGCGATCACGAAGTCGATTGCAAGGTCGACGGGATGAGCGTGATGCTGAAGGCCTGCTATCTGAAGAAGAACTGAGCTTTCGCGCCCCCGCGGCGTGCGCCGCGCGGGCGGCGTCGCGGCCGGCTGACGGCGTCCCGCCCCTCTCGATCTCTCCCTCTTCCCGCGTCCTTTCCGCCCTCGCCGCGGCCGATTCTTACAGGATCGCCGCGCGCCCCGGGGGCGAAATCACCGACATCCGCTGCCGCACAGGCAAGCCCCGCGCGGCGCAGCGTTGTGTGCGGGCGACAATCCGGCCGTCGCAGCGCGTTTCAATTTCTTTCAAGGGTCTGGCTCGTCTTATGATTCTGCCCTCATCGCGCGCGCCAAGAACGCGCGCGATCCCACCCGGCTGCGCACGCGGCCGGCAATGAACGGAGACACCAACAAAAAGGGAACGCTCATGAAGCAGACCACCAGACTCGCAGCACTCGCAGGGGGCGCCTTCCTGGCATTCGCCAGCCAATACGCAGCAGCACAAAGCTCGGTCACGCTCTGGGGCGTCGCCGACGTCAGCGTCCGCTACCTGACCAACGCAAACGCCAACAACGACGGCCTGCTGTCGATGACGAACGGCGCGATCACCAACAGCCGTTTCGGCATCTACGGCACGGAAGACCTCGGCGGCGGCCTGAAGGCGCTGTTCAAGCTCGAGAGCGGCGTGAACCTGCAGAACGGCGCGTTTGCGGACAGCGGCCGCCTGTTCAACCGCGCGGCGTACGTCGGTGTGGCAAGCCCGTACGGCACCGTGACCCTCGGCCGCCAGAAGACGCCGCTGTTCGACCTGCTGTCGGACACCTACGATCCGCTGACGGTCGGCAACTACCTCGAAAACGCATGGCTGCCGGTCGCGCTCGGCGGCGGGCTGTACGCGGACAACCAGATCAAGTACACGGGCACGTTCAGCGGGCTGACCGCGACCGCGATGTACTCGACCGGCACGAACTACGAGTCGACCGGCGCCGGCGGCTTCTCCGGCCAGATCCCCGGCTCGCTCGGCAAGGGCAACGCGTGGGGCATCTCGCTGTCGTACGTGATGGGTCCGCTGAGCATCGCGGCCGGCGCACAGCAGAACAGCGACAACTCGGCGCGCAAGCAGACCATCTACCACGCGAACGTCGTCTACGCGTTCAGCAAGGCGAAGGTCTACGCGGGCTACCTGCGCTCGAAGGACGACACGGGCTTTGTCGACAGCCTGCTCGCGCAGCAGACGATTCCGGTCGCGAAGGGCACCGGCCGCATCGACGACGGTCCGTACGCGGGCGTGAGCTGGCAGGTCAGCGCGCCGCTGACGCTGACGGGCGCGTTCTACTACGATCACATGCGCAACGCGATGACCGCGAACGGCACGCTCTCGAGCGGCAACCGCTACGCGATCGTCGGCATCGCCGAGTACGCGCTCAGCAAGCGCACCGAGATCTACGGCACTGTCGATTTCAACAAGACGAACGGCGCGGCCAACGTCGAACTGCCGGGCCGCAGCAACCAGACGGGTATTGCGATCGGCCTGCGCAATATCTTCTGACGAACGCACGACGCCGGACCGATGTCCGGCTGATGACGAAGAGGCCCGGCAGCTTGCGTTGGGCCTCTTTTTTTTGTGCGCGCATCCGGCCGCGTCGCGGCATCGGTCTTCATGCGCACGCGCGACTATGCAGCGTGCGCTACATAGCCGAATGCATAAGCCGTAAGGCTTCCGTCGGTATTCCAGAACATATTTTTACAGTGCGCGCGACACCTTTCCGTTAATCTGCGTGCATCGCCCGGCGTGTGTCCATGGGCACGCGCGCGCGTCGCTGCGGTGCGCGCGGCGGGCGTGGTCGGCATAGTCCGTAAATTGTGTATCCGGTGATGACAAAAGCAGTCCGCCGGTTTTTTTCGTGGGACGATGCGTCGCACGATTGACATTGAAAGGGGATGACGATGGGTATCCTGAACACCATTGGCGAAATCGCGGGTGCCGTGGGGGCCGTCGAGGCCGCAGAGAAACTCGATCCGGATGCGGGCCTGCTGACGAAGGCCGCGGCTGCGGTCGCCGGCTTCAAGGGCGCGGAAGCGCTCGAAGGCATGCTCGAGAAGAAGGAAGAGAAGCCCGAGGAAGCCGCAGACGATACGCAAGCGACCGACGGCAGCGACACGTCGCAGGCATGAGCATGGCGGCCGGCTCGGCCGCGCCCGCGCAGACCGCGCGGGCGGGGGAGCCGGTGCCACGCAACCGGCAGGTCGGGCATGCGGTCGATCGGTGACGCATGGCACACCCGGCAGCTGGATTGACCGGCGAGAGGCAATGTCTCTCGCCGTTTTTTTTTGCGCGCGCCGCGTCCCGCAAGAAAACCGGAATCTTGCTATCGTGCCGTCATCCGAACTGCTGAACTGTGATGAGGGCATGCGATGGAATTCGACTACGATCTGTTCGTGATCGGCGCCGGCTCGGGCGGCGTCAGGCTGGCCCGGATGTCGGCGTCATTCGGCGCGCGCGTGGGCATTGCGGAAGAAGAGCAGATCGGCGGCACCTGCGTGCTGCGCGGCTGCATTCCGAAGAAGCTGCTCGTCTACGCATCGCATTACCCGCATGAAGTCGACGACGCGCGCGGCTTCGGCTGGACCTTCGGCGCGGGCACGCTCGACTGGCCCGCGCTGATCGCCGCGAAGGACCGCGAGATCAACCGGCTGAGCGGCATCTACATCAACCTGCTGTGGCAATCCGGCGTCGAGATGCATGCGGGGCGCGCGACGCTCGTCGATGCGCATACGGTCGCGGTGGGCGAGCGCCGCGTCACCGCGCGCCACATCGCGATCGCGACCGGCTCGCGCCCGTCGCTGCCGCCGCTGCCGGGCATCGAGCACGCGATCACGTCGCGCGAGGCGCTGTCGCTCGCGACGCTGCCCGCACGCATCGCGGTGGTCGGCGGCGGCTACATCGCGGTCGAGTTCGCGGGCATCTTCAACGGGCTCGGCAGCCGGGCCGACCTGTTCTATCGCGGCGAGCAGATCCTGCGCGGCTTCGACGACGACGTCCGGCACTTCCTCGCCGACGAAATGGCGAAGCAGGGCGTGACGATCCATACCCGCACCTCGGTCGACGCGATCGAGCGCGCCGACGACGGCACGCTGAGCGTGCGGGGCGGCGGCGCGCAGCACGGGCCGTACGACGCAGTGCTCTATGCGACCGGGCGCGTGCCGAACGTCGAGGGCCTCGGGCTCGAACAGGCGGGCGTCGCGCTCGATGCGCGCGGCGCGATCGCGGTGGATGCGTATTCGGCGACGTCGGTCGCGTCGATCCATGCGATCGGCGACGTGACGTCGCGCCCGCAGCTCACGCCGGTCGCGACGCGCGACGGCGGCCTGCTGGCGGCGACGCTGTTCAGCGGACGGCCCGTCGCGGCCGATCACGAATGGGTGCCGTCGGCGGTGTTCAGCCAGCCGGAGGTCGCCACCGTCGGCCTCACCGAGGCGCGCGCGCGGGACGTGCATCGTGACGTCGACATCTACCGCACGTCGTTCAAGGCGCTGCGCCACACGCTGACCGGACGCGACGAGCGCACGCTGATGAAGCTCGTCGTCGCGCGCGACAGCCAGCGGGTCGTCGGCGCACATATGGTCGGCCGCGACGCGGGCGAGATCATCCAGGGCATCGCGATCGCGATTCGCGCCGGTGCGACGAAAGCGCAGTTCGACGACACGATCGGCATTCATCCGACCGCTGCCGAGGAGTTCGTCACGATGCGGCAGAAGGTGGCGGACTAGCCGCGGCGTGAGGAGGCGCCGCGCGCGGCGTGTCGTGCCGCCGCATGGCCGTGCCGGTTCACGCGGGCCGGTCGCCCGCCGCGCGCACCGGCCGGTACGCGCTCAATGCCAGCCGAATGCGTCCAGCAGCCGATACCAGCTCATCGCTGCGACGAGCGCCGGCGTGCGCAGCAGCGCGCCGCCCGGGAAATCGCGATGCCTGACCTTGCCGAACAGGTCGAAACGGCTCGCCTGCCCGTCGATCGCCTCGGCGAGCAGCTTGCCCGCGAGTGCGGTCGTGTTCACGCCGTGTCCCGAGAAACCCTGCGCGAAATACATCGTCGGCGCGACGCGCCCGAAATGCGGCGCGCGGTTCATCGTGATGTCGACGAAGCCGCCCCATGCGTATTCGACCTTCACGTCCGCGAGCTGCGGAAACGTCTTCAGCATGTCGCCGCGCATCGCTGCGGCGAGATTGCGCGGCGGCAGCGTCGAATAGCTGACCTTGCCGCCCCAGACGACCCGCGTGTCCGGCGCCGGACGGAAATAGTCGAGCACGAAGCGGCTGTCGCAGATCGCGGCGCGCGCGGGCATCAACGCGGCCGCGCGCGCTTCGCCGAGCGGCTCGGTCGCGATCACGTAGGTGCCGACCGGCATGATCTTCTTCGACAGCGCGGGCGCGAGCGTACCGAGATACGTGTTGCACGCGAGCACGACGAAGCGCGCGCGCACATGGCCCTGTGCCGTCTCGACGAGATGGCCGGCCGGGATGTCGCGCACGCGCGTCACGCAGCTGTTCTCGTGGATGCGCACGCCGGCGTCGGTGGCGGCGCGCGCGAGGCCGAGCGTGTAGTTGAGCGGATGCAGGTGGCCGCTGTCGGGGTCGTACAGGCCGCCCCGATAGCGCGACGACTGCACGAAGGCGCCGAGATCCTGCTCGTCGACGAAATGCAGGCGGTCATGGCCGAAGCGCTTCGCGACGTCGTCGCGCCAGCGTTTCAGCGCATCGGCATCGCGCTCGGTATTCGCGGCGGTCAGGTAGCCGGGCACCAGCGCGCAGTCGATGTCGTGCTTCGCGATGCGCGACTTCACGAGCGCCAGGGTCTCGAGCCCCATCTCCCAGATGCGCTTCACGTCCGCGTCGGGCAGATAGCGCGCGAACGTGTCGATGTCGCACGCGTAGCCGCCGATCAGCTGGCCGCCGTTGCGTCCGCTCGCCGCCCATCCGACCCGCGACGCCTCGAGCACGGTCACCGAAAAGCCGCGCTCGGCGAGATTGAGCGCGGCCGACAGGCCGGTCAGGCCCGCGCCGATCACGCACACGTCGGCGTCGGTCGCGCCGGCAAGCGGCGGGTGGCGGGTCGTATCGTTGACGGTGGCCGCGTAGTACGACGCGGCATGCGGCTGGTTCGCGAATGTCTGCATGGTCAGGAAAGCGAATGAAGGATTCAGAACAGCTCGCGCACCCGGTGATACAGCATCCCGAGTTCGAGCGCGGGCTGGCGCCACGCGTCGCCGCCGGGAAAGCGGCGATGGCGCAGGCGCGCGAACAGGTCGAACGCGCGCGTGTCGCCCGCGATCGCGCCGGCGATCGTGCGCCCGGCGATGCCGGTCAGCGCGACGCCATGGCCGCTGAAGCCCTGGACGTAGAAGAAGTTCGGATCGAGCGCGCCGAAATCCGGCGCGCGGTTGCGCGTGACGTCGACGAAGCCGCCCCACGCGTAGTCGACGCGCACGTCGCCGAGCTGCGGGAATACGCCGGTCATGCGGCGCCGGATCGTTTCGGCGAGCGCGGCGGGCGACGCGCCCGCGGAATCCGCGCGGCCGCCGAACAGCATCCGGTGATCGGCCGACAAGCGGAAGTAGTCGAGGAAGAAATTGTTGTCGCACACGGCTTCGCGCTGTGCGATCAACGCATCGGCGCGCGCCTGGCCGAGCGGCTCGGTCGCGATGATGTACGACGCGATCGGTGCGATGCGCGCGGCGGTCGCTGCGGGCAGCACGCCGCCCGGGCCCGCGTTGCAGCACGCGACGACGAACCGGCAGCGGATCTCGCCGGACGGCGTGCGCACGACGGGCCGCGCGCCGCGCACGACGTCGAGCGCGGGCGTGTGCGCGAACAGCGCGACGCCTTCGCGGCGTGCGGCATCGGCGAGACCGAGGCAGTACTTGAGCGGATGCAGGTGGCCGGACAGCGGGTCGTAGACGCCTGCGAGGTAGCGGGTGGACGCGATGCGCGCGCGGATCGTGCCGGTGTCGAGCCACGTCAGCGACGGATGGCCCCAGCGCGCCTTCGCCGCGTCCATCCAGTCGTGCAGGTCGTCGATGCGGCGTGGCTTCGTCGCGACGGTCAGGTAGCCGCGCGTGAAGTCGCAGTCGATGCCGTAGCGCGCGATGCGCTCGGCGATCAGCGCGACGCCGTCGAGCGACAGCGCCCACGCGGCGCGTGCGCCGTTCGCGCCGAGCTGGCGCTCGATCTCCTCGTCCTTCGCGAAGCCGGTGATCGCCTGGCCGCCGTTGCGTCCCGACGCGCCCCAGCCGGGACGATGCGCGTCGATCACCGCGACGGACAGCCCGCGCGCGCGGCAGTCGAGCGCAGTGGACAAGCCGGCGAAACCGGCGCCGATCACGCACACGTCGACGTCGAGCGTGTCGTCGAGTACAGGATCATCGACCGCGGGGCGCGCGGCGGTCGCTTCGTAATACGAGTCGCGCGCGAGCGCGTCGGCGCGGCGGGTGAATGACTGGGTCATCAGACCGACTCCCTCCATGCGGCGCGACACGCGCCGGATTTGTGCCCGAAAAACGGCACGGGACGCCGTGCGCGCCGCACGGCGTCCCGCGCGCCCAGCGTCAGAACGAGTAGATGAACTGCGTCGCGAGCAGGTCGTTGGACTTGCCGTACGAGCCGTCGTTGCGCAGGAACACCTTGTTGTTCGCCCAGTCGTGCCGGTATTCGACCTTCACGGTAATCTGCTGGGTCGGATAGAACAGCAGGTCGAGCGCGACGTCCTGACGGATCGCGCCCTTGCACTCGAAGCCGAGGCCGCCGTTCGCCTTCGACGTCGCGAGGCAGTCCGCGTCGACGCCGAAGCCGTTGTTCGGATCCATCCCGTTGCCGTTCAGCGCGATGCCGCCGCCGCCGCCGCCGTTCTTGCTGTTGACGAGCGCATCGTAGCGCAGCGTCACGCCCATGCGGCCGACCACCGGCGCGTTGAACTTGCGGTGCGCGAGCAGCGACAGCCCGTACCACTGCGCGAACCCGCCGTTGAACGCCGCATGATCCTGCCGGCCGTAGTCGACTTCGGCGTTGTACTGCACGTCCGCGAGCGTGTAGGTCGCGTCGAGTTCGCCGAAGAAGAATGCGCCATATGCGCTCGGTGCGTTGCCGCCCGGGCCGTAGTGAACGACGCCGTTCGAATCGATCGCGCTCGCGAGCGTCTGGCGCCCGATGTTGAACGAGCCGCCGATGTCGAGCGCGCTCGACCACGTGTAGTCCGCGCGCGCGGTGAAGGTCGGCACCTTGTTGCTGGTCGTGATCGGGTCGCCGAGCGCATTGGTGCCCGTCTGCGTGACCGAGCCGTAGGTGCGGTACTGCTCGTTGCCGAGGAAGAACTTCCACGCCCAGTTGCCCTTCGTGTAGTTCGCGCCGGCGCCGATGTAGCTGCCCGGATCGGAGAAGTCGTACAGCAGGTTGTGCGTGAGCGTGAGCATCTGGTTCGACTGCTGCACCTCGTAGCCGCCGAAGCTCGGGATCAGGCCGGCGACGAGCGTCGTCTCGGCCGTAATCGGCACGTTGACGACCGCCGTGTTCAGGATGTTGTTGCCGATGTTGCCGCGCGAGTTCTGCAGCAGCGTGATGCCGTTGCCGCGGTTCGGCATCAGCGTGATCTCGGCCGACGGCGCCATCGGGCCGACGCCGAAGGTCTTCTTGATGTCGAGGTAGAGATCGCCGAACGTGCTGTTGAAGTAGTTGTACGCGCTCTCGTGGTTCGCGAACAGGAACGACGACCCGCCGGCCGCGCGGTTGTAGATGTAGGTCGGATCGATGTAGCCCGTCACCGACAGGCCCGCGATCGGCCCGGTGTTGGCCGCGTCCGACAGCGAGTCGACCTTCAGCTGCTGGTTCGCGATCTGCTGCTTCATCTCGGTGACGTCGTCGTTGGTCAGCACCGCGGGCGCCTTGCCGTAGTCGGGCGACGACGCGTCGACGCTCGCCGCCGCGACGGCTGCGCCGCCTGCCGCGCCGGTCGTGCCCGCCTTGCCCGTCGTGCCGGCGACGGTGCTGCCCGGCTTCGCGGTGAGCTGCGCCTGCATCGCCTTCATCTGCTTCTGCAGCGCGGCGACTTGCGCCTGCAGCGCCTTGATCTGGGCGGATGTCGAGTCGGCCAGCGCGATGCCTGGCAACGCGCCGGCCACCAGCAGGCAGATCAGTTTCTTCTTCATTGTGGATGCTCCTTGTCGTGTGCCTGTCAATGCGTGTTCAGAGCGCGCGCCGCACGAGGCGGCGCGCATCGGTTGTTATCGAATGATGGGAAGAGGAGGGCGCTCAGGCCGCCGCAAATGCCGCCTTCATGTCCGCCACGCGCCGGCGTTCACGCGCGAGCATCATCTGGTTCACGACGATCACGCCGATCGTCACCGCGGTGATGAACAGCGTT